>JBFISZ010000008.1:0-33503 GCA_041608315.1 Acidimicrobiia bacterium | reverse complement strand
GTGGCTGGACTGCCCCAACCAAGCTTGCCAACAACCACAGGTGTCAGCAACGTATCGCGACAGTACAGCTAGACGGCCTCCCCCGCGGGCCAGGAGGTGGGGGCATTTCAGTCCTGATGTCCAGTCTTGTGAAGGACTTCACAAAAAGAGTACTTCGACTCTATTTCAAGATGCATAGTTGGCCATACGCTGCATAAGAAGTCATAGAGACGCATGAAACGCAGATAATCGTGCCACTGCTCACCACCAGACAAGTCCAGGAGATGTTCAACGTCGACCGCTCGACCATCTACCGGATGGCCGAAGATGGCCGCATCCCGGCGGTCAAGGTCGGGAGGCAATGGCGCTTTCCCTCGGAGCGACTCGAAGGCCTGCTCGGCGGCGCCGCAGTGCCCTCCCCCCTCTCAGTCGCGGCGCCGCCGGCAGGTCACGAGATCGCCTTGGAGCAGGCCGTACCCGTCGAAACGGCTCAAGCTTTGGCCGATCTGGCCGCCGACCTGTTTGGCGTCATGGCCGTGGTCACCGACATGGCGGGCAACGCCTTGACCCCGGTAGCCAACCCGTGCGGTTACTTCTCGGCCGTATTCGAGGGCCTTTACACCCCCGACCGTTGCGCCGAGGGGTGGCGGCGCCTCGGTGAGGAGATCGACCTCGAACCGCGCTTCCTGACGAGCCATCTCGGATTCCTGTGTGCCCGCAGCTTCATCCGGCTCGGCTCCTCACTGGTGGGCATGGTCATCGTCGGCGGAGTCGCTCCGGCCCAGTGGCCGCCATCCGATGAAGAGATCCTCGAGGTGGCGGCAGAGACCGGCGTGGCGGAAGCGGCGATCCGGGCCCACATCAACGAGGTCTACTGGATCGACACCGCCCACCAGGACTGGATCGTCCGCAACCTGTCGCGGGTCAGCGACCTCATCTCCCACCTGGCAGAGAGCCGGAGCCGCCTGATGGCGAGGCTCGAGAAGATTGCCGCACTCGCAGGTGCGGAAGACCGATAAGAGACACAAGAAGGAGACCAAGTGAAGCGACTGTTGATACTGGGCGCCGGTACCGCCGGCACGATGGTGGCCAACAAGCTCCGCCCCCGCCTCGATGAGCGGGAATGGGACATCACCATCGTCGACCAGGATGAGACTCACTACTACCAGCCTGGGTTCCTGTTCCTTCCCTTCGGCGGATACAGCCGTGAAGACCTAGTACGACCCAAGCGCACCTTCATGCCCGCCGGAGTCGACCTCGTGATGGGTGAGATCGATCTCGTCGAAGCAGATGCCAATCGTGTCAAGCTGGTCGACGGGACCGAGCTGCCTTACGACTATCTCGTGATCGCCACCGGCACCGCGCCGCGCCCCGACGAGACACCGGGCCTGGATTCGGAAGAGTGGTACAAGTCGGTATTCGACTTCTACACCATTGATGGTGCCGAGGCGCTCGCCCGTAAACTCGAGACCTGGGAGGGCGGCCGCCTGGCGCTCAACGTCATCGAGATGCCGATCAAGTGCCCGGTGGCGCCGCTCGAGTTCCTCTTCCTGGCCGAGGCCTTCTTTGCCGAGCGCGGGATGAGCGATCGTGTCGAGCTGGTGTACGTCACGCCCCTGCCTGATGCCTTCACGAAGCCGGTGGCGGCTCGCTACCTCGGCGACATGCTCGAGGACCGCAAGATCGCCCTCGAGAGCGACTTCATGCTCGAGCAGGTCGACACCGCAGGCCGCAAGCTCATCTCTTATGACGAGCGCGAGGTCGAGTACGACCTCCTGGTCACCGTCCCGGTGAACATGGGGGCCGACTTCGTCCAGCGATCCGGCCTCGGGGACGAGCTGAACCATGTTCCGGTCGACAAACACACCTTCCTGTCGACCGCCTACAGCAACATCTTCGCCCTCGGCGATGCGGCTGCATTGCCGACCTCGAAGGCCGGCTCGGTAGCCCACTTCGCCGTGGAGGTTTTCACGGAGAACTTCCTCGACTACATCGAGGGACTACCGATGCGCGGGCAGTTCGACGGCCACGCCAACTGCTTCATCGAGTCCGGCCGGGGCAAGGGCATGCTGATCGACTTCAACTACGACACCGAGCCGCTGCCCGGCAAGTACCCGCTCCCCGGGATTGGGCCGTTCTCGCTGCTGATGGAGACCGAGGCCAATCACTGGGGCAAGGTGATGTTCAAGTGGATGTACTGGAACATCCTGCTGCCCGGGCGGCAGATGCCGCTGCCGGCCCTGATGTCGATGGCGGGCAAGATCCCAGAGGAAGTCACATGACCCTGGCGGCCCCCGAGCAGACCGCGGAACTCGAACGCAAGATCGACGCGCTGAGTGAGCAGGTCGCGTTCCTCGCAGAGGAAGCCCGATTGAACCGGCAACGCCGGCAGCGTTGGGAGGATCTGCAAAACGACGTGATGCCGATCGCCGGCGAGGCCATGATCGTGTTGAGCAACGAGCTCGAGGAGCTCGACGTCAAGGTCGCCGACCTGACGGCGCTGCTGCGCCGCCTGGTGAAAGCGGCTCCGGTGCTCGACAGGGCACTCGGCCAAGTCGAGATGTACTCCGAGCTCGCCCACGATGTCATGCCCCTCGGCGGCGAAGCCATGGAGTTCGCCGTGTCGCGGCTGGCGAATCTGGGCGAGAAGGGCTATTTCACATTTGCCCAAGGCGCCATGCAGGTCGCCGACCGCATCGTCACCGGGTTCACCGAAGATGACATCGAACAGCTCGGCGACAACATCGTCCTGATACTCCAGACGGTCAAAGAGATGACGCAGCCGGAGATCATGGCGGCCCTGCACCGAATGATCGAAGCCGTTCAGATTCAGCAGAGGCACATCGCGGCGGAGTCTTCCGAGCCGCCGAGCTTCTTCCAGATTGTCAAGCAGATGCGCGACCCGGAGATTCGCCGGGGCATCGCCCGCGGCCTCAACACCCTGCGGGCCGTCTCGGAGGTCGAGACGGCGTCTGTCGCAAAAGGTCTATCAACAACCAACTCATCAGGAGGAAAGAACTGATGCCCGTAGCAACGATTGCCGGATCCGACGTCGCCGTCGACGCGGAAGGCTTCATGACCGAGTTCGAGCAGTGGAGTGAGGACATCGGAGTGTTCCTCGCCGAGCAGATCGGGATCGAGTTGACGGACAGGCACTGGGAAGTGATCCGGTTCGTCCGCGCCGATTACCAGGCTCAAGGTGAGACCCCGACATTGCGCCGTGTGTCGACCATCGGCGGGGTACCGACCAAGGAGCTGTTCCAGCTGTTCCCGAAGAAGCCCGCCAAGAAGATGTCGTACATCGCGGGTGTCCCCAAGCCGCACGGCTGCGTGTAGCCCGGCCGCGGCTGAGAAAGGATCGGTTCACACCAATGACAACCACCAAAGAGGCCCCGGTCGTCGTACCGGATTTTGGAGACGAGGAAACCGATCGCAAGATCTGCTTCATCGCCTCGAAGGGCACACTCGACATGGTGTACCCCTCTTTGATCATGGCCAATGCCGCCCTGGGCGAAGGCATCGAGACCCATATCTTCTTCACCTTCTGGGGCATGGACATCATCACCAAGGAGCTTCAAGAGGATCTGCAGTTCACCTGGATGGGCAACACGGCCATGCACCCCCCGGGCAAGAAGCTGCACATGCCCCAAGGCATGGCGGGCCTTCCCGGAATGACCAAGATCGCAACCAAGATGATGAAGAAGCAGATCGCCGACCTCGACGTCCCGGAAGTGCCCGAGATGGTGCAGATGATCGCCGACGCCGGTGGCCAGCTCTGGGCCTGCAAGATGTCGGCCGACATGATGGGCCTGGAAATGGACGACTTCGTCGACGGAGTCCAGGGCATCATTTCGGCAACCGACTTCGTCGAACTGTCGGAAGGTGCCCAGGTAATCTTCACGTAGACCACCGAGGCCCGGCACGAGAGGCGAGGCCGCCAGGTCTCGCCTCTCATTGTGCCCGGCCAACCCGACACCAGAATCACCCGGCCCAGAAGGACAGGATATGAGCCAATACACTTTCGGCCTCACCGTTGACGGGAACCTCGAGGAGGTCCGCGAACGGGTCATCGCCGCGCTCGGCAAAGAAGGATTCGGTGTGCTCACCGAAATCGACGTCTCTGCCACCATGAAAGCCAAGCTCGACAGGGACATCCCGCCTTACCGGATTCTCGGCGCGTGCAACCCTCCACTGGCGTTCGACGCCATATCGGCGGACCCGAAGATCGGCGCCCTCCTGCCATGCAACGTCGTTGTCCGGCAGGTGGATGACGAGGTCGCGATCGACTTCATGGACCCTTACGCGGTGCTAACACTGGTGGATCTACCCGATATCAAGGAACTGGCCGCAGAAGTGCGCGGCCGGCTCGACAAAGTCAAAGCGGCGCTGACTGTCACATAGCCAGCGGGGTCACCTCGACTTCGGTCTCGGAGCGGTCATCCGCGACCGTCGCCAGCGGCAGGGTCAGGGTGAAGGAAGCCTCGATCCCGTCGTGGTCGTAGACCAAGTCGCCCCCCATGAGCCTGGCGAGATCTCGCGACACCGTCAGGCCCAGGCCGACGGATCCGGGAACGTTCGCGCCATACGCCTTGGTCCGATAAGCCTCGAAGATCCGATCGCGGTCATCGAGCGGGATTGGGCCGCCGTCATCGCGGACCGCCACTGCCGCCACCCCGCTGCGCCGCTCGACGACGATCCGCATGCGCGGTCCGCCGTAGCGGACGGCGTTCACCACCAGATTGCGCAGGATCTGCCGCACCCTGCCGGCATCGGCGAGGACCTCGATCTGGCCCGCATTCTCGAAGCCCTCGATGGCGACTTGTGGATCTCCCGGCAAGGCGGCTCCGATCGATGCCGCCAGCTCGACTGGTCGCATATCGAGCGACAGCGTGTCGATCTCGGCACGAGCAGCCACCAACAGGTCCTCCAGGATGTTGGCGACATCACAGCTCTCCTGGACTATCAGGCCGACAAACTCCGCCACCTCGCTCGGGTCGAAATCGGTGAACCGCTCGTCCAGTTCGCGCGACAGCCCGACGACCGTTGTCATCGGGGTCCGCAGCTCATGACTGATCGATGCCACCAACTCGTCCTTGGACCGGATCAGCTCTCGGAGCTCTTGCTGGCTTTCGAGCCACTGCCCCTTCAACCAGACGATCAGCCAGGCCAGGAAGACGTAGGTCACGGCCGATCCGAACGCGGTTTGGATCCTCGCGGCCACATCGAGGGGGTCTCCATGCCAGTAGCCGATCAAAGCCAAGCCCACGGTGGCGGTGCCGATGAACAGCGCCACAAAACGTCGCACGAACACCGCTCCGGTCACTGCCATTGCCATGAACCCGAACAGCGGATCGAGCGAATAGTTGTTGTCACCCGTTGCCACCATGAAGGAGACGCCGCCCATACCCACGAACAGCTGAATCGCGACACTGGGCCGGCCGGATTCCATCATGACCCAGCCGGCCAGGGCGATCGTTGCAGGAACCATGGCTCGGGTCAGCACCACGCCATCGCCACTCACGATCCCAATCACGGAGACGCCGATGGCGAAGGCCGACGCCACCCAGGTTGTGACGAATACGACCCTGCGATCGAGTTCACGTTCGTTAGCGGCTGGCGAGTGCAACCTCGGGGGCACTACTCGATCGATGTCTTCCTCCTACGGAACGACCAACATCAAAGGAATCGTCACTCCGGTCGAGCGGCTTGAGCGGGACGTGTCCGACTCGAGATGCCTGTGCCCCACCCCCGCCCGATGGACCTCTCCCCTCCAGCTCGCCGGCTGCCCCGGCTCGCTTCTCAGGCTGCCCGGATCTCTGATGGCCGACCTCGACAATGTGCTGACTTGGTCTCCGATGCTGCGGCTTCCACTAGCTTGCCGCCATGGGATTGAGCGTCGCGGAGGTGGCCAGGCTGGCTGCCATCCGCACCATCGAGCTGACGACAATCGGCCGCAACAGCGGGACTTCGTCGCGCATCGAGATCTGGTGGTTCCACGTCGACGGCCGGTTCATCATCACGGGCACCCCCGGCAAACGCGACTGGTACGCCAATGTGCTCGCCAACCCGCACGTCGTCGTGCACGCTGCCGGGAGCGACGTCACCGGCCGGGCTGCGCCCATTCTCGACACGGCGTTTCGCAGACGCGTCTTCACTCATCCCGAAGTCGAGTGGTACCGGACTCAGGCGGAGCTGGAGCGCCTCGTCGCCACCTCCCCGATGATCGAAATCAATCTGGACTAGGCGGCTGCCGGCTCAGCGCCGGAATTCACCGCAGATGGTGCAGATGCGCGCCCCGGCCCCGGACGGCGGCGCCACCCGGTGATCCCAGGTGTGTTGGTGCTCTTGGCCGCGCAGGCTCTCGTTGATCGGGACCCGGTCCAGGCCGAGGAAGTCGTACTTGCGGGCCAGGTCGAGAGCACGGATCCACATCCGGTTGGGGAGCTCCGGGGAGTCGTCCGGCGACTCGTCTTCCTCCTGAGGGGGACTTTCCCGACGCGACTTCGCCCGCCGGCGTTTCCGCGCGGGCACCGCGACCGGTTCCGCTTGCGGCTCGCGGGTGGCGGCAGCTACGCGGGGAGGGGCATCGGTGGTCAGGATGCCGTCCACTACGGTGCTGTCGGCGATCGTGCTGTCGGTCGCGGTGCCGATGGGTCTGGGAACAGGTTCGGCTCGGACGTGCGCGGCCCTTTCCGAGGCGGCTGTCGATGCGGCTTCCTCTTTGGCGGCCTGCTCCGCGGCGGCGCGCTCCAGGGCGGCCTGCTCCGCGGCGGCGCGCTCCAGGGCGGCCTGCTCGGCGGCGGCGCGCTCCAGGGCGGCCTGCTCGGCGGCGGCGCGCTCCAGGGCGGCCTGCTCGGCGGCGGCGCGCTCGGCGGCTTTGCGCTCCCGGCGCGATGGCTTCGGCGCCTGCGGTGGCGCCGGTGCTCGACGCTCCACGCGGCCGCCATCCGCCCCGGCGCCCGAATGGGCCGCAGCGAGGTCGTCCCCGCCCGACTTCGACGTCCCGCGCTGTTTGGCCTTGCGACCCCTGCGTCTTCCGCCGGTGGCGCCTCTCATGAGCGAACTCGCTCCAAACTTGACCGGGTCATCGGGGGTGAAGATCAACTGATCACCCTCGGCGATGAACTCGAACGAGGTGTCGTCGATGGGCCGCACGCTGACCTCGGACAACTCCCAATTCCCCAGCTCGGCGCCATCGACGCGCATGGTGATCTCCGTCTCCCAGATGCTCAGCTTCACGCTCAACGCGTCGGTGTCATCCGGAGTCCTGATCGAACCGGATACCACGATGACGGAGTTGGCGGTCATTCCGCCCTCAGAACCTGGCGCCTTGCCCCTACGTGGCACAGGACCACTCCTTCTCGAAAGACAGCAAGATCTCCTTCGGCAGCTGCGGGCGCGGACTCAAGCTTGTTCGCCGCCTCCAAGAGGGGGTCATCGTTGCCGGCCACCGCAACGAGGCTATTCTCCCGACCGCAAGCGGCGATTGTGATAGGGGTTTCCCCATGGGCCGGCGACACACGACCCCGATCGGCGAGATGTGGCTGGAGGACGGCATCTTGTGGCATCGGATCGACTCGGAAACGGTATCCGAGGAGGACGCCCGTGACGTCCTGCAGATCGTCGGCGAGATAACCGGCGGACGGCCGGCCCCGGCCGTGGTCGACATGAGATCGATCGGATTCGCCTCCAAGGAAGCGCGCCAGGGATTCGCCGGCTCCCCGGAGTCGTCGCACGAGATCGCCACCGCGCTCGTGGTCAGCAGCTCATCGAGCCGCATAATGGCGCAGGCATTCCTCAAGCTGTCGAAACCCGACCGCCCGATCGGTGTGTTCACCGACATCGCCGAAGCCCGCGACTGGGCCGGGCAATACCGGCCCGAGGCGTGATCGGCTACGACGGGGGCTCGAGGGCGGCGATACCCGTCAAGATCAGATCGAGGCCGAACTCGAACTCCTCGTCGTAGCTGCAACACATCAGGTGCGGCCCGATCGCGGCCAGGCTGGGAAACCGCTCGGCGTACTGGGCGATCAGCTCTTCGACATGACCTTGGTCCGGGTCGCCGAGATTGCCGAACACCGAGTTGATCTCTTGGAAGGCGTAGCCCATCACGTGGCTGGCCACTGCATGCCAGGCGTGATGAGCGACCTCGGTCGAATAGCCGTCGGCCAACAACATGCCGACCATGGCATCCATCACGGCGAACGAACCCTCGCTGAGGGTCTCCCGGGTGCTGAGCAGCGTTATCGACCACGGATGTGCCGCGAAAGCTCGCTTCGCCGCCATGGCCGCGACCCGGGTCGACGCCTGCCACCCCGCCGTCGTGTCGATCGGGCCGATCGAGTGAAAGAGATACTCGACCATCGAGTCGAGGATGTCCTCCTTGCCGCCGACATGGTTGTAGAGCGACATCGCCTCGACCCCGAGCGCCGCCCCCAGCTTGCGCATGGAGAGCGCTTCGAGACCGTGCTCGTCGGCGAGTTCGACGGCGGCCTGGATGATGCGCTCTCTCGTCAGGGGCTGGCGTTCGGTGGTTGTCATGGCATCCTCATGTGAATCTACACGGTCGAGCGGCTACACCGTAAGTTTCGCCCTTCCTCGCCAACTCCGGAGCGAATCTCCCTTGACAAACTTACGCCGTATGTTCTAACTTACGTCGTACACTTACAGCGTACGCTTACGGCGTACACAAGTCAACGGAGGGATCATGAAACTGAGCCCCGCAGCGCTGGCCCGCTCGAGTGCTCGTCGCCCCTGGGCAACGGTCGCCTTGTGGATCGTTGCCCTGCTCACATCGATCGGGCTCACGTCGGCTCTCTTGGGCGACGCGCTCACCACCGCGGCCGACTTCACCGACAACCCGGAGTCGAAGCAGGCGCAGGCGCTGATCGACGAAGTGCGCGGCGCGGCGGCCGCCACCGAGCTGATCGTCGTGACGTCCGACTCGATGTCCGTCGCCGATCCCGTCTTTCGAGGATTCGTGGACGACATCCAACGGAGGATGCAGGATCTGAGCCCAACGGTCGTATCCCACGTGGGCAGCTACCTCACCGAGGATGGCCCCGTTGCCGAGAGCGGCCATTCGGCGCTCCTGCCCGTGACGCTGGCCGGCACGAGCTCGGACGTGACTGCGGCCAACGCAGCGGCCGTGCACGATGCTCTCGCCGAGGTGAGGCCCCCCGATACAATCGAAGCCTCGATCACGGGCCCGGCGACGCTCGAGAATGAGTTCAATCGGATCGCCGAGGAGGACCTCGCAACCGGAGAGACGATCGGCCTCGCCGTCGCCCTACTCGTATTGGTATTCGTCTTCGGCGCCGTCTTCGCCGGGCTGGTTCCCATCCTCCTCGGCGTGGTCTCGATTGCTGTTGCGCTGGGAAGCGCCGCCCTGGTCGGCCTGGCGTTCGACCTCTCGTTCTTCGTCACGAACATGATCACGATGATCGGCCTCGCCGTCGGCATCGACTACTCGCTGTTCATCGTCTCGCGCTACAGGGAGGAGCGCGCCGCCGGGCACCACAAGATCGATGCCATCGGCCGCGCCGGGAACACCGCCAGCCGGGCGGTCTTCTTCTCGGGGCTGACGGTCGTCCTCGCCCTGCTCGGCATGCTGCTGCTGCCCAATACGATCTTCCGCAGCCTCGGTATCGGAGCCATCCTGGTGGTCATCGTTGCCGTGGCGGCGTCGCTCACACTGCTGCCGGCGCTCCTCTCGCTGCTCGGCGACCGAATCGAATGGCTCCGCATCCGGGGCCGCTCGGCGGCGTCACGTGAGCGGCAAGGCCGCCTGTGGGATCGCCTCACCAACGCGGTGATGCGGCGCCCGGTTACCAGCCTCATCGCCTCCGCCGGCTTCCTGATCGTCCTGTCGCTGAGCTACTTCTCGATCAACACGGGGTTCAACGGGGTCTCGACCCTGCCCGACGACATCGAGTCGAAGCGAGCGTTCGCCGTGCTCGAAGCCGACTTCTCCGGTGGGCTGACCTCGCCGGTCGAGATCGTGGTCGACGGCCCCGCCGATGCGGCCGTGGACGAGCTGCGAGCCGAACTCGCCGCCCACCCCGCCTTCGGATCCCAGTCGACCGTGCAACCCGCCGCCGGATCGATCAAGATCATCTCGGCGCCCCTGGCCGGCGACGTCAATTCGGACGCCTCGATCGAGGCCGTCCGCGAGCTGCGGGCCGACACTATTCCCGCCGTCTTCGCCGGTACCGGCGCCACCGTGCTGGTCGGTGGCGAAACCGCGGGAACGGTCGACTTCCTGACCCAGACGGCGGATTGGACTCCCCTCGTGTTCCTGTTCGTGCTCGGGCTGTCCTTCATCTTGCTGACGGTGGCATTCCGCTCTGTCGTCATTCCGGCAAAGGCGATCGCCATGAATCTGTTGTCGGTGGGCGCTGCATACGGGCTGATCGTGGCGTTCTTCCAGCAGGGAGTCGGCCCGGCGTGGGTCAAAGACATCGCCGGCCGGCTCGGTTTCGCCCAGGTGGAGGTGATCGAGGCCTGGCTCCCCCTGTTCCTGTTCTCGGTCCTTTTTGGGCTCTCGATGGACTACCACGTCTTCCTGCTGAGCCGGATCAAGGAGCGCTTCGATCATACGGGCGACAACGCCGACTCGGTTGCCTACGGTCTTCGCTCGACCGCCGCCCTCATCACCGGCGCCGCCGCCATCATGGTCGCCGTGTTCTCGGGTTTCGCCGCCGGCCGGCTGGTGAGCTTCCAGCAGATGGGCTTTGGGCTCGCCGCGGCCGTTCTCCTCGACGCCACCATCGTCCGCTCGGTCCTGGTGCCGGCCTCCATGAAGCTGCTGGGGGCTCGCAACTGGTATCTGCCTCGATGGTTGGAGTGGATACCCCAGGTCAACATCGAGGGCACCCCCGCCGAGCCCGAGATCGTCGTCGCGCTAGAGGAGAGGGAGCTGGTGACGGTCTAGCGGTCGACGGCCGGTTGCGAGGGGAGCACCTCCGGGTGCTTCCCTCGCGGTGACTAGTCCGATCGGAACTGACCGTTTTCGTCTGCGCTTCCCGATCCTCCCTCCCGATAAATGAGACGAACGACCTAGAAGGAAGCACCAACATGAAACTCTTCAAGTCAGACCGCAAGGAGCAGTATCGCAACGAGAGCGCCGCCGCCGGCCGCCTTCGCACACTAGCGACGGAGAACACGCTCGACGGCGCCGATCCGGACGAAGTCGTTCGCCGGCTGCGCAACATGCACTACGGCTCGACCAGCCATAGGGTCCTCGCCGCCCGAGGCTAGAACATCGGAGCCGGCACGGCCCCGGCCACTCAGGCCAGCTGACAGCCCACCTCGTAGGCCAGACAGAGCCAGTCTTGAATCTCGTCATCGAGATCGTCGAGAGACGAGGCTCGTAGGCGATAGACCCAGTCGCGACCGCCGAGGTGCTCCACCCGGCTGAATCGGGGGCTGTCGATTTGCTCCTTGAGCCAGAAGTGAAGGCTCATTCCGCGATCAGACACTGCGCTCAACCCGGCGAAGCGGACCCGGACCATGAATCCGATTCGCGTCTTGCTGGCGACGACGGTATAGGGGCCGCACCGGCCGACCATTTCCTGCAGCTTGTTCCAGTAGGCCCACGCCGCCTCGCCTTTGCCCTCCATGAACTCCTCGACGGTGTGCCGGCCGCACGAATGCCACATGTTGGCGGTGACAAACCGCTTCGAGCACGCCGGGCAGGTCCACAGATCCGAGGTGTCGATCGGGCCGTCCATGGCGCCCATTGTGGCAAGGATGCCATCCACAGCGTGCGGCTCGCTTAGCATCCGGCTACAACGGCCAACCTGGGAGGATCGATGGCAATCACCGGCGCGCACGTCCTGCTCTATACCCCGGAAGCCGCAGCCCTGCGGGCACTGTTGCGCGACGTCGTCGAATGGGATCACGTCGACTCGGGGGAAGGATGGTTGATCTTCCGCTTACCACCCGCCGAACTGGGGGTGCACCCCGCGGAAGGCACCAGCCATGAACTGTCGCTGATGTGCGACGATATCGAGGCGACGGTCGCCGAGCTGCGGGAGCGCGGCGTCACGATCGAAGGCGAACCGACGGATGTCGGGTTCGGCATCTCGGTGATGATGATCCTCCCCGGCGACGTCGCAGTGCGGCTCTACGAGCCGCGTCACGCCACGGCGATTTGACCGGGCGCCAATGACGGCGCCGCGCGCGGGAATCCGATCGGTAGCGATCCCCACCGAGCACGGCGGCTGGAGCCTCACGCTGGAACCGGCGATTCTCGGCCTGCTCGTTGCCTGGTCCCCGGCCGGGGGTGCCCTGGCGGCGGCCGCCCTGCTCGCATTCGTCGCCCGCACTCCGCTGAAGATCGTGCTGGTCGACCGGTGGCGAGGCCGCCATCTCGAGCGTTCGGAGCTGGCGAAACGAGTGCTCACCGCCGAGTTGATCCTGCTCGGGGCGCTCGTCGCCGCGGCAGTGGTGACGGCCCGACATAGCTTCTGGTGGCCGCTGGCGATCGCGGCGCCGCTGATCGTGATCGAGCTGTGGCACGACATGCGCAGCAGGAGCCGGCACCTCCTCCCCGAGCTCGCCGGGACGATCGGTATTGGCTCCGTTGCCGCGGCCATTGCGCTCGCCGGCGGAACCACCGGCGGGGTTGCCGCGGGGCTCTGGCTCGTGATGGCCGCCCGGTCACTAGCCGCGGTTCTCTTCGTGCGGGTGCAGCTGCTGCGGTTCAAGGAACAGGACCACCAACTGTGGCCCAGTGATCTGGCCCAATTGGTGGCCGTCGCCATCGTGGTTTGGGGTTGGCGCGGCGGGATCGTGCCCGCGGTCGCCGTTAGCGCAATGGCTTTGCTGGCGGCCTTCGAGCTGATCGCCGTGCGCCGCCCGCCGCAAAAGGCGGTCGCCATCGGCTCGCAGCAGATCGTGCTCGGCCTGACACTGGTTCTGTTGACCGCCCTCGGCGCCCGAGCCCCCTGATAGATTCAATCCATGGCGCACGATTTCGGCGGGATGTTTGCACCGCAGCCGGGTCTGGCGTACCTCGACACCGCAACGTACGGGCTGCCACCCCGGCCTACTCTCGAGGCCCTGACCCGGGCTCACTCGATGTGGCAATCCGGGACGGCGTTCTGGATCAGCGACTTCGATCAGCCGGCCGATCACGCCCGCGTCGCGTTCGCCGAACTGGTCGGGGCGGCCACGGAGAACGTGGCGCTCATCCCGGCGGCATCCGTTGGGGTCGGAACGGTCGCCGCCGGCCTCGAGCCCGGCGCCGAGGTGGTGATCGCCGACGACGAGTTCACCTCGGTCACGTTCCCGATGCTCGTCGCCGAGCAACACGGCGTGACGGTGCGCCAGGTCCCGTTCGACCAGGTCGCAAGCGCTATCGGGCCGGCGACCACGCTGATCGCGGTGAGCCTGGTCCAGGCCCAGACCGGCAAGGTCGCCGATGTGGAGCGGATCGTGGACCGCGCCGAAGAGGTGGGAGCCAAAGTCCTCGTGGACGGAACTCACGGGCTGCCCTTCGTCCGGCTCCATCACCTCATGGACCGAATCGACTACGTCGTCTGTGCCGCCTACAAACATCTGCTGTGCCCCCGCGGGGTCGGCTTCCTCATCGTCAACGGCGACATCGATGCTCTGCCCCCGTGGAACGCCAACTGGCGGTCGGCCGACGAGCCGTACGGTCGCTTCTACGGCGGACCCCTGACGTTGCCTGACACGGCCGCTCGCTTCGACGTCTCACCGGCGTGGCTGGCGTGGGTCGGCGCGGTCGAGAGCTTGCGCCTCCTCAACGATTGGGCCGCCAGCGGCGCCATCGCCGACTCGCTCCAGGTGGCAGCAGAGCTCGCCATCCTGGCCGGGGTGCCGTGGGAGGGGGCCTCGCTCGTCTGCGTCCCGGTTGGCGACACGGCGGCGGCCGCCGCGGCTTTGGCGGCGGCCAACGTCAAGTGCGGCGTACGTTCCGACTCGATCCGCTTCTCAACGCACGTGTACAACGACATCGAGGACGCGACCCGGGCCGCGGCCGTGATCGAGCCGTTCCAGGCCTGATAGCCCTCTGGCTATGTATTGACAGTTGTCTATATAACTGCCATGATGCCTCATATAGACATCTGTCGATATATGAGGTACCCGCAGTGGATGCTCTGATAGACCTGCTGGGACGCGTGCTCGGTGACGTGTTCACGACTTTCCGCCACGTGTGGCCCTTCCTGGCGCTTTCAGTCGTAGCGGCGGCGGCGGTGTCCGTCTACGTCGGCACTGATCGAGCGGCAAAGATGCTGCAGCGGCGCAGCTCGGTCGCGGTGATCGGGGCCGTTCTGGCGGCAACTCTCACACCGTTCTGTTCCTGCGGGACCACCGCAGTGTTGCTGGGGATGCTGGCCACGGCTGCGCCGTGGGCTCCCCTGGTGGCGTTCATGGTGGCCTCGCCGCTGACCAGCCCCGCGGAACTGGTCTTCTCCGCAGGCCTGTTCGGGTGGTCGTTTGCCCTCATCTTCTTCGTCGGCACAATCGGCATCGGGATCGCGTCCGGAGCCATCGCCGGGATACTCGACAGGATGGGCTGGCTCCAGGGCCAGGCCCGTGTGCAGCCGCCTGAGGACACCTGCTCGACCGGTTCCTGCGCCGTTGCCCCGCCGATCCCCGTCACCAGCGGCGCCGGACCGAGCATCGGGCCCGGAACCGCCTCCGTCGCCGAAGTGCAGACTCGGCGGCAGCGCTGGAAGGTCGACGAGATGGCGCAGGAGCTGCAGACGGTCGGGCGCAAGCTGCTGCTGTTCTTCCTCGGCTTCACGTTCATCGGCTATCTCGCGATCGGGGCCATCCCCACCGCCTGGCTCACCGACTACCTGGGTGACGGCTCGATCTTCGCCGTTCCGCTGGCGGCGATTCTGGGGATCCCGGCCTACATCAACACCGAGGCATCGCTCCCTCTCGTGGCAACCCTGATGGACGGCGGCATGGGCCCCGGTCCGGCAATGGCCTTTCTTGTCACCGGGGCCGGCACGAGCATCGGCGCCATCAGCGGCCTCTTCGTCATCGCCCGCAAGCGGGTTGTCGGCCTGGTAGTCGCTCTGCTCTTGGCCGGGGCGATGGCCATGGGTTGGATCGCCCAGGTCATTCTGTAGGCCTCCGCATGTGGAAAGATTGAGCCATGCAGGAAGTCGTCGAATGCTGCCAACCCATTCTCGATGAGCCCCTGGCCCGCCGGGAGGCGGAGAGCCTTGCCGGGTGGTTCGGTGTCCTCGCCGACCCCACCCGGCTCCGGTTGTTCAGCCTCATCGCCGCGGCCGGCGAGGCGTGCGCCGCTTGCGACCTGGTCGACGACCTCGGCGTCTCCCAGCCGACCGTGAGCCACCATCTCAAGGTACTGCGCGACGCCGGTCTCGTTGGTAGCGAGAAACGGGGGCGGTGGGTCTACTACTGGCCGCTTCCGGAGCGCCTTTCCGTGCTGAGCCGGGCGCTGGGATCCTGAGACCGCGGGTTCGATTCCCAGCCTCACCGGCGGGTTGCTACGGTCGACGTCGATGGAACCCGACGACCGCGCCCGGCTCCCGCGGCGTCGTTTCCTGGGCTTGGAGATCGAGGACGTCGAGCCGGGCGAGCCCTCGCCCAGGGTCGAGGTGACCGGCCACCTCACGTTCGCGGTCATCGCGGCGGCGTCCTTCTGACGCGGCTGCCAGGATGGCAGGCGCACCGCGAGTCATGAGGGACAACAATATGACGACAACCGACGGGCTGCCTCAACGGACGCCCCGTGGCGACCTCTGGCAACAGAAGGGCTGGCCGCGAGAACTCGACGGAGCAACGTCCGAGGACGTCGCCGGCCTCAACCTCAACCTCTTCACCGCCGACTTCATGTTCCCGATCCTTGTCCTCGATGAGGCGGCAGTCGATCACAACATCCGCACCATGGCACAGTTCTGCAAGGACCATGGCGTGTCACTGGCGCCGCACGGGAAGACCCCAATGTCGCCCGAACTCGCCCAACGTCAACTAGAAGCGGGGGCGTGGGCAATCACCGCCGCTACGGCCAGTCAGGCCCGAATCTTCCGTGGCTTCGGCGTCGAACGGGTACTGATCGCTCATCAATTGATCGATCCGGCCGGAGTGCGCTGGGCATGGGACGAGTTGCAGGAGGATCCGGACGCACGAATCATTTGCCTGGTCGACTCGATAGACGGAGTTGCCGCCATGGAAGCGGCCCTGGCGGGTCGAGGGGATGGCACCCCGGTCGACGTCCTGGTTGAGCTTGGGGTCCCCGGGGGCCGCACCGGTTGTCGCACCATCAAAGATGCGGTCCAAGTGGCCCACCGAGCGGCGGCCTCGCCGCGCCTGCGTCTCGTCGGAACCGAAGGCTATGAAGGCGTCGTGGACCCGGCCGCCACCGACTTCGCAGGAGTTGATGCGTTCCTCGAGGAGATTCGCAGCCTCACCGAACGGCTCGCCGCCGAGAGTTTGTTCGATCATCTAGACGAAGTCATCGTGACCGCCGGAGGAAGCACTTTCCCCGACCGGGTCGTCGCCGTCCTCAACGGCAACTGGGACCTGGGACGGCCGGTGCGGCTCGTCATCCGTCCCGGCTGTTACGTCACACACGACAGCCGCATGTACCTGGACAGCGGCCCTTTCGGCAAACGGACTCCGATGGACGATTACCCGGCGCTGCAGCCTGCGCTGTGGCTCTGGTCCTATGTGGTGTCCCGGCCCGAGCCGGACCTGGCCCTGCTCGGCTTCGGCAGGCGAGATGTCTCTTACGACGCCCATCGACCGATCCCGATGGCGGTGCATCGCGCCGACGATGTCCGCCACCTCGCCGGCGAGCTCGAGGTCTTCGGCCTCAACGATCAACATGCCTACGTTCGGGTGCCCCGTGGGTTCGACCTCCGCGTCGGCGACATCGTGCGCTGCGGGATCTCTCACCCGTGCACGACTCTCGAGAGGTGGCGTGTCATCCCCCTGATCGATGACGAGTTCAATGTCGTCGGCGTGGTCCGCACCTTCTTCTGAGGGTGACGACGTCGGCTAGTCCCGTTGACTGAGGCCGAGTTGGTTGCCATCCGGGTCGTGAAACGATGCCCACCAGCCGAACGGCAGCATCATCGGCTCCTGGGCGAACTCGACGCCGCGGCCCTGCAGCTCGGCAACCGTGGCATGGATGTCGTCACAGAGAAACACCAGCCCCGAGCTGGCCCCGATCCGATCCTCCATCCCCGGAGGAGTGAACAGCGCCAGCACCGTTTGCCCTCCGGGTGGCGCCACCTCGATCCAGCGAGGCCCGTCCGCGGCAGGTCCCATCGTGGTGTCCTTGCGCAATTCGAACCCGAGCCGATCGACGTAGAAGTGCAGCGACCGCTCCTGGTCGGACACATATACCGCAACCGTCTCGAGATGTGTGATCACGACACCTCCAAAGCTTCGCCCGCACCGTACTGCGGTGCGGGCGAAGAGCCAACGGGGAGCGGGCGGCTATCCGGACACGGTGGCGTTGACGATGAAGGTGCCGTTGACGAACTCGCCCAGGAAGGAAACGTACTGATCCGTCCAGCTGATGCCCTGCGACTCGCTGAGCGGGGCTTCGACGAGCTCCTCGAAGCCTTCGATCGGCACAAAGACTCCTCCACACAGCGGCGGGAGTGACTCGGCCAGGAGCTCACAGAGCCGGGCACCGTCGTCATCGATAAGCAGGAATCCCTTCACGGCGATGGGGCCGGCTCGACTCACCTTCACCGCGTCGGCAAGGCTGAGCCCGCCGTCGACCAGCATTCCGCTCGGGGCAGGGTCGTCGCCCGGTGACGGCAGATCCTGCGGCTCCTCGCCGATGGCCAGCGTGTCGTTGCAGTCGGGTTCACCCGCGAGACAAGCGCCGGACGCAGCCGGCGTGTCACCGGGATTCTGATTGAGTGGCAGCGGCTCGTCGACAGCGACCGGCGCAGTGGGGGCGGACTGCGCGTCGCCCGTGCCGCAGGCTGCGGCGACGAGAGACAGGACGGCAAACATGAGCAGCAGGCTCATGCGGAGGGGTAGTTTCACTGGTGGACCTCTCAGGGAATCGTGTTCTGACGGGCTGGTTCCCGATTCCCCACTGTGACGCATCGGAACTCGCGGACGGTTCCCGGAAATCCGGATACTGTTCACTGCATGGGGACAATCCGACGGGCGGCCGTCGCCGGGACGTTCTATCCGGACAACCCGCATCGGCTGCGGAAGGTCGTGACGGAACTGCTGGCGGCGCAGGCGCCGGCGGAAGTCGACGTGAGCCCCCGCCTCGTCATCGTTCCCCACGCCGGTTACGTCTACTCGGGGCCGATTGCGGCTGCTGCCTACCGGCTGCTGGCGGCCAGGGAGCCAACGCCCCGCTGCGTCGTTCTTCTCGGCCCGTCCCACTTCGTGCGCTTCCCCGGACTGGCCGCTCCCGGTGTCGATGCACTGGAAACACCACTCGGCATCGTCGAGGTGGACGCAGCGCTGGCGGCTTCGGCGGGTGAACACTCAGCTGTGGTCGCGGGACCGGCGGCCCACGCCCGCGAGCACAGCCTCGAGGTGCAGCTTCCGTTTCTCCAGGTTGCGTTCGGCGAGTTCAGCGCGCTGCCCCTGGCAACCGGCGACGTCGCCGCCGAGACCGCCGCGGGAGTGCTCGATGACTTAATCGAGGATCCGGAAGTCCTCGGCGTGATCAGCTCGGACCTCTCCCACTACCTCGACGACGAGGCGGCTCGCCGGCGGGACGCCGCGACGTCCCGGGCAATCGTCGAACTGCGCTCCGAAGACCTGGCACCCGATGATGCCTGCGGCCGCACTGCCGTGCAGGCGGCTCTCCTGGTGGCCCGGGAGCGAGGATGGGAGTGCCGCTTGCTGGCTCTGGGCAACTCGGGCGACTCGGCCGGCTCGCCGCAAAGGGTCGTCGGCTACGGCTCCTTCGTCATCGGCCCTGCGGCCTGAGGCGGGCGAGACCACCCGCAACGCCCAACGCGCCGAGCGGCCCAGCGTGCGCTCGCACGACTAGCCGATGGCGCGCAGGTGATCCCAACCCATCTGCCAGATCGCCTCGAAGCGGCGCCTCACCTCCGCCAGTATGTCGGGATCGTCGAGCCCCGCCACTTCGATCTCCTCGAAACCGGTGATGCGAGTGCCGCCGTCGTCCGGTTCGAGCTCAACTTCGCCCTGCCCGGCCAACGTGCCTCGCAGCTCCCATGCGGCACGCCGATCCAGCTCGAGGGCAGTCAGCCGCGCTTCGAGGTCCGGCTGGGCACCCGCCAGGGGGACGGCATACCAACCCCCTCCGAGATCGCGAACCTCACCGAACGCGCCGTACAGCCGCGGCCATTCGGTGGGGGCGCGCAGATAATCGAAGACCACGTCAGGCGGTACCGGGACCGTTTCGTCGAAATCGATGCGCATGTCGTCTCCTCTCAGTCGTTCTCGTCAATCGGTCGCCGGCGCCGCCGGACCCCGCAGGCTCCGCCAGGCGGCAGTTGCGAGCTGTGCGGCGACCTCTCGGCCGGGCGGGCTCGTCGCTCGGCTCAGCGACAGCCTGGTGTGGAAGTAGCTCGGACCGAACACCACGCCCATGAACAGCGGAGGATCCAGCGTGATCAGGTGTCCCGCGTCCATGTGGCGGCGCGCCCACGAAATCAGCGCAGACGTGAGCCGGGCGTTGGTAGCCTCGTGGTCGGGGGCACCGGCTCGGATCTCGGCCAGGTCGCCATGGCTCATCATGAAACGAGCCCAGGCGGCGTGAGTGGCCACCCACTGATGGTGGGCATCGACCAGGGAGCGAACTCCGTCCTCGGCGGCCGGGTCATCGGCCACGACGGCGAAGAGAGGCTCGTGGTAGCGGCGGATCGCCTCGGTGTAGATCGCGGCGGCGACGCCGGCTTTGCTCTCGAAGTGGTGATACAGCGATCCCACGCTGACCTGCGCTGCGTCGCAGATCATCTCGATCGAAACCGGGCCGTAGCCGTGCCGGCTGAACAAGGACAGCGCGGTCTCGATGACGTGGCGGCGCAGGGCGGCCGATGCCTCCCTCGATTGCGTTCGCGTCTTCACAACTAGAACGTTATTCTAGAATGGTGTTCTAGTCAAGCGGCGGGGCAGGTCAATGGGGCGGCGCGAAATCCTCCCGGCAGCAGGGCGGACCGACTCAGCGCAGTTCAGGCTCCGAAGCGGACCGGGAGACGGCGGGGGCCCCAGCTGCCGGGACCGGCGCCATCGAAGACTCCGGGACAGGCAGTTCCGCATGCCCGACACCGGCCGGCGGGGTCGAGGCTCCACCGGCCGAGCCGGTGCCAGTCGCGCTCGATGAGCGCCGCCCCGCACTCGTGGCAGTACGTTGTCTGCCCGGCGGGGTCGTGGACGTTGCCGGTGTAGACATGGCGGATGCCACTGCTCAATGCCGTGCGGCGGGCGGCGGCGAGAGTTGCCGGCGGAGTCGGCGGTCGGTCGCGCATCCTGAAATCGGGGTGGAACGCCGTGAAGTGCAGTGGCACGTCGGGCCCGAGCCGTTCCCCGATCCAGGACGTCAACCGGGCGATGTCGTCGGTAGCGTCGTTGAGGCCCGGAATGAGCAGCGTCGTCACCTCGAGCCACACGTCGGTCTCGCCGTGGATGTACTCGAGGGTCTCGAGCACGGGGGCGAGATGCCCGGCGCAGGCTCTTCGATAGAACTCCTCGGTGAATCCCTTGAGGTCGACATTGGCCGCATCCATGTGGGCGTAGAACTCGGCTCGCGGCTCGGGCATCACATAGCCCGCCGTGACCGCTACCGCTTTGACGCCGGCCGCCCGGCAGGCGGTGGCCACATCGATGGCGAACTCATGGAAGATCACCGGGTCGTTGTATGTGAAGGCCACGCTCTTGCAGCCGAGGGCAACAGCCCGCTGGGCGATTGCCTCCGGCGACGCCCGCTCGGCGAGCGTGTCGAACTCACGTGACTTGGAGATGTCCCAGTTCTGGCAGAAGCGGCAGGCGAGATTGCAGCCGGCAGTACCGAACGAAAGGGTGCCTGTGCCCGGATAGAAATGGTGCAGCGGCTTCTTCTCGATGGGATCGACACAGAACCCGCTGGCTCGGCCGTAGGTGGTGAGCACGATCTGGTCATCTTGACGGGCTCGCACGAAGCACAGCCCGCGCTGGCCTTCGCCGAGCTTGCAGAAGCGGGGACAGAGGTCGCATTGGATCCGGCCGTCCTCCCGCCGATGCCAGTACTTGGTGGCAACGACCGAGTCGGGCGGGGCCGGCGGCAGCGGGTCGCTCACAGCCACCGCTTGTCGAAGCGCCACAGCCCCGCGGCTCGCGCTGCGGCCACCGCCGCCGCCATCTCGTCGCGGGAGGGGTATCGATCGATGTCGGCGTACCTTTCGGCGCCGGGCACCCGGTGCTCGGGGCGGTACTGGCCCATGATGTTGATGTAGGTGTCGGGCGAGATGGCGTCGTGAAGCCAGCGGAAGATCGCCGCCGAGTCCTCCCCCAAGCCGGGCATGACCAGGTGGCGCACCAACACTCCGCGGCGGGCCACGCCATCCCGGCCAAACCGGAGCACCCCTACCTGCCGGTGCATCTCGCTGATGGCCGCCCGCGCCGTCTCCGGGTAGTCCGCGGCCCGCAGCAGGCGACGGGCGACGGCGGGATCCCAGAGCTTGAAATCGGGCATATAAATGTCGACCAGGCCGTCCATCAGCTCGAGCGAGACAAGGGCGTCGTATGCCGACGTGTTGTACACCAGGGGGATCCTCAGGCCGCGAGGGACGGCGAGCGCGAGCGCCTCCACGAGCTGCGGCGCCACATGTTCGGGGGTGACGAAGTTGATGTTGTGGCAGCCGTCGTCCTGTAGCCGCAACATGAGGTCGGCGATCTGGTCGGCCGTCAGCACGCGCCCGGCGGCCCGTGATGAGATATCCCAGTTCTGGCAGAAGACACATTTGAGATTGCAGTACGAAAAGAAGATCGTGCCCGAGCCGTGGCGGCCCCGCAGGCAATCCTCCTCGCCGAAGTGGGGAAAGGCGCTGGCGACATAGGGCCAACGGCCGGTGTGGCACACCGCCTTCTCGTCGCGCAGTCGGTCGACCTCGCAGTCGCGGGGACACGCCTTGCAGTTCGCCAGTTCGGCGCGGGCAGTCTCCACCTTGGCGCCGAGAGCGCCGTCCCGCCAGGTGGCGAGATACGCCGGCTCGTAGTCGCCAGCCAGGAACCGCTGATCGGCCCGCCGGGCGGAAGCTGTCATCAACCCCAACGGTACCCGGTGCCGGGTGCAGGCTCCTACGCGGCCTTTTCCGGAACCTGCGACATGATGTACTCGGACAGGGCGGTGATGGTGAGGCTGGGATTGACGCCGAGGTTGGCGGGCACCACCGAACCGTCGGCGACGAACAGGTTCGGGTAGCCGAACACCTGGCCGTCAAAGCCAACCACGCCGTTGTCCGGCGAGTCGGCCATGGAGCACCCTCCGAGGATATGGGCGGTGGTGGGAGCGTCGAGCAACACCTCCGACCACATGCTCTTCGGATAGCCCTTCATCTTCTTGGCCATCATGGCCGCAACCTGATTGGCCACCGGTATGTACGAGCGCACCCGATCCTGGCCCTCTGGGACGGTTGAGGTGACGCCGGGGCGACCGAACTTCCACCACCGGGGCTGGTAGCGCAGGTTGAGGTAGTTCTCGTCGGTTTGCATCACCAGGAGTATCGACTGGCGGGCGCTCTGGCCCGGGAGCCACAGGGCTTTGAGGAACCGCCCCGGATGGCGGATGACGTTGCCCAGCAGCCGCACCCAGCGGGGGACCTTCCCCCCGCCGTTGGTCATGACGGTCAGCAAGCCGGACAGGAGGTCGGAGCCCTTGTTGTAGCGCACCATCTCGATGTGCGTCGTGTCGTCGGCGTAGATGCCCGACGTGATCGCGATCTGATCGTTCCAGTCGACGCTGGTGTCACTGGAGTCAACCGTCAGGATCGACTCGGAGTTCGTCCGCACATAGTCTCCGAGCCGATCCGAGATTCCGGGAAGCAGGCCCTCCTCCTTGCACTTCATGAGCAGCTTGACCGACCCCATCACCCCGCCGCTGAAGACAACCCCGCCCGCGGCGAACGAGCGCGAGCGACGGAGCCAACCGGTCGACTGGCGCGTCATCACCTCGTAGCCTTCGCCCGTCCGGCGCACCCCGGTCACCTCGGTCTCGGGAATGATCTCCACCCCCAGCTTCTCCGCCAGGTAAAGGTAGTTGCGGTCGAGGGTGTTCTTGGCCCCGACCGGACAGCCGACCATGCACGAGCCGCAGAAGGTGCAGCCGGTGCGGTCGGGGCCCGCGCCGTCGAAGTAGGGATCGGGGACGGTCTTGTCGGGCTCCCCGAAGAAGATGCCGACGTCGTTGATGTGGAAAGTGTCCTCCCCGCGCAACTCGATGCCGACCTCGCGCAACACTTCGTCGGCGCGCCCGATCTTGGGTGACGGATTGGCGCCGAGCATCCGCTTGGCTTCGTCGTAGTGGGGCGCCAGGCTCTGCTTCCAATCGCCCGGTCCCCATTCGGGCTTGGCGAATACCTCGTCGGGCGGAACCAGCAACTGGTTGGCATAGACCAGACTGCCGCCGCCGACACCGCCGCCGTGGAGCACCAGCACGTGTTTGAACAGAGTGAGCATCTGGATTCCGTAGAGCCCGATTCGCGGCATCCACAGGAACTTGCGCAGGTTCCAGCTGGTCTTGGGGAAATCCTCCGGGTGGTAGCGCTTCCCCTTCTCGACCACGGCAACCCGGTAACCCTTCTGGGCGAGGCGCAGCGACGCCACCGACCCCCCAAAGCCAGAGCCGCTCACCACGAAGTCGTAGCCCAGCTTTTGTGTCGATGCCGCCACTGTCGACCTCCATGGTTCGATCACCCTGAACACTACCCGTGCGCCTTCTGCCGGAGCCAAGGCCCTGGGAGGTATCGTTGAGGTGATGGAGGTGATGCGCGTCATGGGCCACGGCCGCCAGCGCTCCACGGCACGGCGTCGATTCAAGTCGCGGCGCGGCGTCGGGCTGATCCTCGCCGTCGTCCTCGCCCTCCCCGTGGCCTGCGGAGACGATCCCGCCCAGGACGCCCCCTCCGGCGAGGTCGTCATCTACACGTCGATGCCCAGCTCGGTCGTCGATCGACTCGCCGGAGTGATCGAACAACGCTTTCCTGACCTCGCGGGGAATTACTGGCTGTCAATGGGGTCCGGCATCACTGTGCGCATCGTGCGGGCCCGCACCGGTGACCTGCAGCGGCGCATCGCCGCCGAGATCGAAAGTGGCGGCCTCCGGGCCGACGTGATCTGGCTGGCCGAGCCCTCTCCCTACGAGGCCTACAAGGACATGGACCTGCTTGCCCCATATGCCCCGCCGGCGGATGCTCCGATCCCTGCCGATTACATCGACCCGGATGGCTACTACGTCGCGGGTCGGGTCATCAGCATGGTGATTGCATGGAACACCACATTGCGAGCCGAAGCACCCGTCGACTGGCCGGACCTGCGGGCCATCGCGTCGACCGCATTCCCGGGCCCGGAGTCTGGAGCGGCGCGCGCCACCATCAGCGCTCTGGTGGAGCGGTACGGCCGAGGTTTCTTCGATGGATTGGCGAGAAACGGCACAGCCCCGGTCGCCAGCAACGGGGCGGCGCGGGACGGCCTCGTCGCCGGGAGGTTCGAGGCGGTGGCCGTACTCGACTACATGGCCCGCCGGGCTCGAGATGACGGTGCCACCATCGATTGGATGTACCCCGCGAGCGGGACGGTGGTCATCCCGAGCCCTGTTGCGATCACCGCCGATGCGTCCAATCCCGACGCCGCCAAAGCCGTCCTCGACTTCATCCTCTCCCGGCCCGGCCAAGAGATCGTCGTTCAACTCGGCAGCTTCTACCCGGTGCGGACGGATGTGGCGCCACCGGAGGGGGCCCCACCGCTGGACACGATCCCCACCCTCGACGTCGACTGGAAGGCACTCGCCGCTGAGACCGCGGCGATCAGCACCCTCTGGAGCGGCGTCTTCGACCAGCCGGCGCCCGTTCCATAGCGGCCCCGACCCCGCAGGCACCATTGCCGGCACCGCCGCCGCGTCATCCGGTAGGTTGACGCCAGGACTGTGCGCGGTCCGTCAGCTTCGGAGGTGGCCGTGGAGCCGTTGCCGGAAGAGCAGCTCGAGCTATACACGCTGATGGTGAGGTCGCGGGCGTTCGAGGAGAGGGCCGGCGCACTCGTGGCGGCCGGCGAGGTTCCGGGCTCATGGCTGAGTGGAATCGGCCAGGAAGGGACAATGGGAGCCATCTGCCAGCTGCGCCCAGACGACTACGTGACCTACACCCATCGGGGGGCGTACAGCTTCATCGGACGCGGCAGCGACCCCGGTCGGCTCCTCGCCGAACTGCTCGGCAAGGGCACGGGCTACTGCCGTGGCAAGGGGGGCCGGCACATTGCCGACCTCGAGCACGGCATCTTGGGCAAGAGCGGCACCATCGGCGGGCATGCCCCGCTGGCGATCGGCGTGGCCACCGCGATCCAGATCCGCGACGGCGACCAGGTGGTGGTCTCGCTGTTCGGCGAAGGCACCAGCAATCGGGGAACCACGCATGCGGCCATGAACGCCGCCGCCGTGTGGCGGCTGCCGGTGGTGTGGGTGTGTGAGAACAACGGGTATATGGGCAATGTGCCCGCTCCGATGTATACGGCCGTGGCCGACATCGCCGCCATGGCCCCGGGCTATGGAATGCCCGGCGACGTCGTGGACGGCAACGACGTGCTGGCCGTACATCGCGCCGCCGCGGTGGCGATCGCGCGGGCCCGGGCCGGCGACGGGCCATCGCTTCTGGAGCTGAAGACCTATCGAATGCGGCCGTTCGGCGAGACGAGCACCGACCTCCGCGACCCCCAGGAGGCTGCCGCGTGGCTGGGGAAGGACCCAATTGAGCGCTTCCGGCGCCGCCTCGTCGACGCCGGTGTGCTGACCGATGCGGCCGCCCAGGCCATCGGCGAAGCCGCCCGTGCGGAGATGGATGCGGCCGCGACGTACGCGCTCGATAGCCCCCTGCCGGCCGCCACCGACGCGTTCGAAGACCTTTACGCCTGATGCGCTCCCTCACCGTCACCCAGGCCATGAACGAGGCGCTGCAAGAGGAGATGCGGCGCGACCCGACCGTCTACCTGGTCGGCCTCGCCCTGTACCCCAGCGCCGGTGATAGCGCCACCGGTGGTTTGGTCGAAGAGTTCGGCGAGAAACGGGTGCGGTCGGCTCCCATGAGCGAAACGGTCATAGCCGGATCCGCGGTGGGAGCCGCTCTCGCCGGCATGCGGCCGGTGGCCGAACTGCACCTCGCCGACTTCGCCTTCAATGCCCTCGATGAGATCTTGTCCAAAGCAGGCAAGTGGCGATACGTGCACGGCGCCAACCACGGCATGACACTGCCCATCGTCTTCCTGCAGGGGATCGGCGGCTACGTATCGGCGGGCGCCGAGCACTCGCAGTCGCCGGTGGCGCTCTACTGGCACTTCCCCGGCCTCAAGATCGTCGTGCCGACAACGCCATACGATGCCAAGGGGCTGCTCAAGACGGCGGTGCGCGACGACAATCCCGTGATCTTCTTCACCCACAAGCTCCTCGACGACGCCGGCCCCGTGCCCGAGGAGGAGTACCTGGTGCCCTTCGGCGTTGCCGAGATCCGGCGGCCCGGGGCCGATGTCACGGTGGTGGCGACCTCCTACATGGTGACCCTGGCCTTGCAGGCCGCCGACAATCTGGAGCGCCGGGGCGTGGCTGTCGAGGTCATCGATCCCCGCACCCTCGAACCGCTCGACATCGACACCATCGTCGGCTCCGTACACAAGACGGGCCGCCTGGTGGTGGTCGACGAAGACACCCAACGGTGTGGCGTGGGAGCTGAGATCGGGGCCCAGGTGATGGAACGAGCCTTTGCCGCGCTGCGCGCCCCGGTGGGGCGGGTCGCCAACCCCAATCTCCCGGTTCCCTACAGCCCCCCGCTCGAGGCGGCGGTGCTCCCCTCCGTGGCGAGGATCGAGGCGGCCGTACTCGCCACGCTCGATTCGATGCGTTGAGTCCCCGGAGTGGGGGCGGCCCGTGCCGGACCGATGACTAGTCCATTCTCCACTGGCCAGGTTGTCACTGTGCGCCCGGTTCGGCTCTCGATACAGTGCGCAGAGGTGGAAAGGACAATGAACGTGCGCTTCATCCGATTCAGGCGAAGCAGGGAACGAGAAGAGGTTGCCCCGCTCGATCGTGTCCGCCGGATCGGATTGCTCAACGTCTACGAAGGCGCCGACCCCGATGAGGTCATCCGCCGGATACGTTCCATGAGCTACGGCTCGACCAGCAGCGAGCAAGTCAAGCTGCGCATTGCCAGCCAGGCGACCGAAAGCTTCTCTGCCACGCAGCCGGCTGTGACAGCCCCGGATGCACCGCAGCTACCCCGTCGCGTGGCGTAGAAAGCCGAGCGTCCGCAATTCCTCGACGACTACAGGTTCGTCGAGGAGGCCGCGCAGAGCAGCCACCGCAGGCCGATCCCAACGAGCTTCCGGGACGGCGAAGTCGAATTGCTCGTCCTGGAGGAACTCGAACTCGAGCCCGGCAGTAGCGGCGACGGTGTCGAGGGTGACACCCCAATCCGCCCGGCCCTGCTCGATCGCGGCCGCCACCGCATGATGGGTTCGCGCCTGGTGCAGATAGCCGGCGGGACGGGCTCCGCCAAGCAGCCGGTCGATTATGACCCTGGTGCCGCTTCCCGGATTCCGATTGACCATGCGACGCGACCCGGCGCGGAGCAGGTCTCGCAGCGCTTCATCACCGGCCCCGGCCAGTTCGCCGTCCTCGGGCCTGAAGACGATCCCCTGACGACGCCGGTAGCCGGGAAGGAACCGCACACCCGGCGGCAGGAATGGAGTGTTGTACTCGCCGGTCTCCTCGTCCATGAGATGGATCCCGGCCACGTCGGCCTCTCCCCGACCGACCGCAGTGACACCTCCCATGGAACCGACCGGCACCATCTTCACGCGATAGCCGCGGTCGGCGAGCAGCCCCAGCAGATAGTCGAACCCGACACAATGGCTCCCGACGGCGGCCAAATCGGCCGGCCGCACCCCGGCATGCAGCAGGTGCACGGTGACGGTGGCGCCTTCTTCGAGATACTCCGTAGCGGCCGGAATCCTGATGAACCCATCGGCGCGTCCGAAGGCGGTCACGCTCCCCGAACCCGCCCCGATCGGGTAGGCGGCCAATCCGTCCCGACCCTCCACGAGATCGACCAGGTTGTACTCGGTGCGACCGGGCGCCGACGTGATCCGCACCGGCACCGCCGCCTCGACCAACCCACGCGGCGGCGCCGCTACCCCCGACAGCCGACGCAGCAGCGGGGCCACGAACTCATAGAAGGTGAAGATGGCCGAAGTGGGGAACCCCGGAAGCACGACGACCGGGGTGCCGGCGACAACTGCCAGCAGTACGGGCTTACCCGGCTTGAGAGCGACTCCGTGGACGACGACCCCGGCCGATCCTTCGCGGCGCTCCCCCATCCGGTGCACCACAGTGGCGTTGATGTCGCCTTCGCCTTTCGAGGTCCCGCCCGACAGCAGGACGACATCCACCGCCGGGGAGCCGGCGAGCAGATCCCCGATGGCCTGCTCGAGCGCAGCCTCATCGTCGGGAATGATTCCGCAAGCCACCGGTTCGCAACCGAGCTCGGCGACCGCGTCCAGCAGGGTGCGCTGATTCGAGTCATAGACCTGACCGACGGCGAGTGGGTCGCCGGGGGCGATGATCTCGTCACCGGTCGAGATGACGGCGACGCGAGGTGGGGCGATCACCTCGAGAACGGCGGCGCCGACGGCGGCCAGCACGCCGGTCTCGCGAAAGCTCAGCCTGGTGCCCCTTCGGATCACCGTCTCACCCCGGCCGATATCTGAGCCGGCGTAGGTGACGTTGCCTCCGGGTACGGCCGCCCGGCTCACCCGGATGCCGGCCGGATCGGGTTCCGTGTGCTCGATCATCACGACGGCATCCGCCCCGCGAGGCACAACGGCGCCGGTGGCGATCGCCACGGCCGTGCCGGGTTCGAGCTCGAAGTCCGGCGGAGGCGCCTGGCCCGCCGCAAGCGACAGGTCGGCCACGGCCAACGTGATCGGCTCCAATTCCTCGGCCCCGAACGTGTCGGCGGCGCGCACGGCGTAGCCGTCCATGTTGCTGCGGTCGAAGGCCGTAACATCGACGGCGGCGACCACGTCGGCCGCCAGCACCCGCCCGCGCGCCGAATCGAGCGGAACCGTCTCGGTGCGCGGCTCCAGGTGGGCGCACGCCTCGTCGAACCGCTGGTGGGCCACCGACTCGTCGACAACGTCGAGGAACTGGCGCTGCTTCACAGCGGCACGTCCGCGTCGTAGAGGTAGACCTCCACCTCAGCCCCTTCGGCGTAGCCCTCCAACCCGGCGGGGACGATGACGAAGCCGCCCGCCCGGGTCACCGAGGACAAAACCGACGCCCCCGATATGGCGAGCGGGCGTACCCCGGCGGAATCGACCCGCACCCGGGCGTAGTCGACCCGGCCGATCTGCGAGACGAGGCGGCCGGCGAGCGGCAGGGAGACGGACCGATAGGGCCAGCCCTCGGGCAGTCCGGCCATGCGGCGGATGACGGGCCCCGCGAAGAAGTCGTAGGCGACCAGGCACGATACCGGGTTGCCGGGGAGGATCAGGACCGGGGTTGCGGCGATGCGCCCCACCCCGGTCGGCGAGGACGGGCGCATCGCGACGCCGTGGACGAGGAGCTCTCCCAACTCGGCAACCAGCAGCGGCACTCGATCCTCCGCTCCCACAGAAGCGGCCCCTGCGGTCACGATCACGTCGGCCCCCGGGGATGCGAGCGCAGCATGCAGAGCATCGCGATCGTCGCGAATCCGCGCCACCTCGACCGTCCCGCCGTCCCGTTCGATCAGGGCCGCCAGCATCGGTGAGTTGCTGTCGACGATGCTGGTGCCATGGGGAGTGGCTCCCGGCGCCAGCAGTTCATCGCCGGAAACGATCACCCGGACGGCCGGACGGCGCACCACGTCTACCGGAGAGTGCCCGATCGAGGCCAGCAGCCCCACGTCCTGGGGCAACAGGCGGCGCCCGTCGCTCAGCACCCGATCGCCGGTCGCGATGTCCTCACCGACGCGACTCACGTTCTTTCCGACGGCCACCGCGGCCCGTACCTCTACAACGTCGCCGCGCTCGGTGGCGTCCTCCGCCCGGAGAACGGCGTCGGCGTCGTCGGGAACGGGCGCCCCGGTCATGATCCGTAGCGCCGACCCGGCTTCGAGGGCGGCGGCGGGCACCGTACCGGGCAGCGACTCGCCCACTACCGCCAGCGGAATCGGGCTGTAGGAGGAAGCCCCGAAGGTGTCCTCGGCCCGGACTGCATATCCGTCCATGGTGGCGCGCCGGAAGGGAGGCACGTCAACCTCGCTGATGACATCACCGACCAGGACTCTTCCGGCGCACACGGCGAGCGATACGGGCTCGGCGTCAAGCCGAGCAACGCCGCTCAGCGCCGCAACGCGGGCTTCCTCCACCGGAACTCGGTGACGGAAGCCGCGCATCCGCACATCCTCGGCTCCGCCGATCAGCGCATCTCCACGATCATGATTGGCGTCACACCAGCTCGGGCAGCAACCAGCCCAGCCCCAGGTTCTCGAGGGTCTCGGGAGTCGGGTTGCCGGTAACCGGGTCCCATCCGGCCTGCTCGTAGTACGAGGCAATGGCCGCCTCGAAGGTGGCGCGGTCGACGGCCTTGCCGTCGCTCGGCCCGCCCACCAGGGGCTCGAACAGCCGCTTGGGCAGCGTGTCGTTCTCCCGGGTGAACCCCTCCCGAGCGTTGAAAGCGCGCAACATGTTGAGTCGCCGCGCCCCGATCGTCAGCAGATCATCGACCGTAGTCTCCTCGCCGGTCACTGCCGAGATGACCCCGGCCAGCTCCTCCATCCCGAGCAGCTGCCACCCCGGCCCGAAGACGAACTGGCACACATCCGCGGTGTCGAGTGCCGAGTAGGCGTACTGAGTCTTCAGGGCGTACTCGACCTTGGCTTCGTTGAGCGCCTCCTCGGGCTGCGGGTTGGTGAGCCCGAGGTCCTCGGCCCTCTTGCCGTACTTCTCCGGGGACTCCCTCACCAATTCGGGCGTGTAGTTGGGATCGTGCTCACTCGACTGGTGATCGGCGCCAAATGGATTCACTGCGTAGATCACGGCCAATGAAGGCTTCACCTGCGGCATATGTGCCGGGAACTCGGTTCCCTTGACGGTGACCGCAATGTCCTCTGCCCCGTTGCCGATCCGGGCGGCGGCCCGGGCGGAACCCTCCGCCAAGATGTCGCCGAAGCCTTCACGATTCAGGGTCTTCTTCAACATCTCGATCATCGCTTCAGCTTTGCCCCACCCGAGCTCGATGCCTCCGGTGTCCTCGGCCGTGATCACGCCATCCTCGAAACAGTTGATGGCGAAGGCCATGGTGGCGCCCGTTGCGATAGTGTCGACGCCCGCCTCGTTGCAGAGTTGGTTGGCATATGAGATGGCGTGGATGTCGTCGATATCGCAGTACGACCCGAATGTCGAGGCCGTCTCGTACTCGGGTCCGCCCGAATCCGGATTGATCGCATTGCCTTGCCATTCGGCTTCGACAGCTCGCTTGCAGCGCACGGCGCACGAGTAACAGGTTTCCCGGCCCTCCTTCATCTGAGTGCCCTCGGCGGCGCCGCGGAGCAGGTCGTTGAAGAGGCGCTCGCCGCCGATGGCGGCGGCCCGGTCGTAGCCCATCCAACCGCTCAGGTAATTGCGAGTTGGCAGCCCGCCGCTGGCGTTCTGGCCCTCGAGGACCCCGAGCGTCCCGTGCTTGGCGAGGTCCCACACGTCCTCGTCCTCTTTGATGGCCGGGATCGACGGCTGCATGATGGCACGCAGCGCGACCGGGTCGGCCATCGGAATCTTCTTCTTGCCGCCGCGTACCGCGATGGCCTTGAGCTTCTTGCTGCCCATCACCGCCCCCATTCCCGTGCGGCCATGAGCCCGGTTCGCCATGTTCATGATGGCGGCGAATCGAATCAGCTTCTCCCCGGCCGGACCTACCTGGGCGACCTGAATCCGCTCGTCTTCAAGCTCCTCCTGAAGCATCCGATCGACCTCGAGGGTCGGCTTACCCCAGAGATGGTCGGCGGGGCGCAGCTCGACTTCGCCCTTGTTGATCCAGAGATAGACCGGCGTGGGCGACACCCCCCGGATCACGATGCCGTCGAAACCGGCGAACTTGAGCTCGGCCGGCCAGAAACCGCCCGCTTGACTGTCCCCAACGCCACCCGTGAGAGGCGACTTGGCGACCGCGGTAGCCCGACTCTGGCCCGCGATCGGGGCGCCGGTGATCGATGAGAGCATGAAGGCCAGCGTGTTCTCGGGACCGAACGGGTCAGCACCTGGCGGCGTGTTCTTGAGCAAGTAATAGAGACCGAGGGCGCTGCCGCCCATGTACATCCGGTACAGCTCCTCGGGGGGCTCCTCAATCTCGAGAGAACCTGCCGTCAGATCAACGTGGAGGATCTTCCCCGCATAACCGTGCGCCAAATTTGCCCTCCTTTTGATATTCACCGGCATCATATCGGGCCGGAAGAGCGATTGGGCCTGCCCGACGCTAATCGCGGTAGAGCTTGAACGCGGCACTGACCGCTGTGATGACGAAGACGAGCACGACGAGCAACAGGAACCCGGAGTAGCCGACGTCAAAGCAGGAGATGCTCCCGGAATCCCTACAGTCATCCACGAGTCGCTTGGACCCGACTGCGCCGAGCGCGAAGAAGAGCCCGATGGCGACGGCCGCACCGATGAACTTGACGGCAAGAGCATTGCGGCCTCTGCGCCGGGCCAAGACGAGCGCGGGCGCACTGACGACGAGAAGCAACCCGGTAACGCCGAGCAGCGCACCAAAGAAGGTCGCCACGCTGCCTCCGTTCAGCCACCGTTGTGTCGAGATCGGTGCCCTACATCAAATGTAGCCGACTCGAATCAGCATCACGGCCGCAATTTTTCGGCGACGTCGACCGCCGTTGACCCTTAGAATACGGCCACAGGGTAAGGGGAAGGTAGTGCAGGCCGTTCCAGCGCGCTCACGGCGTCGTTCCAAGGGGTTGACGATCGCAGTCGTGCTGAACGCCGTGGCGCTCGCGTCGATGTCGATGGCCGGCGCTAACGAGACCCCCGACACGGACCCCGACACTGTGCTCACTGCCACAGCCCCCGCAACCCCGGGCGTCACACCCGCGCCGACCCTCATCCCAATCAGTCCCGACGAGCCACCAACCACTGCGGCACCCGCCGTCGTCGCCACAACCGCAGGCGTGGCCGAGAACCCCGATACCGCCACCACCCCTGCAGCCGCCGCCCCCAACAACCCCGACACCGCAGCCGGCGCACCCCCGAACCCCGATACCGCCACCCCCACTGCAGCCGCCCCCGACAACCCCGACACCGCAGCCGGCGCACCCCCGAACCCCGATACCGCCACCCCC
>JBFISZ010000007.1:0-34734 GCA_041608315.1 Acidimicrobiia bacterium | reverse complement strand
TGTCGGCCGAGTCGACGAACAGCACCCCTCCGAGATGGCTCGGCTGGCTGGCAACGATCCCTACCGACTTGCCGTCCATCCGAACGAAGGCCGTGATCACCTCCTTGGCAAACAGCTCCTTGATCTGCAGCACGCTGCCCTCGTCCGCAATGGCGTTGATGAGAGCGAGCATGTCGTATCCCGCTTTCTGATCCTCCGGCACTGCGGTGGCGGCGTCGGCGTTCGCATCCGGCGCCGCCGGCGCGAACTCCGGAGGCAGCACCCGGTAGTGGTCGGCGACATACGAGAAGTAGAGCCGGGCCCACTGGATCGCCTCCTCGTCGCTCGTCACCAGCGCGTCGCCGCAGCCGGACACCTCGCAGTGCATACGTGCGCCGCCCATGTCCTCGAGTGTCGTCTCCTCACCGATGACCATCTGGGCCATACGGGGCGATCCGAGGTACATCGAGGCCCGCCCCTCGACCATGATCACCACGTCGCAGAACGACGGGATGTAGGCGCCACCCGCCGCCGAGGGGCCGAACAGGCAGCAGATCTGCGGCACCCGCCCCGAGAGCCGCACCTGGTTGTAGAAGATCTTGCCCGCTCCGCGGCGTCCGGGGAACAGGTCGACCTGGTCGGTGATGCGGGCGCCGGCCGAGTCGACGAGGTAGAACACCGGGAGCAGCTCGTCGTATGCGGCCTCGAGAGCCCGGATCATCTTCTCGACCGTGAGCCGCCCCCAGCTGCCGGCCTTGACGGTGGGATCGTTGGCGATGATCACGACGGGGCGGCCGTCGACCAGCGCCCGGCCGGTGACAACGCCGTCGGCACCGAGCTCCTGGGACATGGCGTTGGCGAGGAGGCCGTCCTCGACAAAGGTGCCGGGGTCGCACAGAAGATCGACGCGGTCGCGGACGAAGAGCTTGCCTTGATCCTTCAGCTTGTCGTGATGCCGCGGCGGCCCCCCCTCGCGAGCGCGCTTGGCCTCATCGCGGAAACGTTCGGTTGGGCTGTGCTCGCTCATGTCGCGGCCTCGTGGTCCGGGCGCTGGTGCCGGCGCCGTGTTCGCATCCGGATGGGCGTTCCGATGAAGTCGAACTCCTCCCGGATGCGGTTCTCCAGGAATCGTAGATAATCCGGCCCGAGATCACCGCCTCTGACAAAGAGCACGAAGGTCGGCGGCTCGGTCTCGGCCTGGGTGGCATAGATGATCCGGGCCCGCTTGCCCTTGCGCACCGGGGGCGGATGGGCTTCCTGCCAGCGGCGGATGAGTCGGTTCAACTCGGTCGTCGGCACCCGCTGCCGGCGCGCCTCGAGCACGGCGCGGATCGCTTTGGGCAGCCGATGAATCCGGGCCCCGGTCTTGGCCGACATGCGCAGCACGGGTGCCCACGAAACGAAGGCGAGCCGGTCGGCGACACTGTCCTCGGTGTGGAGGCGGGCTTCCTCGTCGACATCGTCCCACTTGTTGAGGAGGATTATCAGCCCGACCCCGGCGGTGGCGAGCTCCTCGGCGAGCCGCTGCTCCTGATGGGTGGCGCCCTGCTGGCCGTCGATGAGCAGCAGCGCGACATCGGCGTGGCGCAACGTCTCCTTAGCGCGCAGCGCCGAGTAGAACTCGACGTCTTCCTTGATGCGGGTGCGCCGCTTGATGCCGGCCGTGTCGATGATCTCGAAGGGCTCCCCATCGAGATCCACGATCAGGTTGATCGGGTCCCGTGTGGTGCCGGGCACGTCCGAAACGAGAACCCGCTCCTCTCCGGCCAGCTTGTTGAGCAGCGTGGACTTCCCCACATTGGGCCGCCCCATGATGGCCAGGGACGCCACGTACTCAACCTCGTCGATCTCCTCCTCCGGCGGGAACAGCGCCACGAGCGAATCGAGAAAATCTCCGGTCCCCCGGCCGTGGAGGGCGCTCACCGGGAGCGCTTCTCCGAGGCCGAGGCTCCACAGATGGTCGACGTCGAGGTCCCGCTTGGGCGAGTCGACCTTGTTGGCAACGAAGACGTACGGGATCTGGGAGCGCAGCAGCAGGCGGGCGACCCCCTGATCGTCATCGGTGACCTGCGTCGTGGAATCGGCAACGAAGATCACCACGTCCGCCCCATTGACGGCAACCTCAGCCTGGCTGCGAATCCCCACGGTCAGCTCCTCCCCCGGGCTGAGCTCCCAGCCACCGGTGTCGACCAGCAGGAACCGCCGGCCCGCCCACTCCGCCTCGAACTCGCGGCGGTCGCGGGTCACTCCGGGCTGCTCGTCGACGACGGCCGCCTGGCGGCGCACGATGCGGTTCACCAGAGTCGACTTGCCGACGTTGGGCCGTCCGAGCACGGCAACCACGGGCATCTTGCTCATGCCGCCACCGCCGCAACCAGCGACTCGGCCGATGGGGGCACCGCCAGCAGCGGGGCGGACGCTGCCGCCGCCACCTGCGCCAGCGGTATGTCGTCGAGGAACACGTCGCCCTTCAAGGCGCTGTCGGCCATCACGTAGAGCCCGGCCGGCTCGACGTCGCTCCGCAGCGCCCGGGCCACATCCTGGCCGACCAGCAGCCCGGCCACCGCCACGTTGCCGCCGAAGAAGTCGTTGGGGACCTCGAGGATGCGCAGGTTGCGCCCGGCAAGGGCTTCGAGCCGGGGCAGCAACGGGCGCAGTGCGATCGCACCGTAGGCAGCGGTGACGATCACCGCCGGACCGGAGCCTCCCGACGGCCGTGGTGTCATCGTCACGGTGGGGGCGCGATAGCCGGTGGCCGGGGCCGACTGGATGGTGCGCCATTCCCCCGTCATCTGCGGGAGCCCGTCGTGGGTGCCCGCCTCGAGGCGGGTCACTTCGTCGTAGAACGCCCGGATCATCCCGATGCCGTTCTCGTGCTGCGGGAATCCCTCATACGCCGCCGCGGCGGGGACTTCTCGGCCCGCCATCAGGTACAGCTCGTCGGATGCTTGAAAGAGCCGCCGCCCGATGTGGTGCATCGCCGTCGCCTGCCACGACTCGATGATGTCGAGGTCCGTGGCGGCTTCGGCGGCGGTGTGGGCCCGCAGCGACATCCCGGTGGCATAGCGCGAAACGCCGAGAGGAACGATGCCCACCGAGGCGAGGCGGCCGTACCGAGCGACTATCTCGGCACAGGTCTGCTCGAGCACGGTACCGTCGTTGACGCCCGGGCAGAGGACGATCTGGCCGTGCACATCGATGCCGTGCTCCAGCAAGCCGCGCAGCCACCGCAGACTGGTGGCCCCGCGCGGGTTGCGCAGCATGGCGGCGCGCACCTCGGGATCGGTGGCATGAATCGAGACGTAGAGCGGGCCCAGTTTCTCTTCGATCACCCGGGCCAGGTCGAGCTCCGTGAAACGGGTGAGTGTCGTGAAGTTGCCGTACAGGAAGGACAGCCGGTAGTCGTCGTCCTTGAGGTACAGCGATTGCCTCATCCCGGGCGGGAGCTGATAGATGAAGCAGAACTCGCAGTGGTTGTCACACGTCTGGACCCGATCGAAGATCGAGCTGCTCAGCCGGATACCGAGTGGAGCACCGGGCGCCTTGTCGATCGTCACCTGCAGCGGGTCGCCGCCTCGCAACAGCTCGATATCCAGCTCGGGATCGTCGACGAGCTGCTGATACTCGATTACGTCGACGGGCACGACCCCGTTGACCGACACCAGCTCATCACCAGTGGTGAGGCCGGCGCCGGCCGCGGGCGAACCGGGCTGAACGTCGAGGATCGTCGGGTGCGACATGAGAAGCGGATTGTACCGGTGCCCGCCGTCGGCCCCGGACTCGCGGCACCAATCGCTCGCCATCACCACGTTTTCATCCATCGCAAACACTTGTAGTGCTCTTAGGGTCGCGTTGAGTGGTTGAGAACCACCCTGGGACGCGACCTTCTGTTCTGCGCGCCCCGACAGCGAAGGAGATGATCATGACCGCCGGCCGATATCGCCCATTGCGTCTCAGCGCCGCGCTGGCGCTCATCGGTAGCCTTCTCATGATGGCGCCGGTAGCGGCGACGGCGGCGATCTCATGCGGCGGAGAACGGGTCACGATCCTGGGTACCTCGGGCGATGACATTCTGACCGGCACCGCCGGCCGCGACGTGATTCACGGCCGCGGCGGCAACGACGTGATCAGGGGGCTGGGCGGCAACGACCTGATCTGTGGGGGCACCGGAAACGACCGCATCCGCGGCGGAGGCGGCAGTGACGACCTCCGCGGAGAGGACGGCGCCGACACGATCTACGGCGACGGCGGTCGCGACACACTGCGGGGCGGCGCCGGCCGCGACTACATGGTTGGCGGCAAAGGCGCCGACACCCTGCTCGGGGGCCCCGCCGCCGATCGAATCCGCGGGAGCTACGGCCCGGACGTGCTTGATGGGGGCCGCGGCGCCGACCGACTCTGGGGCGGCCCCGGCTGGGACGACTGCTATTCCGGGCAGCGCCGCGACCCCTGCGAGGGGCCGGTGTTCCTCGAGACCTTCGACGGCGACCCGGCGCAACCCACCGCCTTCGCGTCGACCGAGAAGATCACCGTCTCCACCAACTCTCGCGTCGGCTCCACCCGCGACACCCTCGCCTCGATGCAGGCCGATCACGGGCCCGACTGCGCCGGTCCCCCGGCCAAGCACACCGTCACCCGGTACCGCGACGCCCAGTTCCGCTGCCGCAACCACATGATGACCGCCATCAGTTCCGGTCCCGATCACCTGGACAACTACGCGGTGAGCATGTTCTCGCCGAACGCGCTCCTCGACTTCTCCGCCGGTGAGGCCGTGATTCAGTTCGACGTCTCGACGCTGCGCCGCTCCAAGCGCGACTGGTTCGAAGTGTGGATCACGCCATATGCCGACCTGCAGCGCATCCCGGTGCAAGATCGACCGTCGCTGCAGGGGCCCCCGAAGAACGCAATCGTCGTCGCCTTGAAGTCGTTCACCGACACCGGCTCGTTCGACGTGGAGGTCCACCGCAACTTCAAGGAGATCCAAATCGACGGTCCGGTCCACTGGATCGGCTACGAGGACTTCATGACGCCGTCGGCGAAGGTGCGCTCGACTTTCGAGATCCGCATCACGCCGGATCACATCGTCGTGGGCATGCCCGACGTACCGTTCTACTGGATCTCGGAGGACATCCCCGGTGGGCTCCCCTTCAACCGGGGCGTCGTTCAATTCGGGCACAACTCCTACGACGTGTTCGATTGTGCGGACTGCTCTGTGGGCGCCAACACCTGGCACTGGGACAACATCTACTTGGCTCCGGCGGAGCCGATCACGGCTATCCACGCCAACCGACGCCACGTCGACAATTCGAGTGCCTCGTTCGTCACCTTCGCTTCGCCGGCGCCGGCCAACTCCCATCTGCAGTTCACTGGGATCGGTTTCAACCTCGAGGTCAGCTTCAACAACGGAGCAACTTGGCGTCCGGCGGTGACTCAGCACGGCCGCGAGATGCACCACTGGCGCTACAAGAACTACTGGATGCCGATCCCGGCCGGAACGACCCGGGTCGACTTCCGCGGCGACAACCCGTACGACGGGCACTGGCAGATCCAAGACATATCGATCTTGTCGCGGGAAGCGCCCAAGGGGGCGTACTCACTGAATGGGACGTCGGCCGCGGCTGCGGTCGAAGTCGGCGCCGTGCCCCTTGTCGGCTGCCTCGAATGCGCGCAAGCCGGAAACGGCTGACCGGCTCTCGCAGTACCAAGTACTTAGTACTTAGTACTTGATACTTAACATTTCTCGAGACCTAGCATCGCCCCCATGCCTATCCGTGTCCTTCTCGCCGAGCCCAGAGGCTTCTGTGCCGGGGTTGAGATGGCGATCAAGGCGCTGACGTGGATGGTGCGCGTTTTCGAGGCACCGGTGTATTGCTATCACGAGATCGTTCACAACGCCGCGGTCGTCGAGATCTTCGAGCGCGCCGGTGTCGTGTTTGTCGACGACATCACAACAGTTCCCCCGGGCAGTGTCATCATGCTCTCCGCCCACGGCTCAGGCCCCGAAGTCGTCTCGCTGGCGACGAGCTCTGCCGCCGTCATGGTGGATGCCGTCTGCCCACTCGTCACCAAGGTGCACCACGAGGTCAAGAGGGCCGCCGCCAACGGCTTCGACATCCTCTACGTCGGCCACGAAGGGCACGACGAGGCGCTCGGTGCGATCGCCCAGGCGCCGGAAGCGGTCACCCTCGTCGACCCCGACCGGGGCCTGGCCGGCTTCACACCCGCCGACCCGGGCAAGGTGGCGCTCCTCGCCCAGACGACTCTGGGCCAGTTCGAGTGGCAAGGTGTGCTCGATGACGCCCGAAAGGAGTACGCCGGCGTCCACACGTCACGCAAGAGCGACCTGTGCTACGCCACAACCAACAGGCAGAGGGCCGTCGAGGTACTCACCAAAGAGGCAACGCTGGTTCTGGTTGTCGGCTCCGAGAACAGCTCGAACACTCAGGCACTCGTTCGGGTCGCCCGCAATGCCGGCGTCGCCGCCCACCGCATCGACGGCCCGCACGACATCGAACCCGAGTGGCTCCACGGCCACGAGATCATCGGCGTCACCGCCGGGGCCAGCGCCCCCGACCAGCGGGTGCAGTCCGTCGTCACCCACCTGGGCTCCGACCGCCAAGTCGAGGTCGTCCGGATCACCGAGGAAGACGAGTATTTCCCCCTCCCCCCGGCGCTGCGCACGCTGATCCACGCGCTGCAGGCGCTCGTCGAGGGCGCCTACGCCTGCGCCCGACCGGGTCGGCCCGGACCGGTGGATGAAGATCGCGAGTGGGGAGCGACAGAAGCGCTGGAGATACTGAGCTCCAACTGACAACTCAGTACCAATACCAAGTACTGAGTACTGAGTACTTATTAGTAGTCAATGCAATCGGGGGCGATTGCTCCTGCGATCCACTTCTGCGAGGACTTCGGCAATCACGTCCTCGAGGGCCATGTCGGAGGTGTCGATCACAAGGGCATCGGGGGCCGGGCGCAGCGGTGAGACTTCCCGGGTCGAGTCGGCGTGGTCGCGTTGGTCCAGGGCCGCCCTCACCTCGGCGACCGCGGCACCGTCCGCTTCCGGGTCGGCCGCACGCCGCGCCGCCCGCACCTCGGGTCGGGCGGTCAGGAAGACCTTCAGCTCCGCTTCGGGGAACACCACGGTGCCGATGTCGCGCCCCTCGACCACGGCTTTGCCTCCGCGCCGCTCCACCCAGGACCGCTGCATGGCAACCACGATCGTCCGCACCTCCGCAATGGCGGCAACCGCGCTGGCGGCGGCGGTTATTTGCGGGGTGCGTATCTCGATCGAAACATCTTCACCGTCGAGGAGGACGGCGCCGTTCGCGAAATCGATCTCGGCGTCAGCCACCGCCTCGATGACCGCGGCGGGGTTGTCGAGGTCGGCCCGGCGTCGCAGTGCCGCAAGTGCCGCCGCCCGGTATGTGGCCCCGGTGTCCAAGTACTCGAGACCCCGGGAGGAGGCGATGTGGCGGGTGACCGTCGACTTCCCGACACCGCCGGGACCGTCTATCGCGATGACCACACGGCCTCCAGCGTCTGGTAGAAGTCGGGCCACGAGACGGCCGCCGCCTCGGCTCCGACGATGGTCACTGGTCCTCGCGTGACCGTAGCGGCAACGCCGGCCGCCATCGCGATGCGGTGGTCCCCAACGCTGTCGACCTCTCCCCCATCGAGCCAGCCGAGGCCGACGATCTCGAAACCGTCCGCAGTCGGGGCGGCCCCGCCGCCGAGTTGGCGAACCATGGCACACGTCGAGGCGATCCGGTCGCTCTCTTTCGCCCGGAGCTCGGCGGCGTCGCGCACCGACGTGAGGCCGTCGGCGAAGCTGGCGACGACGGCAAGCAGCGGCAGCTCATCGAGGGATGCGATCGCGAGGGGACCCGAGACGTCGACGGCCCGCAACGAGTTCCCGCGCACCCGCACGGTCCCGACGGGGTCACCGAGAATGGCGCGGTCGACCGAGGCATCGACTGTGGCGCCCATTCGCTCCAACACTTCGAGGAACCCGATCCGGCCGGCATTCAATGTGATATCGAGAGTTGTGACCTCCGAGCCCGGCGAGATGGCGGCAGCGGCCCAGAGGAACGCAGCGGAAGACGTATCACCGGGCAGGTCGTAGCTCGTCGGCGGCACGCGGCCCGGATGCACGACGAACGTGTCGTCGCCGCGCTCTCCGAGGCCGATGGTCTCGAGCCAACGTTCGGTGTGATCCCGGTAGCCGGGCGGGCTCGATATCGCCGAGGAACCGGTGGCCTGGATCGCAGCCAGCTCAAAAGAGCTGCGCACCTGGGCGGAGCCCGTATCGAGGACGGCTACTGCGCCGCGCAGCTCCGGGACGGGATGCACCGTGACCGGCGCCGTCCCGGCAGGGCTCGTCGCCAGCTGGGCACCCAGCGCGGCCAGCGGGGCGGCCAGGCGCTGCATCGGCCGCTTCGAGAGGGACTCGTCACCGACGAGTGTGGTCGCAAACGGCTGCGCCGCCAACGCTCCCGTCATGAGACGCATCGTCGTTCCCGAGTTGCCGCAGTCGAGGGGACCGCTCGGCTCGCTCCAGCCCTCCACTCCCCTGCTGGTGACGGCCATGACGTCGCCGTCGGCGGCAAACTCCACTCCGAGAGCCGCCAGCACACGGGCAGTCGACAGAACGTCGGCTCCCGTGCCCAGGCCGCTGATGCGGCTCTGGCCTTCTGCCATGGCCGCGAACACCAGGGCGCGATGCGACAGCGACTTGTCACCTGGCAACTTCACCGTCGCCGCGAATCTCCCTTGCGGCGGGATCAGCCGGCGGGTCTCGGTCATTCGGTATCGGGCTCCTCGTCGGCGCCATTGTCCCATGCCGTCGCCGTTCGGCTGTCAGCCCCAATCGCGTACAGGCGGCGCACCTCCGGCGGAGCCAAACGGCGCCAGGAGCCCGGCTGCAGCTCGCGATCCCGCAGATCGCCGATGGCGGTCCGGACCAATCGGGTGACCTCGTGACCGAGGGCGGCCACCATCCGGCGCACTTCCCGATTGCGGCCCTCAACCATGGTTACTTCGAGCAGAGTCCCGGCGGCGCCGACATCGACGATTCGGGCCGCCCGGGCCACCGCCGGGCCGTCGTCCAACATGACGCCGGCTTCGAGTTGTCTGACGTCTTGGGGCTCGAGCCTGCCGGAAACGAGTGCGACATACGTCTTGGTCACCCCAAAGCGAGGATGGGTCAGGTGATGTGTCAGGTCGCCGTCGTTGGTGAGAATCAGCAGCCCTTCGGAGTCGGCGTCGAGCCTCCCTACGGGATAGACGGGCGGGGTGTCCGGAACCAATGCGGTCACGGTGCGCCGCCCTCGCTCATCCGCGGTCGTGCTGATGACGCCGACCGGCTTGTACAAGAGGTAGTAGACGGCATCGGGGCGCACCGGCAGGCGAATCCCGTCGATCATCACCACTGAGGTGGCTGGATCTACCTTCTGGCCGATCGTTGCCGGCACGCCGTCGACCGTCACCCGGCCCCGCTCGATCAGCTCCTCGGCGCGGCGACGCGACGCGTAGCCGGTGTGAGCGATCAGCTTGTGGATTCGCTCGATGATGACTCCGGTCGGAAGGGGCGCTCGAGTGCATCGACGATTGTGGCGGGCGGTACGTGGTCGCCCAGCGGGGGCAGATCGGCGAGCGAATTGACCCCCAGCTTCTCGAGAAAGAGGTCGGTCGTTCCATACAAGACAGCCGAGCCGGCTCCCGGTGCCCGTCCGATTTCCAGGATGAGCCCGCGCCGTTCGAGCGTTTGCAGGGTCCGTTCGGAATCCACGCCCCGGACCTCGGAGACCTGGCCGCGCGACACGGGCTGCTGGTAGGCGACCACCGCCAGGGTCTCGAGGGCCGCAGTCGAGAGGCGCGTCGCAGTGTCGCTGGCGGCGAACCGTTCCAGATAAGGGCGCGCGGCGGGGTCGGTGTACAGTCTCCAGCCGTCGGCCACCTGTCTGAGGATGAGGCCCCGCCGCGGATCGTCCGCCAGGTCCCGACGCATCTCCGCCAGCAACTCTTCGATGTCGGCCACGGAGGCCTCGACGAGTTGGGCGATCTCACCCGCGCCGAGGGGTTGCTCTGCCACAAACAACAGCGCTTCGACAATTGCCCTGGTCTCCATCAGCTGCTCCACTCGCTTGCCATCGCCTGCGCCGACGCCGGAGCATTCGGCTGATAGGCCACTGTGATTGCTTCATGGGCCACTTCCTGGGAGATCGCCACCACCCCCCACCGGACCAGTTCCAGCAAGGCGAGGAAATAGGCAATGACCTCGATGGGCCGGCCGCAATGGGCCACAAGAGCGGCGAATTGGGTCTCGACCTCCGCCTGGATGCGGACCCGGAGGTCGCGGATGGCATCGTCCACCGAGGGCAGATCCATGTCGAGGTGGTCGATGTCCACCGCATCCCGGTTCGCCCGGAAGGCCCGAGTCGCGATCAGTGCCAGGCGGTTGGGAGTTACCGTCAGCCGCAGTTCTCGCACTCCGGGAGCGATGTCTCCCTCCAGGCCGACTTCGCGGGGCAGGCTGCGGCTCGCTCCCTGGAACCGATGCTTCAGCACGGCGGCCACGTCCTTGAACGTCAGGCACGCCAGGAGCCGCGACAGCAAGCGGTCGCGCTCTTCGGCCAGCGCCAACTCCTCGTCGAGATCGACATCCTCGCCGTCCGGAAGCAAGTGGCGCGCCTTGAGCTGAATCAGCGTCGAAGCAATGAGGAGGAACTCGCTGGTGACATCCAGGTCGAGGTCGAGCATCGCATCGATGTACCTCAGGTACTCGGCCACCAGGTCGGTGAGGCTCAACTCGGTGATGGCCAGCTGGTGCGACGTGATCAACTGCAACAGCAGGTCGAGCGGGCCCTCGAAAACTCGGGTGTGGACTTCGTATGTCATCTACTCTGCGGTCTCTTCTCCGGCCGGCAGCGGCGGCACCACCGCAACGGCGATGCCGGGGACCCCATGGTACGCGGGCCTTGGCTGCGGCCGGTTGCAATCCTCAGTCGTCATCAGCCTCCAGCAGCAGCTGCCACCGCACCGGGTCGATGTCCGGCGGTGGCCCCTGCGGGTGCCGGGATGCGAAGGCCACCACCAGAGGCTCGGCCCCGAGGTCGGCGAGCGCGGCACCGCCGATCGGACCGTGATCGCGATACTTCCGGTAGCGAGCCGGGAGCGGCAGTCCGACGAGATCTCCCAGGGTCGCCAGCGACCGACCGAACGCCGAGATGCGCACGCCGGTCTTGCCCACGTCGTGGAGGAGCCCGGCTCGAATCAGCTCGACATCATCAGGAGCCCGTGCGGCCAGTTTGCGAGCCGTCACCAGCCCGTGGCGTTGGTCGGTCGTCTGCTGGGCCCAATAGAGGCCGGCCTCACTCGGCCGGAGCCACCCGGCGACCTCATCTTGTTCCGTAGCGCTGAGGGGCCGCGCCGTGAGAACCTGGAAGAAGCGTGTCGTGAGATGGAGCACCTTGCGGATACGGCTATTCCGACTGCGCCTTGCAGTCGACGCACCGCGTCGATGTCGGGCGAAACTCGAGCCGGGCGGCGCCAATATCGCTGCCGCAGACCTCACACGTGCCGTACGTGCCGGCGGCGACGTGCTTGAGGGCGGCATCGACGTCTTTGAGCGCCTTCATGAGGTTTTCCACGATTCCGAGCACTTCAGTGCGTTCCGCAGTAGCTGCGGCGGCGTCGGCGAACCCCTCGCCGTAGTCGACGTCGCCTGTCAGCTCGCCCTGCTCGTCGGCACCGAGCTCCGCGAGCTGATGTAGCACCTTCTCCCGTTCGGCTTTTAGCTCGAGGGCGGCGGTATCGATGTTCATCAGGGTTTCTCCATCCGAACTCAGGCTGCTTCCAGTTCTTGTTCAGGTCCCGTCATCTGCCGGCGGTGCGACCGGGCTCTCATCGCCCCCGAGGGTGGGTAGCGACATAAACCTCGTAGAGATGGCGTGGCGACACTCGCGTGTATACCTGAGTGGTGCTGATACTAGCGTGGCCGAGGATCTCTTGGATCGCGCGCAGGTCGGCGCCACCTTCGACCATGTGAGTCGCCGCCGAGTGGCGCAGAACGTGCGGCGACACCGCAGCCACATCCAAGCCGGCGGCTGCCGCGTACTTGCGGACCAGCTGCCACACCGCCTGGCGGGTCAAGCGGCGCCCGCGGGTCGACAGGAACAGCGCACCCGGGTCGCGTCTGTCCCCCTTCAATTCGAGACGCCGCTCCAGGTAGTCCCGCAGGGCGGCTACCGCGTATCTGCCGAGCGGCACCAGCCGCTGCTTCGACCCCTTGCCGGTGACGAGAGCCACCGATTCGCCGAGATCCAGGTCCAGCACATCGAGGCCCACCGTCTCGGCCACCCGCGCCCCGGAGGCGTACATGAATTCGAGAAGCGCCGTGTCCCTGGCATGGATGGCGGACTTCCCGGCGGCCGCCCCGATCAACCGGGCAACCTCATCGACGGTGAGGGCTTTGGGGATGCTGCTCGGGCGCTTGGGGGCATCGACGAGAGCCGTCGGATCGGCGGTGACCATCTCCTCGGCGACGAGGAACCGGTGCAGGCCGCGCACTGCGGCGATCTTGCGGGCAATGGTCGTTGCCGTCAGCCCGCGCTTCCGTAGCGCCGCCGCGTAACCGGAGACATGCTCGGCCGACACCGTCGCGATGTCCGCCACGCCCCGGCGCTCCAGGTAGTCCTGGTACTGCTCGAGATCGCGCCGGTAGGCGGCCGCCGTGTTCTGCGCCAGTCCCCGTTCGGCCCGCACCGAAACCAGGAACTCGGCGATGCCGGTTGCGATGTCCACTGCGGCTATCCGAGCCGTGCCAGCATGGCCGTTAAGCCAATGATCGTCTTGGCGTCATCGAGCTCGTCGGCGGCGAGCATCCCGGCGATGGCGTCGATCGGCACCCGGACGATCTCCGCCACCTCCTCCTCGGCCCCGTGGGGGCGGGCCGCCACCGCCGTGACGTCGGTCGCCAGGTAGACCCAGATCCGCTCGTTCGAGAACCCGGGAGTCGTGAAGAATGAGACGAGCAACTCCAGCGTCTCTGCAACCAGGCCCACCTCCTCCTCCAGCTCGCGCCGGGCGGCCGCGATCAGATCCTCGCCGTGGAGGTCGAGTTTGCCGGCGGGAATCTCGAGGAGCATCGAGTCGGTCGGCGAACGGTACTGGCGGATCAGCACGACGTCGGAACCGTCGACCGGAACCACGGCGACCGCGCCGGGATGACGAATCACGGTTCGCTCCATGGCGATGCCCGTCGGCGAGACGAGATGGAGGCGCTCCGCCTGGAGGAATGAAGAATTCGCTACGTGGCGCACCCCGACCAAGTGGAATCCTGCCGAGCCGTCACTCACTGAAAGGCTCTACGGCGGCTTTGTCCGGGAGATACGCCGCGGACGTGCGCTCTCGCTTGTGGGCCAGGGCGGCGGCAACGAAGCCGACGAAGAGGGGATGGGGACCGTCCGGCCGTGACTTCAGCTCCGGGTGGAACTGGCTGGCCAGGAAGAAGCGGTGGCCCGGTGCCTCGACGATCTCCACCAGGTGGTTGTCGGGAGATACGCCGCTGGCGACGAGACCGGCAGCTTCGAGATCAGCGCGGTAGCGGTTGGCGACCTCGAATCGGTGCCGGTGGCGCTCGTAGACCAGGGCCTCACCGTAGAGCTCGTGAGCCAAAGACCCCTCGCGGAGCTTGGCCGGATAGACCCCGAGGCGCATCGTGCCTCCCTTGTCCTCCACATCCCGCTGGTCGGCCATGAGATCGATGACGGCATGATTCGTGGTCGGGTCGAACTCGGAGGAGTGGGCGTTGGAGAGGCCGAGCTCGGAGCGAGCGTACTCGATCACCGCGCATTGCAGGCCGAGGCACAGCCCGAGGAACGGCACGTTGTGATCACGGGCGTACCGAATGGAACGGATCTTGCCCTCGACACCCCGAATCCCGAACCCACCGGGGACGAGGATAGCGTCGAGCCCCTCGAGGTAGGAGTCGGCCAGCAGCCCGTCGACATCCTCGGCCGCGATCCAGGCGACATCGACCGCGGCGTCATTGGCCGTGGCTCCGTGACCGAGCGCCTCAACCACCGACAGGTACGCGTCGGGAAGATCGACGTATTTGCCGACGATGCCGACCTTCACCGATTCCGTCGGGTTGGCCATCTTGTCGACCATGGCGCGCCAACCGGCGAGGTCGGGCTCGGAGGTTTCGATCTTCAGTGTGCGGGCCACGACTTCGTCCAGCCCCCCGGCGTGCAACTCGAGGGGAACGGCATAGATGTTGTCGACATCCACGGCGTTGATGACTGCATCCAGCTCGACATCGCAGAAGAGGCTGATCTTGCGGCGCACGACATCGTCGACGTCGCGATCGGAGCGGGCGACGATGACGTCGGGGTGGATTCCCCGGCCCCGCAGCTCGGCCACCGAGTGCTGCGTCGGCTTCGTTTTGAGCTCTTCGCTGGTCGACAGGAACGGCACGAGCGTCACGTGGATGTAGCAGGTGTTCTCTCGACCAACGTCTTTGCGCATCTGCCGGATCGCCTCGAGGAACGGCAAGCTCTCGATATCTCCGACGGTGCCACCGATCTCGGTAATGACGACGTCCACCTGGTCGTCGGCCCCGAGCTTGCGGATTCGGGACTTGATCTCGTTGGTGATGTGGGGGATCACTTGGACGGTGGCCCCCAGGTAGTCGCCGCGCCGTTCCTTGCGGATAACCGACTGGTAGATCGCCCCGGTCGTCACGTTGGAGTCACGCCGGAGGCTCTCTCCGACGAAACGCTCGTAGTGGCCCAGGTCGAGATCGGTCTCTCCCCCATCGTCGGTAACGAACACCTCGCCATGCTCGAAGGGGTTCATGGTTCCCGGATCGACATTGATGTAGGGGTCGAGCTTCTGGAGAACGACCCGGAGCCCGCGACACTTGAGGAGTCGACCCAGGGATGCTGCCGTGATGCCTTTACCGAGGCTGGACGTGACTCCACCTGTCACGAAAACGTACTTGGTCAAAACCCTGGTGCTCCGCCTAGGAAGTGTGAATGATAACACCGACCCGGCGCCACCCCGGCTTTGTCCGGATCAACCACCCGAGCGGAGACGCCCCGCGGCCGCCGCCAGCAGCTCCTCGGCGTGGTCCATGCCGGCACTAGTCTCGCCGAGCCCTGACAGCATGCGGGCTATCTCGCGGGCCCGGGCCGCTCCGGTCACCTGGTGGACAACGGCTCTGGAGCCGCTGCGCTCCACCACGAAATGGGCGTCGGCGAACGCGGCGATCTGCGGCAAATGCGAGACGCACAGGACCTGGCGCCCGGCCGCCAGCCGCGCCAGCTTCTCACCCATGGCGAGCGCGGTTGCCCCGCCGACTCCGGCATCGATCTCATCGAAGGCGACTACGGGCGTGTCACCGGACCCTCCGGCGAGCCGCAATGAGAGCACCAGCCGGCTCAGCTCACCGCCCGACGCGATTCTGGTGACGGGGCCGGCCGGCAGCGACCGGTCGGAGGCGAACCTCAGCACGGCCCGGTCGGCGCCCCGGGGCCCCGGAGCGATCTGCTCGACGACGAGTTCGATCAACGGGTCCTTCATACCCAGATCGCGCAGATGGCCGGCCGCGGCCGCGGCGAGCGCCTTGGCGCGGCGGCGGCGGGCCTTGTGCAGCTCGGCGGCCGCTTCCGCCACCACCGCCGCGGCCTTGCTGATGTCGCCGTCAAGCGTCTCCGCCGAGGCGAGGCGTCGTTGAATCCCCCCAGCGCGCGCCTCGGCGTTCTCCCCGAAGCGCACTACGTCGGCGACGGTTTCGCCGTACTTGCGTCGCAGGTCGGTGATGAGCCGGATACGCTCCTCGACCGACTCGAGGGCGGCTGGATCGTGGTCCAGATCTGCGGCTACTCCGGCGAGCTCGGTGCTCAATTCTCCCAAGAGATCGCTGGCGGCGACTGCCTGGGCGTGCAGCGCGTCCAGCGAGCCATCGATGGCGACGAGGCGCCGCAGCTCGGCGATCACATTGCCGAGACGGTCGATGGCTCCGTCGTCGTCGCCGAGGGCGCGATGAGCCGCGGTGAGTCCGGCGGTCAGGGCCTCGGCGTTGCGCAATCGATCGGCCCGTATCCCCAGATCGATTTCCTCATCCGGGACCAGCGCGGCATCGGCGATTTCTTCCGACTGGAGACGGGCCGCGTCCAGCTCGCGTTCGAGGGCCCGCCGATCGCCACCGAGCTCGCGCTGCTCGGCGCGCAGCCGGCCCAGTTCTTCCCATGCCCGTCGGTAGTCGTGCAATCGGCCCCGTCCGGTTGCGGACAGTCCGGCGTCTATGAGGTCCAACACGCCCGCCGGGCGGGCCAACGTCAACGCATCGTGTTGGGCGACGATTTCCAGGAGCGGCCCGAACTCATCGGCGAGCCGAGCTGCCGTGACCATGGCACCGTCCTCGTAGGCCTTGCTGCGTCCCTCCCGGGTGACTCTGCGGGCGGCTACCCGTTCCCCCGTCGCGGTGGCGAACCTGCCCTCGACGAGCAGCTCGTCGCCTCCGGGCCCGACTCGGTCGCGGCGGGCGGCCCCGCCGCCGAGGAGCTGCAGGGCCCCGATCAGCATCGTTTTGCCGGCGCCCGTCTCGCCGGTCACGACGATCAGGCCGGGGCCCGGCTCGAAGCGGGCATCTTCGAGCAACCCGAGATTGGCGACGTGGAGCTCTTCAAGCATCCACGAGCCCCGCCAGGTGGTCGAAGTCGCCTGCCGGGACCTTGGCCGGCTCGCGGCGCAACCACAACAGGAACTCGCGATTGCCTTTCGCCCCGGCGACAGGCGAGTCGATGACGCGGCGCGCCCCCAATCCCATGCTTTCGAATGCTGCGATCACCTTGTGCAAGGCCTCCGCCCGGACTGCGACGTCACGGACGATACCGCCTTTGCCGACTTGTTCCCGCCCCGCTTCGAACTGGGGCTTGACGAGGAGTATCCAGTCGGCGCCGGGCCCCCCGGCCGCCTCCAGCGCCGGCGCCACGGTACGCAGTGAAATGAACGAGAGGTCGGCGACCACCACGTCGAAGGGGCCTCCGAGAGCCGTGACGTCCATGTGGCGGGCGTTGAGTCGTTCATGCACGGTCACCCGGGGATCGTTGCGCAGCTTCCAATCGAGCTGGCCGTAGCCGACATCGATGGCGGCGACGCGGGCCGCCCCGCGTTGTAGCAGGCAGTCGGTAAAGCCGCCGGTGGATGCCCCGACGTCGAGGGCGTGCCGGTCGGAGACGTCGATGGCGAACTCGTTGAGCGCCGCCTCCAGCTTGAGGCCCCCGCGACTCACGAACTTGGCCGGCGCGCCGACGAAGCGGATCGACACCCCCTCGTTCACTTGGCTGGCGGCTTTGGTCGCGACCAGGCCGTCGACTTCGACCGCTCCGGACGCTATCGCCTCCTGCGCGGCCGATCGGCTGGCGACGAGCCGGCGCCGAACCAGCTCGGCGTCGAGTCGGCGGCGGGCCACTAGCTCGGTTCCGGCGCCGCCTGGGCGTCGAGGGCGCGGTTCGACGCGGCCGCCAAGTCGGCTTCGAGCCGCACGGCGATCTCATCGGCGATGTCGGGCGCGGCGGCCGCATCGACCGCCGCCAGCTCGGCTATCAACGTGTCAAGCGGCCTGTCGTTGGGCATCGGGTTCTCATCGGTGGGTCGGGGCGTATCATGCATGACTGCATTATCGCCGCCGGTAGCGACAGGACTGCGTTTTGTTCCCGATTCGAGACCTCAACCCGACCCGGATCCTGCCGATCGCCACGCTCACGCTGATCGCGGTCAACATCCTGGCATTTGTGCTGTGGCAACCCGACCCCACCTCTCCCGAGGGGGCGAACTTCCTGTACGAACGCGCCGCGATCGCATGCGAGCTCACCACCGGCGAGCCGTTGACGGAGAAGGAGGTCTTCGACTCGCAGTGCATCGACAGCGACCGTGGCACTCAGTTGTTCCCCGACAAGAACGTGTGGCTCTCCGGGCTCGTGTCGCTGTTCCTCCACGGTGGAATCCTTCATATCGCCGGCAACATGTGGTTCTTGTGGATCTTCGGCAACAACGTCGAGGAGGCCTTCGGCACGCTGGGGTACCTTCTTCTCTACCTCCTGGCCGGCATCGGGGCGACGGCGTCGTTCGTCCTTCTCCACACCGAATCGACCGATCCGCTCATCGGCGCCTCCGGGGCCATCGCCGGAGTGCTCGGCGCCTATCTCGTGCTGTTCCCGCGCCATCGCATCCTTACTTTGCTCTTCGTGTACTTCGTCCCGGTGCCGGCGTTGTTCTTCCTCGGCGTCTGGTTCTTCACCCAATTCGCCGTGGTCGACGTCGGCGTCGCCTGGGAGGCCCACGTGGGCGGGTTCCTGCTGGGCGTCCTCATCACTTTGCCACTGCGCGATGCCCTGTTGCGCCGAGTACGGGCCATTCACACCCCGCGGATGCCGGCGCGCCACACCCCCTTCTGATCCCGGTTCGCCGGGCGGGCTAGTCCGCAGCGCGGAGTAACCCTGCCAGGTCTCCCAGCGATCCCAGCACGATGTCGGGGGCCAGGTCGGAGGGTATCTCCTGCAACGACGCGGTCACCCCGGTGAGCACGAGGACGCTCGCCCAGCCGGCGCCGATCGCCATCGCGATATCCGTCTCGGGCCGGTCGCCGACGACCAGAACCGGTCCCGAGGCTCGGGCGCCGAGGTACTCGGCCATGACCGGCTCCGGTTTGCCGGAGACGACCGGGTCGAGGCCGCTCGAGATCGCGAGCGCTCCGACCATTACGCCGCCACCGGGGAGCAGGCCCTGGGGAGTCGGATATGTCGAATCGGTGTTGGTCGCATAGAAGAGCGCCCCGTTGCGCAACGCCAGCGTGGCCTGCGTGAGCTTGTCGTATGTGAGCTCGGTGTCGAGGCCCACCACAACGACCTCGGCGTCTTGCCAGGTCTCCGTCGTCGCGATGCCGACCTCGGCCAGAGCGGCATCGATGGCGGCGCCCCCCACCACCAGGGCGGTCGCGACCTCGCCGGCGAGGCGGGCGGCCGTCACCTGAGCCGAAGTCACGACGGTCGCCGGATCGGCGGGAAACCCGGCCGTCGCCGCGATCTTGGCGGCGACCTGCTCAGGCGTCTTCGTGGAGTTGTTGGTGGCGAACAGCAGCCCGACACCGGCATCGCGCACGGCCGCCAGAGCGTCACCCGATCCGGCGACGCCCTCGTCACCGAGATACACCACACCGTCGAGATCGCACACCAGGGTACCGATCCCCTCCCAGATGCTCATCTCGTCCATGGCGGCAAGTTAGCCATGTCCTTTGGCGCTGCGACCGCCGATTCGATCGAAGTAGCCTCGGCGTATGAAGATCATCAACGCCGCCCAGGCCCAGGCTGCTCTGGATTACGCCGAACTGGTCGAGACGATGCGTGCCGCCCATCAGGCAGCTCGCGCTGCGATCGACGACATCTACCTCGAGGAGCCCGACCGGGGCTTCGGACCCAATGGGCTCCTGGTGCGCCCGGCTTGGCAGCACGGTGAGCACCTCGGGGCGAAGCTGGCGACGGTATTCCCGGAGAACCCCGATCGCGGCATGCTCACCGTGCATGCCGTATACATCCTCTTCGACGGCACCAACGGCAAGCCGCTGGCCGTGATGGACGGCACCGCTCTCACCTGGTACAAGACTGCCTGCGACTCGGCATTGGCCGCCTCGTACCTGGCGCGCGAAGACGCCGCCGTCATGACAATGGTGGGCGCCGGCGCCATGGCACCGCACCTCATCAAAGCCCACCTGGCGGTGCGGCCTTCTCTCGACAAGGTGCAGATATGGAACCGCACCCCGGCCCGCGCCGAGGAGTTGGCGGCTTCGCTGCAGCTGCCCGATGTGGTAGTCGAGGTCGTGACTGACCTGCCCAAGTCGGTGGCCGGTTCCGATCTCATCTCCGTGGCTACCCGATCACCGTACGGCGTGATCGCCGGCAGGGACATCGCCCCGGGCACTCACCTCGACCTGGTGGGCGCCTACACGCCCGACATGCGAGAGGTCGACGACACCGCAATGCGACGCGGGCGGGTTTTCGTCGACCTCGTCGAAACCGCCCTGCTGACCGGCGAGCTCGTCCAGCCGATCGCGGCCGGGGTGATGACCGAAGACGACATCTTGGCCGATCTCTATGAGCTGTGTCAGGGAGTCAAGCCGGGACGTCAGTCTCCTGGTGACATCACGATCTTCAAGAACGGAGGCGGCGGTCATCTGGACCTGATGACGGCCAAGCACATCCTCGAGAAGGCCTAGTACTTAGTACTAGGTACTAAGTACTAGGTACTAAGTACTAAGTACTAAGTCGCTTGGCTAGCCTCGGGCTATGAACGCGACGAGTATGGAGCTGGACGCCGCTCGGTTGATCCTCGGGCATCGATGGGCGGCGTTGGCAACGCTAGGCGACGACGGCGCATCCGGGTCGATGGTGGCGTATGCGCCCGAGCCCGATCTCGGCGCCCTGGTGTTGTTCTTGAGCGGTCTATCCGAGCACACCGGCAACCTCGTGAGAGCTCCGCGAGTCACCCTCGTCATCTCCGAGATCGATCCGGGCACCGGGGACCCACAGATGTTGGCTCGGGTGAGTATCAGCGGCACGGCCAAGATCGTCGAGCGAGAATCGCCCGACTTCGACGCGGTGTGGCAGACATACATCGCTCGCCTGCCAGACGCCGCCCCGCGCATCGTCCTCGGCGATTTCTGGCTCTTCCGGATCGTCGTCAGCGAGGCTCGCTATGTCGGAGGATTCGCCCAGGCGGGAACGATTCCTGCCGCCCGGCTGGCCGCGGCGGCTCGTGATCCCGAGCTGTGATCGCATACGTGACACGTGACACGAAACACGAGCTAACTCGTCAGTGACTCCCCCAGCGCGACCATGAAGTCGTCGCAAATCCGGAGCTGATCGACCGCGACGTACTCGTCGGGTTTGTGGGCGGCGGCAATCGCTCCGGGCCCGCATATCACCGAAGGTGCGTTCAATGCATCGCGAAATAGGCCGGCCTCGGTGCCGTAGGCCACCTTGCCGGTGCCGGGAACCGGGGTCAGCTTGGCGGCCGCCAGAACCGCCGGCGCGTCGAGCGGCGTGTTGATGCCCGGAAGGTCGGATCGTTTTTCGACGATGATGCCGACGTCACCCTCGTCGGGCATCATCGCCATCACCTCGGCCGCCAACCGGTCGACCGTGGCTCGCAGCTCGGTGGCATCCTCGTCCGGTAGGTAGCGGTACTCGAACTCGAACTCGCAAAGGCGGGGGACGATGTTGAGCGCCGTGCCCCCGTGGAACACTCCGGTGTGGATCGTCGTGTGCGGCAGGTCGAAGCCTTCATCGAACGGGCCCTCGCGGGCCCGCTGCCGTGCCAGGTCGGAGAGTGCCGTCACCAGGCGGGCTCCGAACTCCACCGCGTTCACGGCTCGCGGCGCCAGCGACGAGTGCGCCTCGGTTCCCGTCACCGTCGCCACGAATGTCTCGATGCCTTTGTTGGCGGTGACGATCTGCATCGAGGTCGGCTCCCCGATGATGCAGTACTCCGGACGGAGCCCGGCCGCAGCCATGTCCGCGACCAGGAGGCGCGCCCCCGCTCCCCCGACCTCCTCGTCGTACGACAAGGCCAGGTGGATCGGCCGGGCGAGATCCATGGCGAGCCACCCATCGACGGCTGCGAGCGCCGCAGCGATGAAGCTCTTCATGTCCGACGTCCCGCGCCCGATCAATCGGTCGCCAACCTCGTTGATTTCGAATGGGTTGGTGGTCCAGGGCTGACCATCGACCGGAACACAATCGGTGTGGCCCGAGAGCACGACCCCTCCCGGACTGTCCGGGCCGATCGTCGCCCACAGGTTCACGTACTTGCGATCCTCGGACCACACCCGGTGCGAGGTGATGCCGCGCTCGCTGAGGAATGGCTCCACATAGTCGATCAGCGGGACGTTGGACTCGCGGCTGGTGGTGTCGAACGCCACGAGCCGCTCGAGAAGCTCGATTGTGGTTACTGCCATCTGGGGTCCTCCGAGTGGTGCATGACGATGCGACGTGCCGAGTAGCCGTGAGACTCGAAGAAGTTCTTGGCGAGCCGGTGGCCCGGGCTGACATGCGAGTCGAACAGGGTGATGCCCCGGTCGCGGAACTCGCCCATGACCATGATGATCATGGCTTCGCCGACACCGACACCGCGAGCTTCGGCTTCGACGAAGACCAGGCGAACCGTACCAACGCAGGCGCCGCCGGCCTGGGGCAGCAGTGTTTCGGACCGCATCCACAGGAACCCGAGCGGCACATCGTCGATAGTCCCGACCACGATCCGTGAGTCGGCTTCACCGAGAAGCTCCTCGAGGGCGAGTTCTACCGGCTCGGGCAGTCCGTCGGCGACGGGCCAGATGGCCTTGAGGCCGGCCTGCTCCGCCTCGAGCAGCCGGTACATGCGCACCAGATCAGGAAGGTCTCCGTCAAACGCTTGTCGGGCTGCGATCTGCATCGGGAGTCCAGGGTAGACGGCCGACCAGCCGTCCCAATCCCCAGCGAGTCACGAGCACCATCGCCTCGATGGCAATCCTCGCATCCATCTTCGACTCGCCGCGCACCCGGTCGCGGAAGGTGATCGGGACCTCTTTCACGGTCAAACCGGCCAGATGCGCTCGCCAGGCCATTTCGACCTGGAACCCGTATCCGGCGGCATCACACGTTTCCGGTTGCAGCTGCTCGAGCGCCGCCGCCGAGAACGCCCGGAAACCGGCTGTCATGTCCTTGATGGGGACCCGCAACATGAATGCGGCATACCGGTTCCCAAAACGCGATAGCGCCCGCCGGTACCAGGGCCAGTTGTCCACGCCCCCGCCAGGCACGTAGCGGCTTCCGATGACCACATCCGCCCCGGCGTCGAGGGCGGCCATCAGTGCCGGGAGCGCGGCGGGATCGTGGCTGAAGTCGGCGTCCATCTCGCACAATACGGCGGCGCCTTCCGCAATACCCCGCACAAAGCCGGCGGAATAGGCGGGACCCAAACCGCTCTTCGTGGTGCGATGCAGAACCCCCACGGCGCCCGGTTCATGGGCCGCCAGCGTGTCGGCGACGTCGCCGGTGCCGTCGGGAGACCCGTCGTCGACGATGAGCACCCGGTAGCCGTGTTGGCGGACGGCGCGCACGATCAATTCGAGGTTCTCGACCTCGTTGTAGGTCGGGATGACGACTAGCCGGTCAACCTGCACAGTCGACACAGAGATTGCGACGCTTGTCGGCCAGCTGGCTCGATCTCAGGACCAGGAAACAGCCCCGACACAAGAACTCGTCGAGGCCCCGCTCCGAGCCGGTCTCACCGCTCATAGCTATCTCGGCACGTCGAATGGCCCGCAACTCGGCCGCTTCATCGACGACGAGGGTTTCCGCAAGCTCGTCCTCGGTGAGCATTTCGAGTTCCTCGGTCTCGAGCTCGTCGAGGTCTTGCCTGTCGTCGTCGTCATCGTCATCGTCGTCGTCGTCGTCCGAGTCGTCCTCTTCGTCGGAGTCATCTTCGACCCACACGTCTTCGACGATGTCATCGGGGTCGTCGACGTCGTCGACGAGGGCTTCGGCCGGCGGATCTTCGATGTCGTCGTCGAGATCGTCGATGTCTTCGATGTCCTCGATGTCTTCGATTTCCTCTAGCTCTTCCCCGGACTCCAGCTCATCGAGCGGGGCGTCTTCGGCTTTGGTTTTGCTGGCCATTCCTCACACCTTCGAACAGCGGCTGGGAGTATATCGGCGTTGACGAGGCCGCCAACTTCCAATCTGCCTGATCTATTCCCTGTCTCTATCGGAATCTGCACTCAAATCTTGAAACGCAGTGCGCCGGGAATGACTTCTCCCGTCACGGCGCCCCGCCCCAGTAGCTCTCCGTCGGCCTCAATCGGCCATTGCCTCTCACATTCGAGATGAAACGTGTCGGTGACAAACCGGGACACAGCCCTGTGGCGTACATGCGTCCCCCGGATCACTCGGGGCATCACCGAGAAGGCCAGCCGGCGCGGCCCGTGGAACACCTGCAAATCGAACTTACCATCCATGACGGTGGCGTTGGGAGCGATATTCATCCCGCCTCCAAAGTACTGTCCGTTGGCCGCCACGACGTTGATCGCGGGCCCTTCGTAGGTGCGGCGACCGGCGGTCACCCGCACCCGGCGCGTTGGAAAGCGCGCCAGGGTCAACCAGAACCCGACGGTGTAGCGCACCGACCCGAGGCGGCGCGGCAGCCGATTGGTCACTCCGACCGAAGCGGCGGCAACACCGAAATTGGCTGAATTGAGGAAGTAACGCTCACCGAAGGGCCCACTGAGCTTGCCGACGTCACACGGGTACACCGCGTCGGTCGTGAGGTGATCCACTGCCCCCTCGACCGTGCGGGGAAGGGCAAAGGTACGGATGAAGTCCGACCCCGATCCGGCGGGAAGTATCGCCAGCGTCGGCGGCTCATCCGGCGGCTCGGCCATCAACGCATTGACGATGAGATGCGCCGTGCCGTCGCCGCCGACTCCGGCGAATTGAGTGGCGCCGGCCGCCAGCCCTTCGTGAACCAGCCGGGCGACGTGCGCCGCGTTCTCCGATTCGTGGAGCTCGAATTCGATCGCCCGGGATCGCAGGGCGGCCCGAGCCCGGGAGACCACTTCACCGCGCTGGCCTGAGTAGGGATTGGCTATCACCCACCAGAGGCCGCTCACACTTGCCCTCCCGCGGCGACCACTCCGCGATCGATCTGCCGGAGGGCACGACGCGCCGTTGCGGCGAGGTCGGGATACGCATCACGGAGCTGGCGAAGCAGGTCGAGGAGCTGGCGCATGTTTCGCACGAAGTCACCGGCACCGACCTCGTCGTCCGCGAAGAGTTCCTCCAACGATGCTCCCTCCGTCCAGTCGAAAACTACCGCGGCGAAACCGGGATCCGGCATACGCGCCGGCTCTATGCCATGGCGCAACTCGGCCACCACCAGCTCGTCGCCCACTGCGAAGATAGCCTTTCCCCGGTCAGCCACCTGGGCACTCGGCCAATCCCCCACCGTATCCGCGAGCCGCGGCTCGTAGGTGAACATGGAAGCTATCGCGGCCAGCTCGGCGGCTCCAAGCCCGGAGAGCAATCCCTTGTCGACGCACTCGGCGAGAAGCAGGTCGAGCTCGTTGTACACAAACCGAAGCCGGTCGCCACGCCCGGTGAGATCCCAACCCCTCGTATAGCCCCTCTCCTCGAGCAGGCGCATTCGTCTGTGAAAGGCATCGATGAGGCCCGTGGAGACCGTCTCCCGGCGCCGCTCGATCTTCACCAGCTCCCGTTCCTTGCGCCGCACCTTCTTGACTATCGCCAGCTTCTCCGCCAGGGCCGGGTCGGCGGCAAGCGGGCTTGCGGCGGCCACCCCCGGAGTCGATTCATCCCCGGAAGCCTCGAACTCACGCAGCAGCCGGGCGACGTGGCGCTGATAGCGCGTCTCGCGCGAGCGGATCGGCTCGGGCAGCGGCAAGGTGCCGATGCGCGCAACCGTGGCCGCGAGGGAGTCGGCCGCGAGGCGGCGCACCTCAGCGCTCTCATCGACGAGGACGAGGCGCGGATTGACCCCGTAGCCGCGGGCCAGCAGCACCCATCGGTCTGCCGGGTCGGCCGACAGCAGGAAGACGTCTCCCGGCTCTGTCCCCTGAGCGAAGTCACGCAGGATCGACCTGGTATCAGCACCGCCATCCGTTGCCGCATACTCCCAGATGTCGCCGAAGCTGCTCTCGGCCGCCTCCCGCAGCTCGGCGATCTCCCGGCGCATCACGTCGGCCCGGGCGGCGAGCTCGGAGCCGCGCCTCTCGGCACGGAACTGGGCGAACGAAGCTTCCAGCAATTCCTCGGCGCGCTTCCGGTCGTAGTTGGCGACGAGGTTGACCGCCATGTTGTAGGTGGGCTGGAACGAGGACGCCAGCGGATGGGCTCCGGCGGCCGCAATCGACGCCACCCGATCGAAGGGCACCTGATGGTCGAACAGCACAACGGCCGTCCCGGCGTCGTCGATGCCGCGGCGGCCGGCGCGCCCGGTGAGCTGCGTGTAGTCGCCGGGCCGGAGCAGGTCGTGGCCCTCGCCCGTGAACTTGCTGAGACGCTCGAGGACGACGGCACGCGCCGGCATGTTGATCCCGAGGGCCAAGGTCTCGGTGGCGAACACTACGCGCACTAGACCCGCCTGGAACAGCTCCTCGACCGTTTCCTTGAACGCAGGTACGAGCCCGGCGTGGTGGGCGGCCACCCCTTGCTCCATGTTGGCCAGCCACGGACCGTATCCGAGGACGGCGAGGTCGTCTGCGGATAGATGGGCGGTACGCTCTTCGGCCTTGGCCCGGATGATGGCGCGCTCTTCGGGGTTGGTGAGACCGAGGCCCCCACGGGCTACGAGCTCGGCACCCTGGTCCACGCCCGCTCGGGAGAAGATGAAGTAGATGAGCGGCACCAGATCGCGGCGAGCCATCTCCTGGACGACTTCGAGCCGCCGCGGGGCCGCGAACCGGCGATGGCGTCCCCGGTTCTTCTTGGTGAGACGGAGTACGTCCGGATTGGGCCTCGTCCCCCGCCGATCGAACACCGGGAACATCTCGATGGCACCGTCGCGGTGACGATCCTTGACCATGTACTGGCTGGTGAGCGGCACCGGTCGATGCTCCTCGACGATCAGCCTGGTCGCGCCCCGTCGGGCCGAGATCCAGTCCGTGAACTCGGCGGCGTTGGCCACCGTCGCCGACAGGGCGACGATTGGAATCTCGGCCGCCAAGTGGATGATGATCTCTTCCCACACCGAGCCGCGTTGGCGATCCTGCAGGTAGTGCACCTCGTCGAGCACCACGACCCCGAGACCTTCCAAAGCGGTGCTGTCGGCGTAGATCATGTTGCGCAGCACCTCAGTCGTCATGACGACGATGGGCGCAGTGCCGTTGATGACGTTGTCCCCGGTGAGCAGGCCAACGGTGTCATCGCCGTATTCACGGCGGAAGTCGGCAAACTTCTGGTTGGACAGCGCCTTGATCGGCGTCGTATAGAACGAACGGGCGCCGCGCAGGTTCACCAAGTGAATCGCGGCTTCCGCGACGAGCGTCTTGCCGGCGCCGGTGGGGGCGGTGACGACAACGGATGCGCCCTCTTCGAAGGCGTCGATCGCCTCGGTCTGGAAACGATCGGGCTTGAAGGCGAGTCGTGCGAAGAAGGGGGTGAGGGGCCGGTCTCCGTCCCGACGAGATGAGCTCACTTCTTGAGTATGAATCGTACGGCGAGGATGGTCAGCTCATACAGGATGTACAGCGGGGTCGACAGCAAGAGCAAGGTCAGCGGATCACCACTGGGGGTGATGATGGCGCCGATGACGACGATAGCCGTGATCGCCCAACGCCGGTTGTTGCGCAATGTCCTGCTGCCGACGATTCCGGCGGCGGCCGCGGCGAACATGAACACCGGAAACTCGAAGGCCAGACCAAAGACCAGGATGAACCGGGTGGCGAAACTGAGGTACGCCTCGGCTTGGATGAGGGGTTGGAGGCTGTCACCTCCGAAATCGAACAGGAAATCGAGGCCGCGTGCCAGCGACCAGTAGCCGAGCGCAACCCCGGCAATGAACAGGACGGCCAGAACCACCGACAACGGAACGATGTAGCGGCGTTCCTGCTTGGTGAGGGCCGGGCTCACGAAACGCCAGATCTGATAGATGATCACGGGACTCGCCAGCAGCAGCCCACCGAAGAGCGACAACCGCATCGCGACCGAGAACGCTTCGGTGGGGCGAAAGAAGGGCAACTCCGGGTCGAGGTCCGGCAGGGCGTTCTCGTAGGGGATGACCAGCCATCCGAGGATCGACTTGTGGAAGATGAAGCCGACGACGGATCCCAAGAGGATCGCGATCGACGCCTTCACCAGGCGGGCGCGGAGCTCCACGAGGTGCCCTCCGATGGACATCGTCGCCTCGGGGGTGACGTCAGCCATCGTCGGCCTCGGTGGGCTCCGGAACGACCTCCGCGGCCGCCTCGAGGCGCCCATCGCCGGTCGCACCCGGGTCCCGGCGGGCCGCAGGTTCGACAGTCGTAGGCCCGTCCCCGGAGGGCCCGCCTGTCGAATCGGCATCTTCGGCGGCTTCCGGAACGGACTGTGCCTGGTCGTCGCCGGTCGTTGCGGCACCGTCGCCGCCGGCACCGTTCGTGGTCGCGGCAGCCGGGTCGAGAGTTTGCTTGGTCACGTCTTTGATTTCGGCGCTCGCCGCGGCCACCTCGCTACCGAGGGCCGTCACTTGCCCCTTGATCTCAGTGCCGGCGGAACGCAGCTCGTTGCGCGCGTCGCGCAGCGGCGCGATCACGTCGCCGTACTCGGCGTTCAGCTCCCCCTTGAGGTTGTCCATCGCCCGCCGGGCGCTCGCCGCCAGTTGTCCCGCTTTGCGTGCCAGCTCGGGCAGCCGGTTGGGCCCAAAGACGATGAGGATCACGACAACGATCGTGAGTATCTCCGAAGCTGTGAAATTGCCCATGCGACCCTGATGGTAGATAGCCCTCGCGCCTGTGCGGGCCAAGTCCATACAACGAAGTCCCCGACGCCCGGCCCCAGACGCTCGGCGTCCCCGTCTCGAACCGATCACCATGGGCGGGGGATTTGGGGGAGGTCCGGGGCAAACTACCCCGCGGTTCGGCCGAAGCCCACTGGGGATCGAATTCGAGGGTCAGGCGGTCCGGAGGCCGCTCAAACACGAAGCGGCGCCGCAAGGCGCCGCTGGGCTGCTCGCTCGAATCCCGACTCGAGCACCGCCGCTAGGTTATCTGGCTGAACCAGTCCTCCCGGTCGAGGGCCTGGGCAAAGGCTCTGATCTCTTCCTCGCTGATCGGCGCTCTCGGATCGAGTATCTCGTATTCGACGCCGGTCGCCAGGAGAATACTGACTACCCGGTTGTTGGCGACCCGCCGCTGCACTCCGCAACAGAATGGGCACTCGAACCGGTAATGGCCGGTAGTGGCTGAAGGGGCAAGCTCCAAGCGAATGTCGGATGTCGTCAGTTCGACGTCTCCGCACAGGTCGCAGGTGGTTCTGATGGTTGTCATGAGTCTTGCTCCGGTCCTACCGTGTGGCTCGTTAAGAGCATCGGCAACTACCGGAGTGCCTAAATGACTATTTGCGCCTTAGTCACAAGGCGCTAGCCCGTTTTAGGCACCCCGGCTAGGCGTCGTACCGAGCCAGAATTCGCTCGCGAAGACCGCGTTGGGCGGCAGCAACCTCGGCCCCTTCAACGAGGGTGGCCCCGTCTCCGAGACGCAACAGGAGGCGCGCGATGACCAGCGGGTTGGATGCGGAGAATCGAACCACGATGGACTGGTTTTCGGTCGCGACGGTCTCCACCGGGTAATACTCCGTGATCCACTGCGCCGCCGGAGACAGCCTGATCGTGGCTTCGACATCGTCGACGCCTGGCGAGTACCGCACCTCCGGTGGCGGCGGCTCTGGCGGCGGGTCGAACGTCTCTCCGGTGGGCTCCGCATCCTGGATCCGGTCGATGCGAAAGACTCGTTCAGCGCCCGCCAATCTGCAGTGAGCCGCCACGTACCAATTCCCCATCGTCGAGAAGACCGTCCACGGCTCGACGTCGCGCCGTGTCGTCGCGCCGCTGCTGAGGGCCGTGTAGACGATGTGCAGCACAGTCCCCTCGGCAGCGGCGCGGCGCAGCTCTCCAACGAGGTCCGGCTCGGCGAGATCCACCACCAGGGCATCTTCCGAGTCCGGGAGCAACAACCGCTGGAGCTTGTCCACACCGCTGCGGAGGGCGGTCGGGCCCTGGCCGGCGGACAGCACCGCCATCCCGGCCGCCAGCAACGTGAGAGCTTCCGGGGCGGACAGTCGCACCGCCGAGGAGAAGTACTCGGCCATCTCGACGACCACTTCATCGTCGTCGATGAAGGCGACCATGAGGTCACCGGGGCCGTAGCCGGGAAGGCCACAGACGAACACGAGATTGAGGTCGGCCGCCAGCTGCCGCGGGGTGTACCCGAATCGCTCACACACCTCGCGAACCGTGTTCCCGGGGTTGGCGATCACCCACGGCAGCATGGCGAGCAATCGCGTCAGGCGGCGGGCGGTACGTACGCTGGTCATTCCGCCCTCACCCGGCCGACGAACAAGGCGCGCAAGTCTGGGGGGCCGATGATCTCAGCCCGGTCGTCGAAGCCCAGGATCCAGGCCAAGAAGGCATCGACATTCGCCACAGGGATCGCGGCGTGCAGCGCGCCGGCGGCGTCCTCCTTGGCTTCAACCCGTGGCGACAGTTGCCGCTTCGCCCACCATGCCAGATCCGGGTCGAAGACCACGTCGGCGATGAGGTCCTCTGCGCCCGCCTCCCAAGGAGCCTGCGGAATCGAGTCGCTGGCGCGGAAGTCGCGCGGGCGCTCGAACTGCCCGGCTTGTTCGCTGAGGCGGACGTCGCCGGCCCGATCCAGGCGAAACGCCTTCACCACTGCCAGATCAGAGCGCTCCGGACCGACCGCGTACCAATGCCCCCGCCGGTGGACCAGCCCGTACGGCGCCACCTGGCGCCGGGAGCCTTTGTAGTCGAAACCGATCCAGCGGCGCTCCGCCACCGCCAGGAACACATCGCCGAGGATGTCACTCTCGGCGCCGAGATCGGCCGCCAAGGGCTCCACCACTCCCCCGGCCGGCGCCCCACCGAGTTTGAGCAGCGCGTCGGAGCCGGCAGCCTGACCGCCCACCCTGATCACCTGCGCGGCCAACCAGAGCGCGGCACGCTCCTCGTCGGTCAGGCCGGGATCATCCAGCGCGTAGGCATCAGGGGGCACGACGTAGCCATGTTCGACCTCCCAGCCGTCCGTCGCCTGCAACTCGAGTGGGATCCCCAGCTGCCGGAGCAGATCCTTGTCGCGCTCGAACATGCGCCGGAAAGCCTCGTCGCTGGACTGGTCATAGCCGGCTACGGTCATGCGGATCTCGTCGGCACTGACCGGGCGGTGCACCGTGAGCAAGAAAGCAAGCAGGTTGAGGATACGTTCGATGACGTTTTGCATCAGTCGCGCGCAGGGTATTCGCGGGTGAGATCAATGGGAAGGATCTTGGTTCCAAATACTGAGTATCGAGTACTAGGTACTTGGTACTCAGTACTAAGCACTAAGTACTAGAGGCTCTCGATCAGTTTCTCCACCCGCTCATCTACTGCTTTGAACGGGTCCTTGCAGAGAACGGTGCGCTGTGCCTGGTCGTTGAGCTTGAGATGGACCCAATCCACCGTGAAGTCACGCTTCTTGGCCTTGGCCGCCTTGATGAACTGGCCGCGCAGTTTGGCCCTGGTGGTCGCCGGGGGCTCGGTCATGGCAGCCTCGATCGATTCGTCCGTCACGGCTCGTTCCATCTCGTTACGCCGCTCGAGCAGGTAGAACAGCCCGCGGTCTTTGCTGACGTCGTGATAAGCCAGATCGAGCAAGGCGAGCCGCGGCGACGACAGCGGCAAGTCGTGCTTCTCGCGGTACCGTTCGATGAGGCGGTGCTTGGCCACCCAGTCGCACTCCCGATGGAGCGAGAGCGGATCTTTCTCCAGCCCGGTCAGGAGGTTCTCCCACATCAGGACGGCCTGCTCGACCTCGGGCGGGAATCCCGTGGTGCGGGCATATCGGATGGCACGCTCCAGATACTCCCATTGCACATCGAGGGCGGACAGCTCCCGTCCGTTTGCCAACCGCACCCGGCGCCGACAGGTGATGTCGTGCGAGATCTCCCGGATCGCCCGGATCGGGTTCTCCAGGGTGAGATCCCGGAAGACGACGTCGTCCTCCAGCATCTGGAGAAGGGCCGCCGTCGTGCCGACCTTGACGTATGTCATGTACTCGGACATGTTCGAGTCGCCGGCAATCACGTGGAGGCGCCGGTACCGCTCGGCATCGGCGTGGGGCTCGTCCCGCGTGTTGATTATCGGGCGGCTGCGAGTGGTGGCGGAGGATATGCCCTCCCAGATGTGTTCGGCGCGCTGCGCCAGGCAGAACACCGTTCCCCGGGCGGTTTGGAGGAGCTTGCCGGCCCCGGCGTAGATCTGTCGGGTCACGAAGAACGGGATCAGCGTATCGATGATCCGTTGGAAGTCGCCGTGGCGGGTGATCAAGTAGTTCTCGTGGCAGCCGTATGAGTTGCCGGCCGAGTCCGTGTTGTTCTTGAAGAGGTAGATCTGCCCCTTGATGCCCTCTTCCTCCAGGCGGGCCTCGGCGGATTCCACCAGGCCGGCGAGAATCCGCTCTCCCGCCTTGTCGTGGCGCACAACGTCGTAGAGGTTGTCGCACTCCGGCGTGGCGTATTCCGGGTGCGAGCCGACGTCGAGGTAGAGCCGGGCCCCATTCTCGAGAAACACGTTCGAGGATCGACCCCAGCTGACGACCCTCCGGAACAGGTAGCGGGCCACTTCATCGGGCGACAAGCGGCGCTGCCCCCGCAGCGTGCAGGTGACACCATATTCGTTCTCAATGCCGAAGATTCTGCGACTCATCTCATTGCAGGGTAACCGGCGCCGGTCGACTAGCGATACATACCTCCGAAGTAGCCGGGCGCGCTGGGTACGATCTGGCCATGGCGCACAGGACCATGCCCGAGCCCGGCCGCTTCGTCAAGGTGGCAACCGTCGGCGATATCACGGCGGGCAATGTGCTGGCGGCGCGCCTCCGTTCCGAGGGCATCGAGGTGCGCGTGCACAGTCCGGCACTCGGGCCCTATCCCATGACCGTGGGCAATCTCGCCGAAACTGAGCTGTGGGTGCTGTCCGACCGTGTCGAGGACGCCGCCTCGGTCCTGCTCGACGCCGAGGTGAACGACGCGATCGGGGCGGCAGATCCCGATATCGACCACGTGGCGATAACGCAACCCTTCGACCTGCAGATCATCGCGCTCGTCTTGGGCGCGATCATGGTCGTCCTGTTCGTCCTGGCGATTCTGCGGGTGTACTGACCGGCGATTACTGGCGAGCCGCCGCCACGACCGCGGCGTCGAGGCGGCGAAACTTGCGGCGCCCATTCGTCCGATCGAGAACCGCGGCTTCCCACTCCTCCGGTGGCACGACCTCTCCACCCTCGGACTCGATGGCCTCACAACCCAGGCGTAGGACGGCCGCCAGATCCATCCCTTCCGAGAATCCGGCCTCGAGGCGGGAGACGAGGTCCTCGTCTTCACCGCCGATGGCACCGAAGTGAGCCAGGTCACGCAATGTGCCGTCGTACTGCACACGGTAGATCTGCGTGTCGGCGGTCTCCTCGCCGATCTCGACGACCATGAGCTCGATCTCGTAGGGCTTGACCTCGTGCGTGAAGACCTGGCCGAGAGTCTGCGCGTACGCATTGGCGAGGCCCTTGGCGGTCACGTCGAGCCGGCCATAAGAGTATCCCTTGAGATCGGCATAGCGAATGCCGGCGACCCGGAGGCTCTCGAACTCGTTGAAACGGCCGACGCCGGCAAAGGCGACCGCATCGTAGATCTCGCCGATCTTCTGGAGAGACCCGGAAGGGTTCTCCCCGAGGAGCAGCACACCGTCGACGTAGGAGATCACGACTATTGGTCGTCCCCGGGCGATCCCCTTCTTGGCGAACTCGGCGCGGTCCTTTATCAGCTGCTCCGGAGGCACGTAGATGGGCATGGTCATGGGCGGGCCTCCAGAGCTTCGGCCGCCACCGTGGCGATCCGGCCTTCGTCGATCTCGGTGAAGCCGTCCGCCGTCACCGTGACCACGTTCGGATAGATCTTCCGCTTGAGGTCGGGCCCTCCGGTGGCCGCATCCTCCTCGGCCGCGGCGATCAGCGCCTCGATTGAGATGCGCAAGGCGGCGGGCTCGTCCATCTCGGGGTCGTGGACAGTCTTGATGAACGATTTGGCCTCGGAGCCGCCGGATCCCGTCGTGGCGTAGTCCTGCTCCTCATAGCGGCCGCCCACAACGTCGAACGTGTACAGCCGGCCCGCGTCATCCGCTTGATCGAATCCACAGAACAGCGGCACTACGGCAAGGCCCTGGAAGGCGAGCGGAAGGTGATTGCGCACCATGCGGGCGAGGTAGTTCGCCTTCCCTTCCAGGGAGAGTCGAGTCCCTTCGATCTTCTCGTAATGCTCCAGTTCCGTCTGGAACAGCTTGATGAGCTCGACGGCCATGCCGGCGGTACCCGAGATGGCGACCGCCGAGTACTCGTCGGCCGCAAAGACCTTCTGGACCCGCCGGTGGGCGATGACGTTCCCGGCCGTGGCGCGGCGGTCGCCCGCCATGATCACGCCGCGGCCGTACTTGATCGCCAGCACCGTCGTTGCCTCCGGAGCCTCTATTTCGTTGCCGGGGCCCGTCGTCCAGCGCGGCGCCATTCCCTCGGCCTCCAGCAACGCGACAAAACTGGCACCGGGTGCCAGTGAATCGAGTGGCAGCGGCCCGGAGAGATAGCGACGAGCGTCGGAGCTCACTCGCCGCCTTTCTGCACGTAGTTCTTCACGAACTCCTCGGCGTTCTCTTCGAGAACGGTGTCGATCTCGTCGAGAATGTCGTCGATTCGATCGGTGATCTCCTCCGCCTCAACAGAAGACTCGATGTCGGCCTCGACGACATCTTGCTCTGCGGAGTCGGCACGACTCTGTTTGCGTTCCTGTTCTGCCACTATTCGCCTCCAAGTAGCTGCAGCAATTCGCCGGCGGTGTCGGCTTCGTCGATCAGTTCGCCGACCAACTCCTTGCTGCCGCGCAGTGGCTCCATCATAGGCACCCGTTTGAG
>JBFISZ010000006.1:0-35370 GCA_041608315.1 Acidimicrobiia bacterium | reverse complement strand
TACGTACTTCGTATTACGTACCTCGTATTACGTACCTCGTATTACGTACCTCGTATTACGTACCTCGTATTACGTACCTCGTATTACGTACCTCGTATTACGTACCTCGTATTACGTACCTCGTATTACGTATTACGTATTACGTATCACTTGGGACCGTGTCGCGGGCCGGGCTACTTGGTGGGGGGCCGTCTCTTGGCGCTCGACTTGGTGGCGGGCTTCTTCGCTGCGCTCGACTTTGCCCCGCCCGGCTTGGCCGCGCTCGACTCGGCCGCACTGGACTTGGCGGCCGGCTTCTTCGCCGCGCTCGACTTCGCTGCGCTCGACCTGGCCGCACTCGGCTTCGCCGCGCTCGACTTGGCCGCACTCGATTTCGGCCCGCCCGACTTGGCCGTACTCGACTTGGCGGCGGGCTTCTTGGCCGCGCTCGACTTGGCCCCGCCCGACTTGGCCGCGGCCGGCTTGGCGGCGCCCGTTCCCATTGCGGGACGTTTCTTGGGCGCTGCGGTCCTCGTCGATGCCTGCCGGGAGGGTCGGCGGGCGCGGCCGGCCGGCACCTCCGCTCCTCGGGCGACGGCGAGCAACTCGTTGAAAGCTGCCTCGATCGCCCCGACAAAGGCGCGGAGATCGTGCATGACGTCGTAATCGGCATTGAAGCCCCATGAGACGGAGCCGTTGTAGCTGAAGAGAGCAATCCCCACGCCGTGACCGTGCCACAGCGGCACCAGCGGGTACTGCTCGAGGAGCGCGGACTCGAGGAGGTAAAACGGGAATTGCGGCCCCGGCACGTTGGTCACCGTCATGTTGAAAGGGCGCGCCCCGGTGGCCAGGCGGCTCGCCAGGGAGACCAGCGTGGCCGGAGCGCCGGAGCTCATACGCACCAAGGAGGCGGCCCCCAACGCCTGGTCGGTGCGCTTCAGCTTCTCTGTCTCGGCGGAGACTGCCGCCAGCCGTGCCGCCGGGTCGGGCTCACCAACCGGGAGTGCCGCTAGCCACATCGCCACCTGGTTGCCCAGGGTCCCCCGCTGGCTCGGCGACCGGACGCTCACCGGTGCCATCACCCGAAAGTCGACGCCGGCGACGTCGAAGCCCCGCTCGTCGACTAGGAAGTTGCGCACGCCACCGGCCACCGTGGCGAGGATCACGTCGTTGACCGTGCCCCCGAGGCTGTTCTTGATCTCCTTGACGTCGTTGAGGGGCGTTTTGAGAGTCTCAAAGCGCCGATTGGGACCGACCGTGCCGTTCAACGGAGTCTTCGTCGCCAGCGTCAACCAACCGGACCCCAGCGAGTGGCGTATCGCACGGACCCGGCGCGCCCCTTCGAGCGCGATCGATTGAATGTCTTCCGACAGGGTCTGCACCGACCGGAGGGCGGCGGCGGCCCTGCCGGCGCGGCGGGCGGTCTCGCGAAGCACGAGCTCTGCGCCGGACGGTGCCGGCCGCGGCTCGAACGGTGGGGCGGGAGTGATGTCAGCGGTGGGAGCCAGGTTGAGTAGCACCGCCATGAGATCCACGCCGGAGATGCCGTCGATCATGGCGTGATGGATCTTCGATATGATCGCGAATCGATCATCGGCCAGACCCTCAACGACATTCAGCTCCCAGAGCGGCTTGGAACGATCGAGCTGTTGCGAGCACAGCCGCCCCATCAGCAGCTTCAGCTGATCGAACGTACCCGGCTTCGGAAGGCTGCTGTGCCGGATGTGGTAGTCGACATTGAAGTGCTCATCGTCGACCCAGACCGGATGCCGCTCCAACGGCACCAGCGCCAGACGCTGGCGGTACCTCGGGACGAGATGAAGCCGCGACTCGACGAAGGCTGCGATGCGGGCGATATCGATTCCGCCGTCCTCCCTGCGGAGAGGAGCGGCTTCGAAAATGAGCATTCCGGCGACGTGGAAATGGGTCGAACGGCTCTCCATCGCCAGGAATGAGCTGTCGAGAAAGGAAAGTCGCTCGTAATCGGCGGTCATTCTTCATCCAGTCGGTTGCGCCATCGCCAGCCTAGAGCGACAGAACGCCTCCGACATCAGGGGGCAGGGTGCCGTGGGCCGGATCTCCCAGTTCTCTCAGGCTCGCGGCCAGGTCGGCGGGCAGCGGAGCGTGCACCGTCACGGGGTTGCGCGACCCGGGCAGCCCGGGGTCGACGAATGTGAGGCGCGCCGCGTGAAGCCAAACCCGGCCCGGGTTGCCCATGGTGGACCGGCGCAGGCCGTAGGTCTTGTCGCCGACGACTGCGGCGCCGATCGAGCTCATGTGGACCCGGATTTGGTGAGTGCGGCCCGTTTCCAGTCGCACTTCGAGAAGCGATACATTCTCCCAGGCGGCGAGGCGGCGATAGTGGGTCTTGGCGAAGCGACCCCCCTGGCGAAGGGTCATCCGGGTGGGATGCTCCGGGTCGCGACCGATCGGAGCTTCGATCGCCCCGGCCACCGGGTCGATGACGGTGTGCACCAGGGTCAGGTAAGCCCTCTCGATCCGGCGCTGTTTGAGTTGTGCTTGCAGGGCGGCATGAGCCGCGACATTGCGAGCCACCAGCAGCAACCCCGAGGTATCACGGTCGAGGCGGTGAACTAGTCCCCAGCGATGCTGCTCCCCCAGAGCGACGAGCTCGGGAAAGTGAAAGACGATCACATTGGCGAGAGTGTCATTGCGATGGCCGGCGCCGGGATGGACTACAAGTCCGGGTGGCTTGTCGACCGCCAAAACCGCGGGCGATTCGTAGCGCACCGCCAGCGGTGCGTCCAGCGGGACGAGCCCAGCCGGTTCCACCGGGCGCCGCACCGACAGCCGTGTGCCGGCCGCAAGCCTGTCCGTCGCGGCGACCGGCCGGCCCTCTGCTACCACCTGGCCCAAATCGACGGCGAGACGCGCCGCCGCCCTGCTGATGTCCAGGGTGCCCGCGACCACCCGATCGGCCCGCCGCCCGTCCATTTCTGCGGGAACGACGATCTCCACTGCAGTTGGGGTTTCGGGCTCGGTCATGGCGCCGGTTCTCTGCGGAACACGACGGTCGCCAGCATCAGCACGACCCCTACCGTGATTGCGCTGTCGGCCGCATTGAACGTCGGCCAGAAGGAGAAGTCGATGAAATCGACGACGGCACCATCGAGAAAGCCGTCGCCGCGAAAGATCCGATCTGTGAAGTTGCCGAGCGCGCCTCCCATGACGAGTGACAGCGCCAGCCTGTCGAGCCTTTCGTCGATGAGGGGAAGCAAGAAAGCGATCGCGATGGCGACGATGGCGGCCACGCCTCCCAGGAAGGGACCACCGCCGGTGAAAGAGGAGAAGGCGGCTCCCGGGTTGCGGGTCAGGCGCAGCTGCAGTACGCCGTCTATCAGCTCAATGGAACCGTCGCTGAGGGCAGCGACGGCCCAGACTTTGGTGAGCTGATCCACCGCGATAACCGCCGCCGCGATAATCAACCCGGTGCGGGTCGCCGTCTTGATTAGGACGCGCCCTCGACCGTGGTAGTGGCGTACGGAAGCGCCTCGAGCCGGGCCAGTGGGATCGGGTTCCCGGTGCGTTCGCAGATCCCGTACAGGCCCCGGTCCATACGATCTTGGGCGTGCTTGACCTTGTCGAGGAGGTCCCGGGCGTTCTGCTGCAGTGACAGATCCATCTTGATCTCCGCCGCGATCGTCCCCCCGTCCGCGTTGTCCGGGTCACTGAACTCGGAACCGGTCGTCGCCAGGCGACTGCTCTCCAGTTCTTCGTCGAACGACGCGATGATGTCCTCCAGCCGCTCCCGCTCCTCCTGCAGCTTGGCGGCAAGACGGTTCATGGTGGATTTCGCCAGTTTGCGAGTCAACAATCCCTCCTCGACGGCAGGAATTTAGCACTACTTCGACCTACTGACATTCGAGGCCGAGAGACGCGGTAATCCACGCTAAGTCGACACAGCCGATGTGCACCGCTTTGCGACGAGAGCTCGCTCCGGCCACCAACCTCACTTTGCAGTCGAGTCGCTCGCCGAGATATCGCATCAGCGCCCGGTTGGCCTCCCCCCCGGTTGGCGGAGAGGCGACTCGCACCCGAAGCGCTCCGTCATAGACACCCTTGATCTCGGTCCGGGAAGCCCCGGGAACCACCCATACGTCCAGAATGGCGCCACCGGGAGCGGCCCGGAGGAGCGAGGTTGCCTCCATTCGACCAACATACTGCATTGGCTGTGGTCCGGCGCGAGTATCATGGGGCCGGCAACGACGAGGACGGGCCCCCCGGGCGCCCCGGACCACGAGCGAGTCGGTGACGGTGAGAGACCGACGATCCGGACCGGCGGGACATCACCTTCGAGCTGCGGGAAGAACCGGCTCGCCGGCGTAGAACCCGCCGGGCCTCCGCCGTATCGGGAGCAAGGAAGAGGTCACGCGGCACCGGCTGGGGTCGCGCGGCAAGCCGGGTGGTACCGCGGGTTATTCCGTCCCGGACGGATAGCGACAGACTCCACGTCAACCGAAGGACGCCCGTGACCGACCCCTCCCCGTCCCATAGAGCCCTATTCGAGCGCATCGAGCCCAAGGTCGCCATACCGGAGATGGAAGCGCGGATCTTGGAGCTCTGGGACGAGCTCGATGCGTTCCCCGCGTCTGTTGAGATGCGCGACCCCGAATCCGAATACACGTTCTACGACGGCCCCCCGTTCCCCACCGGAAGCCCGCACTACGGCAACCTGCTGGCCGGTGTCATCAAAGACATCGTCCCCCGCTACTGGACGATGCGAGGCCACCGCGTCGAGCGTCGCTTCGGGTGGGACACGCACGGGCTCCCCATCGAAATGGAGGTCCAGAACGAGCTCGGCTTGTCCGGCCCCCGCCAGATCGAGGAGTACGGGATCGCCCGGTTCAACGAAGCGTGCCGCAGGAAGGTGCAGGCGAACACCGAGCGCTGGGAGTACGTGACGCGCCGCCTCGGCCGCTGGATCGACTTCGAGAACGACTACAAGACGCTCGACGTCGACTTCATGGAGTCGGTGTGGTGGGTGTTCCGCGGCCTCTGGGACCGGGGCCTGGTGTATCAGGACTTCAAGGTCGTGCCGTACTCATGGGGGGCGGGTACGCCGCTCTCCAACTTCGAGCTCAATCTCGGCGGATACAAGGACATCGAAGATCCGTCGATCACCGTCCGGTTGCCGACCACGGCGGCCCATGGACCCGTAGCCGCGGGCGACTGGCTGCTGATCTGGACTACTACTCCCTGGACCCTCCCCGGCAACCTGGCGATCGCCGTGGGCACCGACATCCGGTACGTCCGGGTGGCGCACGGAGCCGACCACTACTGGATCGCAGAGAGCCGGCTCGAATCGATGTGGCGGGAAGATGAGATCGACGTCGTTGCCACCGCCGCGGGAGCCGACCTGATCGGGACACCGTACGAACCGCCGTTCAGCTACTTCGCCGCCGAACGCGAGCGGGGCGCCTTCGTCGTCATTTCCTCGACCGACGTGACCACCGAAGAGGGCACCGGGCTCGTGCACATGGCGCCCGCCTACGGTGAGGCGGACTTCGTGGCGTTCCAGTCCGCGGCGATCGAGGCCTTCGTCGATCCGGTCGATCTCGAGGCCCGTTTCACGGATGCAGTACCCGAAGTCGCCGGCATGTTCGTGAAGGACGCCGATGAGGAACTCGTCACGCTGCTGCGCGAACAGGGCCTTCTCATGAGGTCGGGCACCGTCGTCCACTCCTATCCTTTCTGCTGGCGGACCGACACGCCCCTGATCTACAAGGCAATCCCGAGCTGGTACGTGAAGGTCGAGTCCTTCAGGGACCGCATGGCCGACCTCAACTCCCGGATCTGGTGGGTGCCCGACTATGTGGGCGAGCGACGGTTCGGCAACTGGTTGCGCGATGCCAGGGACTGGGCGGTGAGCCGCAATCGCTTCTGGGGCAGCTGCATCCCGGTGTGGGTGTGTGCCGACTGCGACGCCCGGGTGTGCATCGGCTCCCGTCAAGAACTAGCCGAGCTCTCCGGTGTCTGGCTGGACGATCTGCACAAACACATCGTCGACGAGGTCACTATTGCGTGTGCTGAGTGCTCCGGCGAGATGAGGCGGGTCCCCGAAGTGCTCGACGTGTGGTTCGAATCCGGCTCGATGCCGTACGGAAAGATGCACTATCCGTTCGCCAACGAGGAACGCTTCCACAAGACCTTCCCGGCCGACTTCATCGCCGAAGGCCTCGATCAAACCCGGGGCTGGTTCTACACGCTGGTAGTGCTGGCCGCGGCCCTATTCGACGATGTCCCATTCAAGAACTGTGTGGTCAACGGCATGATCCTCTCCGAGGACGGCCGCAAGATGTCGAAGTCGCTGAAGAACTACCCGGACCCGGAGGTGATCTTCGACGGATCCGGAGCCGATGCCTTGCGCGCCTACCTGATCAACTCGCCGGTCTTGCGGGCCGAACCGCTGCGATTCTCGGAACAGGGAGTGCGCGACGTCGTTCGCACCGTGCTGCTGCCGTACTGGAATGCTTTCTCGTTCTTCACAACGTATGCCGAGGCCGACGGGATCACCGGCGCCGACCTCGAATCGGCGCCACCGGTGGCGGAGCGGCCCGAGCTGGACAGGTGGATCGTCTCGGTCCTGCAGAGCTTGATCCGCGATGTCAACCGGGAGATGGAGCACTACCGGCTTTATGCGGTTGTCCCCCCGATCTTGGGGTTCATCGACGATCTCACCAACTGGTACATCCGCCGATCGCGGCGCCGCTTCTGGGCACGCCGCGGCGCCACCGGAGCGGAGGACAAGCTGTCCGCCTTCGCCACCCTCTACGAGGTGCTGGTCACGTTCTCCGGTGTCGCCGCACCCGTCCTGCCGTTCATCACGGAACAGATCTACCAGCACCTGGTGCGTCCTGTCGACGGCGACGCTCCGAAGAGCGTGCATCACACCGATTACCCGGTGGCGGATCCGCAGGTGATCGACGAGGGGCTCGAGGATGCCATGAGTGTCGTGCGCACCGTCGTGAATCTCGGCCGCGGGCTCCGCAAACAGGAACAGGTGCGGGTGCGCCAGCCGCTGAGCACGCTCACGGTCGTGACAGACGACCCGGTGACGGCAGCTGCCGTCACCTCCCACACCGCATTGATCGGCGAGGAGCTCAACGTGAAGCAGGTCACGGTGGAAAAGGACGACCGCGACCTGGTTCACCTTTCGGCCAAAGCGAATTTCAGGACGCTCGGCCCCCGATTCGGAGCCCGGGTGAAGGAAATCGCCTCGGCTCTCGAGGCTGTGAGCCACGACCAGATCATCGGCCTGCTGGAGACGGGCCGCATAGTCGTGGCGGACGAGGAGCTGGCGATCGACGACATCGCCGTGATCCGCCAACCGCGCCCTGGTATCGGCGTCGCCAGCGAAGGTGGCCTCACCATAGTGCTCGATTCGTCAGTCTCTCCCGAATTGGCCGCCGAGGGCTTGGCGCGCGAGTTCATCAACCGTGTGCAGGGACTGCGGCGGGAGAGCGGATTCGACGTTGCCGACCGCGTCACAGTCGGCTATTCCGCCGCAGACGCCGAGTTGGCCGCCGCAATTGCCACGCACTCGGCGCTCATCGCAGAGGAGACCTTGGCCGCAATGTTGTACGACCTGGAAGACGCCGCCGGCTCTCCGGTGGAGATCGACGGGCACGTGGTTCGGCTTCTTGTCGAGCGAAGCTAGAAGTCTCTGGGGCCGGCGTCCTTGAGCCGCTCTCGCAATCCGGCAAGGCGCCGCTCGTAGAAGCCGACGACCGCCGGATCTCCGGTGTCGTCTTCGCCGTCGGGTTCGGGCTTGCGGGCGGTACCGAGGGTGTCCCTCCAGGTCGGGCGACGAGCGGCAGTGGGAGCGGCCTCCGTCTCCTCAGCGGCGACCGACGCCGGCTCGAGGTCAGCATGAGGGGCGGCGTGAATCGGTTGTATCTCCGCCCATTTGCTCTTCACCGTCACACTGGCATCGTCGGGGCTCTCATCGGATTCGGGCGCAGCGGTCGCCGCTTCCGATGTCAGATCGACGACATCGCCATCATCCAGGTCGGCGGCGGCGAGCGTGGCCGCCAGCTCCAGCTCCTCGGCAGAGAGGCTGGACACATCGCTGAACCGCCGCTGAACGTCCGTCAGGGCCGTGCGGAGTTGTGCCACCTGGCGGCGCAACTGCGCCACCTCTGCGGCGGCGACGTCGGCCTGGCCGTTTCCGGCTTGGCGGGACGCCGCTTCACGATCGGCCTCGGCACGAGCCACCGCCTCTTCGAACATCCGCTCTGCATCCTCCATGAAGACCTGACGCTCGGCTTCCGCAGCCGCCGCAGTTCGTTCAATCTCGGCAAGCAGCCTGGTCTTCTCCGCCTCGGCCGCGGCGACACGCTCTTCAGCCGCCTCCAGTTTCTGCCGCGCCTCCTCTTCGGCCTTGGCGGCCTGGTGCTGGGCCTCCGCCAACCTCGCCTCGAGATTGGCCCGGGACGCCGCGGCGGCAGCGGCGTCGGCCGCGAGGCGGTCCGTCTCATCTTCGAGCTCCATCAGCGCGCTCGACCGCTTCGCGGCAACCTCAGCCTCGAGAGCGGCCAAGGCATCGAGGCGCGCCTGCTTGATCTCGTCGAGCATCTCGGCGTGTTGGAGGCCGGCGCGCTTACGAAGCTCCTCGGCCTCGGTTCGAGCGGCTGCTGCGGCAGATTCTGCAGCCGCAGCCGCCTCCGCACGGAGACGGTCGCCTTCGGCGCGAATCAGTGAGGCTTCGGCCGTAGCCTCCTCGAGCAGCGCCTCAGCCTGTCTCCTTGCCTCTCGCAGCAGATCGTCATTCGCAGTGTCGACAATTGCGGCCCCGTCGTCTTGCGCCTCCAGCATTGACCTCGCCGACTCGTAATTGTGCTGGGCCGCCGCCAATGCCGTCTCGAGCTCTGCGATGCGCGCGTCGCGTCCCTGTATCGAGCGAACTCGGCCATGAGCCAGATCGAGGGCCTTCTCGAGCGATTCGACATGGGCTTGGGTAACCGCGAGCTTTCGTTCGTACATTTCGAGGGTGGCAGCCGTCCGATGGAGGAACGCGTCGACCTCACGTCTGTCGTAGACGTGGCGGGTGCCTTGAAAACGGCTCGTTCGAATCTCGTCAGACGTTACGTCCACACCGGATCCCCTGGATTGTGCCCATCGATGAGGCTAACAGCCGATCAGACGCTTGATAAGGGCAACCACGGACCAAATAGCCTGAGCAGGCAGTGTCTAGTGCGCGCGGCAGCGGCCGATATCCCATGTCTCGCAACGGCCGACGCTCCGCCCCGCTGCTCAGAGCAATCCGCCGCCACAGCCGACGAGACCTTTGATGATGGCGACGCCGAAGAAGACCACGATCGGAGATAGGTCCAACGCCGCTCCCCCGATACGCAACGGGGGAAGCACCTTGCGGATCGGGCGCAGCAATGGCTCCATCAGTTTGTTGAGGAAATCGTAGAACTTCCTTATGGGATGGTCCCACGGAAGCCGTCCATACGCGGCGACATAGCTCAGGATTATCCACGCCAGCATCGTGTAGATGACGATGTCGAGCAAGAAGCAGATGAGATCCACTAGATCGAGACCATCCTGCCGCTACCGGCCTGGGGACCCGTACAGGCCGAGTTCGGCCAGGCGCCTCTGCTCGGCGCTGTCGATCGCCACCCCCGGCGGCGTGACCAGGATGACTCCCTGCGCGGTCTTCGCCATCTTGCCGTCGAGGGCATAGGTGAGGCCCGAGGAGAAGTCCACGAGCCGACGCACCATGGCCGGCTCCGTGTTGCGCAGATCGAGCACGACGGCGTGGCCGCGACGAATGTGGTCCGCCAGTCTCTGGGCGTCGCTGAATGCCCTGGCGTTGATGATCTGCGAGGAGGCGGTCGACGACTTCGGTCCATCGGAGCCGACCCGTGTCACGAGTACGCCCGCCTCGGCGTGCTGCGGTTCCGGGGACATCCGGCGCCGGGCCGACTCGGGAGGCTCGATACGCCGACCGGCTACCCCACCTTGCCGTGTACTCGGCGGCGAAGCGGTTGCGGGCTGGCGGCCGATGCGGCCCGGGGGGTCAACCGTTCTCACCTGGGTCTGCGAGGGCGCGATGTGTCCGTCGTCGCCGGAAGCGATGACGTCGTCATCGACCAGCCCCAAATAGAAGAGAGTCTTTTGCCAAAGCGATGCCATCGGAGTCCTCAAATGTCGAGCCCTACTGCTCAAAGATAGCCCGTCCGACACGTATGAGCGTCGCGCCTTCCTCGATCGCGACCTCGTAGTCGTCCGTCATCCCCATCGAGAGCTCATTCAGTGCGGGCCAATCCGGCCGAAGTTGATCTCGAATCCTGCGCAGTTCTCGGAACCACACCCGGTTGGACTCCGGATCCTCCACCTGCGGCGGCATGAGCATCAGCCCCGAGATCGAGAGACCCAGGGAATCAGCCAGGGTGAGAATCTCGCCGGCCGCCGCGGCATCGGCACCGTGTTTCTGCGCCTCCCCGGCGAGGTTGAGTTGGAGCAGGAGTTGGGCAGAGCCATTGGTCCGGGACCATGCCCGGAGCAGCGATAGGCGATCGACCGAGTGCACCACGGTCGCAGCCGGGGCGATTTCCTTGGCCTTGCGCGATTGGAGGGTGCCAACGAAGTGCCACCTGATGTCCGCAGGTAAGACCGCGGCCTTGGCCGTGAGCTCACCGGCGCGGTTCTCACCAAAGTCACGGTGACCGGCATCGTAGGCCTGCGCTATCTCAGCCGGGTCCACCGTCTTGGAAACGGCGACGAGGGTGACCGCGGACGGATCACGCCCAGCCCGAGCGGCGGCGACAGCCATGCGGCGTCGGACTTCGTTCAGACGGGAGGCAACCACGCTACCGCCACCTGACGCGATCTGGTTCGATTTCTTCTGTATGAGTTCAAGCCGGCGTCCGTGTATGTGCAGCGTTCCGAGCGCCACACCGGCAACGGCTCCATGACGGACGCCAAGTAGCCGGCAATGTCGATGCTGGTCGTGCCCCAGGTGGTCGTCGCAACGTGGTCTGCGAAACGGTCGGCCACATCATCGCCGACCTCGTAACAGCACGGCCCGATGCTCGGCCCGATGGCGGCCCGCTGCGCGGTCAGCCCGGCCCGAGCCAGAGTGGCCACCGTTTCCTGGACCACTCCCGACGAGGCGCCGCGCCAGCCGGCATGGATGACGGCGACGAATCCCGTCCCTTCCAGAACGATGGGGACACAATCGGCCGTCGCCACCGCGATCGGCAGCGCGTCGTGGGTCGTGAAGATGGCGTCGGCTTCGCCCTTGCCGCCGGGTGTGGTGGCGCGCACCGCCGTCGTTCCGTGGACCTGGGAGACGAAAGCCCATTCGGGCGGAATTCCCAAGTCGGCGGAAACGAGCCGCCGGCGGTCGGCATCGATTCGCAGGTCGCCTTCGGAAGCCTCTCCAAACGCCGCGCCCCGAAAACCACTGGGTCGGATCACACCGGCAACCGATTGGACGAATCAGCCGCGCACAAAGCCTGGGATCTCGAGGTCATCGTCATCTTCCGGGTCGGGTGATTCGTCTGGTTCTGCGAGCGTCGTGCTCCTCTCCGCGGAGGCCGGCTCCTCGATCCCGACCAGCGAACGCCGCGGAACGGCCCGCTCGGCATCGAAACCGGCGGCGATCACGGTGACCTTCATGGTGTCTTCCAGGGAATCGTCGACGACGGCTCCGAAAATGATGATCGCATCCGAGTCGCTGTGGTCCGAGATCATCCCGGCTGCGGTCGACACTTCGAACTGTGTCATGGCGGCGGGCCCGGCGATCGACAGCAGCACGCCGCGAGCCCCCTCCATCGACGTCTCCAACAGCGGTGACGCGATCGCCTTGGCCGCGGCTTGCTCCGCACGGTTGTCGCCGCTGGCGACGCCGATGCCCATCACAGCCGAACCCGCATCAGTCATGATCGTCTTCACATCGGCGAAGTCGACGTTGATCAAACCCGGCGTGGTGATCAGGTCGGTTATCCCTTTCACGCCGTTTGTCAGTACGTCGTCGGCCATCAAGAAGGCATCCGTCATGACGGTGTCGTGGTCGGCTATCTCCAGCAGTCGCTCGTTGGGGATGATGATGAGCGTGTCAACAGCCTGCTTCAGCTCCTGGATGCCTTGCTCGGCCTGCACCGACCGGCGGCGGCCCTCAAAACCGAAAGGCCGGGTGACCACTCCCACCGTGAGAGCACCGAGTGACCGCGCGATGGCCGCCACCACCGGAGCACCCCCGGTCCCGGTGCCGCCGCCTTCTCCCGCGGTGATGAAGACCATGTCGGCACCGGTCAACGCGTCTTCGATCTCCTCGCGATGCGTCTCGGTGGCCTCGCGCCCCACCTCGGGGTTGGCACCGGCCCCGAGACCGCGCGTGGCGTCGCGGCCGATATCGAGCTTGATGTCGGCATCAGACATGAGCAGCGCCTGGGCATCTGTGTTGATCGCGATGAACTCAACGCCGCCGACTCCGGAGTCGACCATGCGATTGACCGCGTTGACGCCGCCGCCGCCGACGCCTACGACTTTGATGATTGCCAGATAGCTTTGTGGTGAACGATTCTCGTTGATCACGGCTTCCCCTTGGGTCTGACCCTGAACTTTAGCTCGATGCTGCTCGTCTGTCGGCTTCGTTTGCCTAACCTTCAACGACTTGTTGAGGGTTTCTTTATCGCGGGCCGGACCGGAGACACCAACGAGATGGCGGCTCCTTTGGCGACACCGTCGGCGAGTATCGCCGTCAGCGCCGCAGCCTTCTCCCTCATGTCCATCGGGCTCCCCAATTCGACGCGGTGACTGCGGATCCGGGCGACCAGGGTCCCGTCCCCGCCTGAGGCCACGAGCGCCCGGCGCTGCAACTCCTCGGGCAGCATCGCCACGAACTCGAGAGCGGCGAGAACGCGGCGGCCGGTCAGGGTGTCCCCCGGCACGGCGCTGAGGCCGCCGAGCCTGACCCGTGCCCCCCGCTTGGAGGGGTTCGTCTGCTCGACAATCGCGCCGGTTGCCGAGGCGCGGTACCAATCGTCACCGATCTCGACCCAGGCGACCGGCTGGTGCTCGAGGACCGTCACCACCACGGTGCCCGGCCATGTGATGGTCGCGCGCGCCCGGGCAACCCATGGGTCGCGCTCGACATCGGTCTCGAGGGCGCTAGTACGGACCGATATCGTCGGAACTCCGGGGACCACATTGTGGCGCTCGAGCACTGCAGCAACGTTGGCGTTCCTCGAGCCGGCGACTTCGATCTGGCGAATCGCCATCAAGGGTGACTGGAACAGCAAGGCGATGAGGGCGACCATCATGAAGAAGGCAATCACCACGAGCAGGTGGCCGAGCCGCCGGCGGGCGCCGGCTTCTCGCACGGTGCGGCGGCGCACGGCGATACGATGGTCGATAGCTGTCATCTCTGCTCATCCTCCCCAACACGGTCGGCCTCGAGGCCGGTCGTCCTCTCCTCGCCGGATCCCGACGGTGCCGGCCCATCTGCTGCGAACCCCCCCGCGAACTCACCGACGAAACGAATCTCGGGCTCCAGCACCACACCGGTGGCGGCTGCTACTCGACGGCGGACCTCGCAAACGAGGTCGTATACGTCCTGGGCACTGGCCTCCGGCCCGGCTTCGAAGAAGTTGGCGTGACGCGGCGAGACTCGGGCGCCCCCGATCTGCATTCCCTTGAGCCCGAGCGAGTCGACCAACCACCCTGCGGAGGTTCCCGCGGGGTTCTTGAAGACTGATCCGGCATTCAGCGTGCCGCCCGGCTGGGATTCCCGACGCCATTGGGTGATCTCCCGCATGATCGCCTCCGACTCTTCCGGCGGGCGAGCCACCGTCCGGAAGTGAGCACCGAGCACGATGTCTTCTGGCGGTAGCGAGTTGTGACGGTACGACATCTCCATCTCGGCGCGTTGGACGGTGATCACGCCCCGGCCGGGTCGGTACGTTTCGACGCGCAACACCCACTCGCCCGTTTCGGACCCGTGGCAGCCCGCATTCATGCGAACGGCCCCGCCGACAGATCCGGGCACGGCCACGAAGAATTCCAATCCGCCGCGTCCCTGTTTGGCGCACGCTCGCGCCAGACGGGGTAGCGGCATCGCGCCACCGGCTTTGACGACGCCGGCCGCGTCGACACTCATCTCCGCCAGGTCCCCGCCGAGCTGGATGATCAGGCCGGAGAAGCCGCTATCGCTCACGACGACGTTGGAGCCCCGACCGAGGACCATGTAGGGAACGGTATCGGCGCGGGCCGCGTCAACAGTGCGCTCCACTGCTCGGGCGTCGCTTACGTCTGCGAACCAGCGAGCCGGGCCGCCGAACTTGTACGTGGTGAGGGGGCCGAGGGGCACCTGTTCTGCGACCACGCCCGCCGCCACCAGATCACCGAGCCGGCTCACGGTCGCTCCTCCAGGCTGCGCGCCAGCGGCTCGGCGAGAGAGTTGACGTCTCCGGCACCGAGAAGCAGCACGAGATCGCCCGGTGCGACGTTCGCCGCGAGCAAGCTTCTGGCGCCGTCCAGATCCGGGACGAAGTCGACGTGTCCTCCGGCGGCGGCAACCGCATCCGCGACCAGCCGGCTGCTGACGCCGGGTATGGGCGGTTCGCCTGCGGGGTAGATGTCGGTGATGACCACCCGGTCGGCCGCCGCCAACGGCTCGCCGAAGGCGGGGCCGTGTTCGGCGGTCCGGGTGTACCGATGCGGCTGGAATACGGCCCATACCCGCCGCCAGCCGCCTTCCCGGCCGGCCGCGATGGTCGCCGCGATCTCCGTGGGATGATGGGCGTAGTCGTCGACCACGGTGATATCTCCCACCAGACTGCGCACCTCAAAACGACGCCGAACGCCGGCGAACCCGGTGAGACCTCTGGCCACCGTCTCCGGGTCGTAGCCCAATTCGGCAAGAAGAGCCACCGTGCCGGCCGCGTTTCGTGCCACGTGCGTACCCGGCTTCGGCACCGCGACGGCACCGGCAAACCCCGGGCCGGCCAAATCGAATCGAACCGTGCCGCGCACACTGCGCACGTTGCTCATCGTCCAGCGCGCTCCCGGGTCGACGCCATATGAGATCACGTCCATACGCTCGGCCAGACGCCGCACCCCGGCGTCGTCGATGCATGCGACAACCGGACCGGTGACACGCCGGGCCACGAGGGCGAAGGCCTCTTCCAGTGCCGAGACCGTTCCGTAGTAGTCGAGGTGATCTGCCTCGATGTTCGTCACCAGCAACGCATCCATGTGGAGCTTGCGGAATGTACCGAAGGCCTCGTCGGCCTCCAAGAGGAAGATCGGATCTGCCCCGAGATGAGCTCCCGTGTTGAAGGCAACCATCTGGCCACCGACGAGGAAACTCGGATCGAGCCCGAGGCTCCGCAGTGCGGTGACGGCGAGTGCGGTCGATGTGGTCTTCCCGTGAGTGCCCGTGAACCCGATCGCAGGCATGCGGGCCGTCAGCGCATCCAGGAGCTCGGGCCGCTCCCACCAGGTCGCGCCGGCCGCCGTGGCTGCGACGACTTCCGGATCGTGCTGCGGCACCGCCGAGCTGGTCACGATCAAGTCGACATCCGCCATGGAGTCGGGACGATGCCCGACCCAGGTGTCGACGCCGAGGTCGTCGAGTGCGTCGATCTGAGGGCTCGGCTTGAGATCCGAACCGGTGACGATGTGGCCCAGACTGGCCAGTAGCTTGCCGAGCCCGCTCATCCCGGCGCCACCGGCCCCGACGATATGGATCCGGTCGATACCGTCGAGGGTGCGCCGGGAGCTCATGACGTGGCCTCGATCAGCGCCCGGGCGATCGACTCGGCGGCTTCCGGCATGCCCATTCCGGCGGCGGCCCGCGCCATCTTCTGCCGAGAATCCCGGTCGGCGATCAACTGCTGGAGCAGGGCCGGCACTCGATCTACGTGCTCTTCATCAACGAGCATGGCCCCGCCGCCACCCGCAAGGTGAGCGGCATTCGCTTTCTGGTGGCCGGCGGAGCCGGCGGCGTACGGTACGACCACAGCGGGAGTGCCGGTCGCAGCCAGCTCGCTGATCGTCAAGGCCCCGGCCCGGGAGAGAACCAGGTCGGTCGCTGCATAGAAATACTCCATGCGATCCTCGAATGCGAGCACCTTCCACTCCTGGGCCGATCCGGCTGCCATACTCGAAACGGCCTCGTAGTGGGCATGACCGGACAGGTGCAGGATCGACATCTCGTGGGCGTCGTGGGCATCGGCAACGCGCCCGGCCACCTCATTCAGCACTTTGGCGCCGAGGGAGCCGCCGAGGACGCCCAGCACGGGGCGGGCACCGCTCAGCCCATAGCGCTCGAGCGCGGCGGCGTGAATCGCGGATCGCTCGAATCTGGCGAGCTCTGCGCGCAGTGGATTGCCGACGAGTCGCGGGCGGCTCAGCTTGTGGGCGGCCTCGGGAAAGGCGATGAACGATGTGCTCGCCCGCCGTGAGATCAGCCGGTTGGCCAGGCCGGGAACGGCGTTTTGCTCGTGGATGAAGACCTCGGCGCCGGCCCGACGGGCCGCCCACGCCGCCGGCACCGAGATGTACCCGCCAAAGGCGATAGCAGCCTTCACAGATCGTCGTGAGAACTCCTGGCGGATCCGCCGGCTGGCCCGCCAGACGAGCGATGGCAGCGTGAGATTCTCCACCGCCAGGCTCCGCTTCAGCCCCCGGATATCGATCTCGAGGAAGTCGTAGCCCGCCGCCGGGACGACCGTCGCCGCCAATCGGTTGCCGCCCACAAAGACGATCTCGTCGCGGGCAACGCCGCCGTCCCGGAGCGCGTCGGCAACCGCCAATGCCGGATAGACGTGCCCTCCGGTCCCCGCCGCTGCAAGCGCGTACGTCACGGCGCCGCCCTCCCCCGGCCTGCCGACGTGCGGGCGATGTTGACCAGCACCCCGGCGGCCCCCATGTTGGCAAGCAACGCACTGCCTCCGGCGGAGACGAACGGGAGGGGCACGCCGGTGATCGGCAGCACCACCGCCACCCCACCGATGTTGATGAGTGCCTGCAACGTCAGCCACGACACCAGGCCAACGGCAAGGAGGCGCCCAAACGAGTCGCTGGCGCGGCGCGCCACGCTGAACCCCACCACTGCCAGTACGACGAATAGCATCACAACCATCAGAGAGCCCGCCAACCCGGTCTCCTCACCGATGATCGAGAAGATGAAATCCGTATGCGCGTTCGGCAGAAACGACCACCGGGCGCGGCTGGCTCCGAGCCCAACTCCGAACCAGCCACCGGTGCCGAGGGCGACGAGGCTCTGCAACGGCTGCAGTCCATATCCCAAGGGGTCGGCCTCCGGATTCAAGAACGCGAGGATGCGCGCTTTCTGATAGGGGTTGTACAGCACCGAGACCAAGGCTGCGGCGGCGCCCAGGGAGGCGACACCGAACACGTATCGCAGCGGGGTCGTCGAGGCAACGAGCATGGCCACCCCCATGGCCGCGATCAGGATGGTGGTGCCGAGGTCCGGTTCCAGCATCAGGAGGGTCGCCGTCAATCCGAGAGAACCGGCAACCGGCCAGAAGAAGTGAAGGAAGCTGCCGAGGTACCGCTCCTTGCGAGACAGCGCCGCCGCCAGGAAGACGACGATGGCGAACTTGCTGAATTCGGACGCTTGCAGGGTCACGGTGCCGACCTCGATCCAGCGCCGGGAACCGCCGCGCACCGTTCCGATCGCCAGCGTCACCGCCAGTCCGGCGATCGACGCGGCGAAGATGAGCCCGGAGAAGCGCTTGTACAGCCGGTAAGGGATCCGAGCGCCCAGTATCAACACCCCGATGCCGAGCACCGCATAGACCACCTGTCGCTTGAAGTAGAAGAACTGATCGCCACGTTCGAGCCGGGCGATCACGCTGGACGCCGACAGGACCGCCCCCAGCCCGACGACCAGCAGCGTGATCACGGGGAGCAGCACGAGCACCGAGTTGCGGTCGGCCGCCCGGGCTGCCTCCCGGGCTCGGCGAATCGCCCTGGCGCGGGCGATCGGCGTGACACTCGTTGCCATCAGCTCCCCTTCCTCTCTGTGACCAGGGCGGTGAATACCCGACCACGTTCTCGGTAATCGAGAAACATGTCGAAGCTGGCGCATCCGGGCGCCAGCAGGACCGTGTCGCCGGCTGCGGCGAGCCCGTCGGCGAGCGCCACCGCCTCGGCCAGCGAGTCGGCTCGATGGAACTTGTCGGGCGGAGTTACCGCGGCGAGCTCGCGGCTCGCCTCCCCAAGCGCGATGATGAAGCGCACGGTCGGGACTCGCGCCAAGGGGGCGAGGTCGAGGCCCTTGTTGCGGCCACCGGCGATGAGGATCACGGACCGATATGCCGCCGCGGCGGCCACCGCCGCATGGGGATTCGTGGCCTTGGAGTCGTTGATCCAGGCCACTCCGTCCCAACGCCCGATCACGGTGCGCCGATGCGTCTCGGTCGTGAATCTGGAGATGACGGCTTCGATCGCCTCTGCCGATGCCCCCATGTGCTGGGCGAGTGTCGCCGCCGCGGTCAGGTCCATGGTGAACGCGTTGTCCAGCGCGGGGCGCGGCACAGTCACCTCGCCGATGCGGAGTACATCCCCCTCCGGACCGTTACCGCCGGCGGGGCGGCGATTGCCGCTGACCGGTATGGCGCGGGCCGGGAGCCCCACCACCGCCGCCACAGCCGGCTCGTCGTCTGCGTCGAACACGACAATGTCGCCCGCGACCTGGTTCTCGCCTATCCGCCTCTTGGCGGCCGTGTAGGCGGCGAGGCTCCCGTGCCAGTCGAGATGGTCCGGAGCGATGTTCAAGATCGCGGCAGCGTGGGGATGGAACGTGTCCACGAACCGCAACTGAAATGAAGAGGCCTCGACGACCACCACCTGATGGCCGGCACCCGCCAGGTCGCTGAGGGCAACCCCGATATTCCCGGCGGCCATGGCGTCGTATCCGCCGGTATCGAGCATGGCAGCCACGGCGGCGGTGACCGTGGTCTTGCCGTTGGTACCGGTCACGGCAACACAAGGTGATCCGAGGTGGCGGTAGCCGAACTCCATCTCGCTGATGAGCTCGATCCCGGCGGCCAAGCTGTCGACGATCGGTGCGGCACCTTGCGGGATCCCCGGGCTCGTTACCACCAGGTTGCAGCCGGCGAGCAGCTGCCGATCCCATTCGCCGCCGACGGCCACCACATCGCGGGATACGCCGGCGATGGCCGACTCATCTCGATCGTAAATGACTACATCGTGGCCGAGGCGCCGCGCCAGCCGAGCCGCGGCCCGGCCCGAGACCGCCGCGCCCAGGATCAGTGTCCGGGGAGGCGTGATGTCGAGTCCGCTCATAGCCCACCCTCAGTGACCGACAAGAAGTCGGCATAGAAGATGCCAACCCCGACGGCGACCATGACGCCGGCGAGGATCCAGAAGCGAACGATGACCGTGGTCTCGGGCCATCCTTTCAACTCGAAGTGATGGTGGATGGGCGCCATCCTGAAGATGCGCTTTCCGAAGACTCGAAAGGAGAACACCTGGAGGATCACCGATACCGTCACCATCACGTATAACCCTCCCAGCAGGATCAGCAGGAGATGGGTGTTGGTGAGCAAGGCCAGTGCCGCCAGCCCGCCCCCGAGGGCTTGCGAGCCGGTGTCTCCCATGATGATCTTCGCCGGCGCCGCGTTCCACCACAGGAAGCCGAGAACCGCTCCCACTGCCGCGGCCCCGAACATCCCCAGGTCGAGGGCGCCGTTGAGCTGGTAGGTGCTCGGGTTGCGGAACTGCCAGAAGGCGACGAGGACGTATGCGCCGAAGACGAAAGAGCCCGACCCTGCCACCAGTCCGTCGAGACCGTCCGTCAGGTTCACTGCATTGGCCGCCGCCGTCAGCATCACGAGCACCAGCACGCCGTAGAGCCAAGGGCCGAGGTCGATCCCGGTGGAACGCGCCGCCGTCAACCACAGCTCGGTACTCACCCCGGCCGCGACCGCCCCCCACGCAAAGAGGCCGGCCACAGCCAGCTGGCCAAGAAACTTCCACCGTTTCGAGAGTCCCTTGTTCTGCTTGCGGGCATACTTGACGAAGTCGTCGAAGAAGCCGATCGCCCCCATGCCGAGAAAAGCGAGCAGAGCCAGCCAGCCCGCAGACGCGAACGGCTGCGAGAACAGCCCGAACCCTTCGCCAAAGCTGAAGAAGCGGAAGTGGGCCACGAAATAGCCGGCGACGACCCCGATCAGGATCACGACCCCGCCCATCGTCGGGGTGCCTCGCTTGTGGGCGTGGCCCTCGAGCTCCTCTTGGATGAACTGGCCGATGTTGTGCGCCCGCAGGATGCGGATCGCCACCGGAGTACCCAGAATCGTGATCGTCAGCGACGTGGCCGCAGCGACGAGCAAGGAGATCATGCCGCGCTCCCCGAAGTCGACAGCGCCAGTTCGACCAGAGTCTCGGCCAGTCCCTCGAGACCGACGGCCCGTGAGGCCTTGACGAGGACCGTGTCCCCGTCTCGAACCAGACCGACAAGCAGCTCGAGAGCGTCATCCGTCGAGGCAACACTGCGGGCGATGGCGCCGGCACCGGCGGCCAGGCCGGGATCCTCGCCCACCACGATGACCGCGGCATAGCCGAGGGCGGCGGCCAATTCCCCCATGCGGATGTGCTCGCCCGCAGCGATATCGCCCAGCTCGGCCATGAGCCCGAGCACGGCGATCGGCCGACCCGGCAGGCCGGCAACAGTCCGCAATGCTGCCTCCACCGAGGTCGGGTTGGCGTTGTAGGCGTCGTTGACCACGGTGAACTTGCCCCGATGGAGCTCCATCCGCCACCGCGAACCGGTGGCGGCGGCGAGGCCGCGCCCGATCTCATCGAGGTCCCCGCCGATGGCCAGTGCCGCCGCAGCCGCGGCGGCGGCATTGCTCGGCTGATGGACCCCCGGTAGTTGCAGCGCGATCGAACGCTCCCCGGCGGGCGTGTCGAGAGTGAAACGGGAACAGCCGTCGACGCCGAAGGCGATGTCCCGGGCCACAACGTCGGCCGTGGTGTTGACGCCGAACGTGCAGGTGACGCCGGGGTGATCTCGCTGCAAACGAGGCTCATCGGCGGGCAGAACGGCCACCCCGCCGTCGGTGAGCCCCTCGACAATCTCCCACTTGGCGTCGGCCAACGTGGCAAGATCGCCAAAGGTCTCGAGATGAACGACTCCCAAATTGGTGATCAGCGCCACATCGGGGCGTACAGCCGGCATGAGCCAAGCCAGATGGCCCCGCCCCCGCGAGCCCATCTCGACAATGAGGGCCCGCGCCGTGCTCGGCGTTTGCAGCACTGTGAGCGGAACGCCGATCTCGTTGTTGTATGAGGCAGGCGACGCCCACGCTCCCGGGATTGCCGACGCCAGCATGTCCTTGGTCGTGGTCTTCCCGGTGCTACCGGTCACGGCCAGGACCGGCACGGCCAACTCCTCGCGCCGCATGGCTGCCAGCTCGAGCAAGGCGGCACCGGTCTCGGGCACTTCGATCCGCGGCTCGACGTCGCTCCGCCCTGCGGCGACGACGGCACCGACGGCGCCGGCCGCGATCGCCGGCCCGACGAAGTCGTGACCGTCATACGACTCTCCTTCGATGGCGACGAAGAGATCGCCGGCGCCGACGGTACGCGAATCGGTCGCGACGCGATCGACGACGGTGTCGGCTGCGCCCACGAGCTTGCCGAGCCCGGCCGCAATCCTGCCAAGACTCCACCCGAGGCTCATGTCATGTCCCCACGCCCGGCCCGAAGCTCTTCACCGGCCACGAGGCGATCGTCAAACGGGACGCTGTGATCGGCGAACTCCTGGTACGTCTCGTGACCCTTGCCGAGGATCAGAACGACGTCACCGCTCTCGGCGAGTGCCAGGGCGCGCCGGATTGCCCGGCGCCGGTCGACTTCGGCCAGCACGGTTTCGCCGGGCCCGCCGGCTCCCGCCAGAACCTGCTCCACGAGCGATGCCGGATCCTCACTGCGAGGATTGTCCGAAGTGATGATCGCCAGATCGGCGGTGGCGGCTGCAGCTCCCATTGGCTCCCGCTTGTCGGGATCTCTGTCCCCTGCTGCACCGACCACGACGATGACCCGCTGCCGCCCGAGCTCGGAGGCCGCGGCGACGGCACTGGCGACGGCCTCCGGGGTGTGGGCATAGTCCACTATGACGCTCAGCCCACGTTCGTTGGGTACCTGCTCGAAGCGGCCCGGCACCGCGGGCAACTCACCGAGCCCGGCAACCACCGCCCCTAGCTCGAGCCCGAGGACGTGGGCTACTGCGGCGGCGACCAAAGCGTTGGCGGCGTTGAAACTCCCCACGACTGGCAGCGACGCGGTGACGGACTCGCCCCCTATGTGCACCTCCACCTCCGTGTGGCGGAGGTCGCGGACCAGGCTCTCGCCGGCTACGTCGAAGGAGCCGGCGGGTCCGAACCCGACGGTTGTCGTCGGAACCTCGATAGAGGCGGCGAGCCGCGCCCCGGCCGGATCGCCCAACCACACGACCGCATGACGCGCTCGGGCCGGCGTGAACAGCTCGGCTTTGGCCAGGTAGTACTGCTCCATGGTGCCGTGGAAATCCAGATGGTCCTGCGAGAGGTTGGTGAACGCGGCGACGTCGAAGACGACCGCGTCGGCCCGTCCAAACACCATCGCGTGCGAGGAGACCTCCAGCGCGGCGACTGTCACGCCGCGGCCGACCATCTGCCGCAACAGACGGTGGAGGTCGGTCGCCTCCGGTGTGGTCCGAGCCAGCCGGACGATATCGCCGCCGACATGGGCGCCGACGGTGCCCACGATCCCGGGAGTGCCGCCGGCGGCAGTGACAATCGATTCGATCATGTGGGTGACGGTCGTCTTCCCGTTGGTGCCGGTGACCCCGACCATCGCCAGCTCAGCGGCGGGATGCCCGTGCACCGCGGCGGCCAGCTGGGCCATGCGGCGCCGAGTGTCGTCCACCACCAACTGCGGACACGGCGTATCGAGCTGGTGATCGACGACAACCAGGCTCGCCGCGGCGGCGCACGCCGTTGGGACGTGGGAGTGACCGTCGCTGCGCGCCCCCCGGACCGCGACGAACCCGGATCCGGGCGTCACGTCGCGCGAGTCGTGGAAGAGGTCGTGCACCGGCCGATCCTCGCCGACCAGCCGGGGCCGCGACGAGGCGATGGTCTCGGCCAGGACGCTCGCCATGACACCGCTAGCGGACATCGGGCGGCACCCCCAGGCGATGCAGTGCGGCTTCGGCGACTTCGGCGAAAACAGGTGCCGCCGAGACCCCTCCGAACCGCAGATCGGATCCGTCCTCCGTCTCGCCGTGCGGCGAGTCGAGCACCACGGCTACCACGATCCGCGGGTCGTTGATTGGGGCGATCCCAATGAAGCTGGCGATGCGGTCCTCTTCGGAGTAGCCCTCGCCCGGAACGAACTTCTCGGTGGTTCCCGTCTTGCCGCCCACCGTGAAGGAAGGGGCGGCGGCGCGCCATCCGGTACCGGACTCGACCACACCTCTCAGCAGGCGCCGCATGGTGCGCGCGGTCCGCTCGCTGATCACGGCACGCTCAGTCGGCTCATACGGCTCGCGCGCCCCGTCGGGGGAAATGACCTCGCGCACGACGTGGGGCTCGACCCAGACGCCGTCGTTGGCAATTGCGGCGAAGACTGCCGCCATCTGCAGAGGGGTGACATCAACGCGATAGCCGATCGCAGTGGATGGTCCGCACGTCGTGTCGCACCAGTCGCTGAAGTGCTCCAGTCGACCTGGGGCCTCGGCCGGAAGCTCGCCGGAGGCGACCCGGCCGAGACCGAACGCGCTCAGATACTGGTGATGACGCCGGTTGCCAACCAGGTCCTGGACCAGGATCGTGCCAATGTTCGAGGACCGGGCCACGATCTCGGCCACCGTCATCCTCTCGGTGATCCGGTGGTCGACGTCGGTGTATTCCTTGTCGCCGATCTCGAGCTTCCCGGGAACTTTCATGGTGGTGCGCGCCGAGACGACGCCTTCTTCGAGGGCGGCGGCAATCGTCACGACCTTGAGAGTCGACCCCGGTTCATAGACGTCGGCGACGGCCCGGTTCCGGAATGTCGCCGGATCGGCCTGAGCGAAGGCATTCGGGTCGAACGACGGCGCGGTCGCCATTGCCACGACCTCACCCGTGCCGACATCGAGGACGACCACGGTACCCGAGGCCGCGTTCGTCTCTTTCAAGGCGCGCTCCAGTATCTGCTCAACGGCGTACTCGATCTCGCGGTCGATCGTCGTGATCAGATCGGCGCCCGGTTGGGCCGGTTCGAGAATGAACTCTCCTTGCGGGATGGGGTTCCCGTAGGGGTCACGTTCGACGATCTGGTGGCCGGGCACGCCCGCCAGGACTTCGTCGTACTTCAGCTCGAGCCCTTCGAGTCCCACCATGTCGTCGTCGCGCACGAAGCCGACAACCTGCGAGGCGAGCTCTTCGGCCGGGTAGATGCGCTTGGCCTCGGTATCGAAATAGACCCCGACGATCTCCCGCTCCTCGACGAGCTCTCGGATCTCCCGTGCCGCGGAGCCCTCCAGGCGGCGGGCGACGTAGGCAAACTGAGAATCGGGCTTCGTGAAACGGTCGCGCAACAGCGACCGGGGCACCCCCACTTTCGGGGCCAGAAGCCGGGCAAGTGCCCGCGGGTACTTGAGCTCGCTGGGGTTGACCGTCACCGTTACCGCGTCAATCGACACCGCCAACTCAACGCCGTCGCGGTCGAAGATCGTTCCCCGGGGCGCGCTGAGATCCTCATGACGCACCCGTTGCAGCTCCCCGCGCGTCTCATGGCGCTCATCTTCGAACCCTTGCACACGAATCAGGCGGAAGCCGATACCGACCCAGGCCATCGCAAAAACGACCCCGAGCACAAGCAGCCGGGCCTCGCCGGGCTTACGGCGTCCTGCCACGATGGCTCACCACCTCGTTGACCCGGCTCCGGGTTGGGTGGCCGCCAGCGTTCGGCCTGTAGATCATCGTCCTCGCCCTTCCTGGGGAACCTCGCTCACGGCTGTGCTGTGAGCACCACCTTCAGCTGTGCCCAACGAAAGTCGGGATCCAGCCGCTCGAAATCAATACCGGGCACCTCGATCGCGATGCGTTCTTGCGGGTAGACAAGCCCGTTGGCGATCGCAACCTCCGTGACGCGTTGGGGGCTCTGGAGGCGGGCCAGCTCGAGCTGGAGGTCCCTCAACCGTGCCTCTTCGAAGGCGATCTGTTGTTCGAGCTCATCGAGCTCGAATCCGGATCGATCGAGCCACACCCGCGACAGGATCAGCGCGAAGAAGGCCACTATGACGACAACTGCGAATACGACCCACGGCCGGATCTGGGCCGGGTTGCGACGCGACGGCAGGAGTTCCATCAGATCGAATGACTCGGCGTCTATGGGCTGGGCTGTCATGAGGCGACCTTCTCCACGGCCCGCAGCAGGGCGCTGCGGGCGCGTGGATTGTTCTCGATCTCGATCTTGCCGGGGCGGGCCGCTCTGCGAGTGAGCAGCCGCAACTCGGCCACCGTGTCGCACGCACAGATCGGCAGTTCCGGCGGGCAGGTGCAAGCGGCGGCCCCGGCCGCAAACCGGCGCTTCACGATGCGATCCTCGAGGCTGTGATAGGAGATCACGATGACCCGCCCTCCGGGGCGCACCGCGTCGAGGGCGGCATCCAGTCCGGTTGCGAGCGCCGCCAGCTCCTCGTTGACCGCGATGCGGATCGCTTGGAAGGTACGTCGCGCGGGGTGTTTCCGTCGCCGCGCGGGGGCGGGCACGGCATCGGCAACAATGCTCGCCAGCTGGGTCGTGTCCGCCACCGGTCGCGCCTTGACGATGGCGGCGGCGATGCGGTGGGCAAAACGCTCTTCGCCGAACTCGCGCAGGACTCGGGCGATGTCCTCAGCGGACCAGGCGTTGACGATGTCCCCGGCCCGGTGAGTAGTGTCCGGCCCCATTCGCATGTCGAGCGGACCCGTAGCGTGATACGAGAAGCCGCGAGCGGCAGTGTCGAGCTGGTGCGAGCTAACACCAAGATCAAATAGTGCGCCAGCGAGAGCCCCATCAGGAGCCTCGACTGCGAGGATCTTCCTGAGGTCGCCGAAGTTGGCCGCCACCAGGTGAACTCGCGGATCGTCGATTCCGGCCCGGGCCCGAGATATCGCGTCTGGATCCCGGTCGATGCCGAGGATGCGCAATTCGGGATTCGATGCGAGCAGTGCCCGACTGTGGCCTCCCCCACCGAAAGTCGCGTCGACGACTAGACCCGTCATCTCCGCGAAGAGCGAGGTCACGAGTTCGACCATCACCGGTTGGTGATAGGCGTCGGCCTGCGAGGTCTCGGTCTGATTCATTGCCAACCCCCCGGAGCGCTGGCGCCATGCTGAAAGCGGGCGGAGTAAGGGGCCTTCCAGATGGCATCCGGGGGGTTGACGATGAGCCAGACCTCGTTTCTTCTCTGGTACCTTTCCGTGATGGGGTCATTTCCGATGCGGCGGCCATTAGATCTCGCCGCCCGCGCTGAGCACCTCTTCGATTCCCGAGTAGAGCTCGTCGGCCTCGGCGGCGACGGTCTCCCACATCGGTGTCGACCAGATCTCGATGTAGTCGGCGACGCCGACCACCGTGACGTCTTTCTCCAGCGTGGCGTAGTTGCGCAGGGTCTCGGGTATGGCGATGCGGCCCTGCTTGTCCAGCTCGACGTCGCTGGCACCGGCAAAAAAGGACCGAGAGAAGTTCCGCGAGCGCCGGTTCGTCCTCGGCAGCTTCGTGATCTTCGCCACCTCTTCCGCCCAGCGATCCGGGGTGTACACGTAGATGCAGTGCTCCTGGCCCTTCGTGATGACACAGCCGTCTTCGAGGGCGTCGCGGAACTTGCGCGGCAGAACGACCCGGTTCTTGTCGTCCAATGCGTGCTGGTACTCCCCGAGGAACACGCGGCGTCCGTCCCGTCTGTCGTCCGTCATCTACCACGAGGCCCCACTTTGCCCCCCTTTCATCCACTTGTCAACCACCTTTCCCCCTTTCGTGGCAGATTTCTGACCAAGGTTGCCTGAGCGCGCTCGCCCGGCGGTTCGGCCGGGTGCCGGCGCGGGTTGTCGCCGCGTCATCGGAATCCCGGCGATCAGCCGCGAGATGTCGGTCGAAGACACCAGCGCGGTCGGCGACCGCTTGGGTCTAAAGGGCGTGGCCGTGCGGCCTGACGATGCCCGAAGTTCCGGAATGCGCTGGGCCGACGTACGGTGCGTAGAGCACGGTGTGGGTGCCGTCCGAGGTGGGCGACAACCGCATCAGATCCGCCACGTCCGATGGGTGCTCCTCTGTCGATGCCCCAGAGCCGCCGCTCCGCAGGCGAAGCAGCGCCTTGCGGGCGTCTTTCTGCGTCGCAGCTCCGAGTTGACATCGTTCACGATCGCCCGGCGCAGATACGCCGCCGGGTTGTCGAGCGCCTCGAGGGATTGCGATTGGAGGACCCTCGACGCCCCGGACTTGTGACAAACGAGTCGAGACCCTGATCCCGCTTTTTGCCGGTCGCGGAAGGGCGGACGGGACTCCTGTCCCGGAGGGCGCAACGCCACCAATCGTCTCCACTGGTTCGCGCGCGGCGCCCGCCGTCGCGGCCGCAAATCGGCGCGCTCGGTCGGCCCGTGGCGCTCAGTCGGCGGTTGGCGACTTCAGCAGCTGGGCAGCCTCCGCCATGGTGAAGCGGCCTTCGGTGACCTCACGGCCAACGATCACTCCTCCTATCCGCCGGCCGCCTTCGTTGAGACCGAGCAGCACCTTCAGGTCATCGAGGTTGCGCACGCCGCCGCCGGCAATGACAGGCTCGGATACGTAGGAAAGGGCCCGCCGCAGAAGCAGAAGGTTGGGCGGCTCGTTGAGAGCGTCGCGGTTCGCTTCGGTGACGATGAAGCTCACCGCGCCGGCCGACGAGACCTCGATCAGCGTCTCCTCGAGGAACACCCCGCTGTTATGGGTCCAGCCCCGGATGGTCAACTCCTCGTTGGGGAGCACGTCGAACGATACGACGATCTGGCCCGGATGGTCGCGACAGATGTCCCAGAACAGCACCTGATCTTCGATTGCCGTGGTCCCCATAACAACCCGCCAGGCCCCCGCCTCGAGAAGGCGGGCAGCCTCAGGAAGGCTCCGGATTCCACCTGCGAGCTGCACCGGGACTTTGGACGCCTTGACTATCTCTTCCAGCAGGGATCGGTTCCTGTGATCGTCGTAGGCCGCCGCGTTGAGGTCGACGATGTGGAGATAGTCGGCACCCTTGTCGACCCAGCCCGTGGCTCGGGCTACCGGGTCTGCGTCCAGAGCGACGGCATGTTTGACGTCGCCTTTGGGAAGCCGGACGGCTTTGCCGTCGAGGATATTGACTCTTGCGTAAAGGTCCATCCCCGAGAGGCTAGGCGGTGGCGGCCGGCTAGTGCGAAGTGACCCGAGGCGCCGCTACGGTCGATCTCGGCCATACCTGTCGAAGAAAGCCTTGGTCGTGGTCACCATGATGTTCTCGAGCTGTGACTCGCTCAGTCCGATCGCTTGGTATTGCCGGAGGATCTCGTCGAGGTTGCCCATTCCTACCGGGTAGTCGGTCCCCATGAGCACGCGGCCGGCATGGCGATCCACCCCCTCGATCAGCAGCCGACGGAGGTCGTCGTCCGCGCCGAAACCCATCCACTCGAAGCTCCCCGGGACATTCGTGAGGTCGAGCCACAGTTGCGGAAACCTGTCTGCGAGCTCAAACGCCCAGGCCAGGTCGGGGAACCCGAGATGCGGCATGACCACCGGCAACCGGGGGTAACGCGCCAGCATCCCCTCCAAGCCGCCGCGGTCGAGCTCGTGTCCGTACCATTCGTCGTATCCGGTGTGAATGAACACCGGAGCCGCCCGCCGCTCCAGGTAGCGGAGCACCGGGGCCAGTCGCTCGTCCCACGGGTCGAAGCGTTGGACCATCGGATGGAACTTGAGCCCGGCCATCCCGTGACCCTCGAAGGCCTCCTCAACTACACCCAAAGGGTCGGCATCGTCGACGTGGACTCCGCCGAAGGGGGTTATCTCGGGCACTCGCTCGGCGAGGGCGGCTCCAAAGGCGTGCAGTGCCGCAGCCTCTCCGGGGGCAATCGGGAAGAGGAGATTCGCCCAACGCACGGCGCCGCTCGCCCGCAGATCGAGGACGGCCCGGTCGGCTGTGATGTCGATCGGGACATCTAGATCGGGAAGGGCCCGGTGGATCCATCGCATCAAACCTCCCATCCGCTCTGGTGGGAACAGATGGGTATGGCAGTCGTAGAATCGGGCGACCATCGCCGGCCAGACTACCGACCGCTCGCCGGGCTCAAACGACCGAGCCGACGTCCTTCCATTAGGCCCTACTCAGCGGGATTCCGGGCCCGCACGATGGGAGCGGCCCAGCGACGAGGTCCATTTGGCAGCAAGAGCCCATCCCGCCAACGATGACGAAGACGCCGCGGTGAACCGGGCGCAGCCACCTTGGCACACGGCCGAGCCCCAAGAGGTGGCGGCCCGCCTCGAAACCGACCCGGCGCGTGGTCTCGACGGCGCCGAGGTGGGGCGACGGCTGGCTCGACACGGGCCGAATCGCATTGAGACGACCGGGGCAATCCCCTGGTACCGGGTACTGGGCCGCCAGTTCGTGGATGTGCTGATCTTCATCCTGGCGGTGGCGGCAACGGTGTCTCTTGCGCTTGGCGAGATAGTCGACGCGGCAACCATCGCGGTGATCATGGTCCTCAACGGTGTGTTCGGCTTCGCTCAGGAGTGGCGCGCCGAGAAGGCGATCGAGGCCCTCCAGGAGATGTTGGCGCAACATGCATCGGTGGTTCGCGACGGTCATCTCGACGTCATCGACGCCACCGAGCTCGTGCCGGGGGACGTCGTCGTCATCGAGGTAGGCGACCTCATCCCCGCCGACTTGCGGATCGTCGAGGCAGTGGATCTCACCGTGGACGAGTCGGCGCTCACCGGTGAGTCGGAATCCGTTGCCAAGAGGCCCGCCGCGGTCGCCGCCGAGGCCCCGCTGGCGGTCCGGACCCCAATGGCGTGGATGGGAACGTCTGTGACCAATGGGCGGGCCCGCGGAATCGCGGTGGCGACGGGCGAACAGACCGAGTTCGGCCGCATCGCCGCCCTGACCCGGGCCGTGGATCGCGAGCCGACTCCGTTGCAGCGACAGCTGGCGACCCTCGGCAAGTGGCTGGGACTGTTCGCAATTGCGCTGTCGCTGGTGGTAGCCGTGGTCGGCTGGCTGAGCGGCCGCGACCTGCGAGAGATGTTCTTCACGGGCGTATCGCTGGCGGTCGCCGTCGTTCCCGAAGGCCTCCCGGCCGTGGTGACCATCACCCTGGCCCTCGGCATTCGCCGCATGGCGGAACACCGAGCCCTGTTGCGCCGGCTCCAGGCGGCGGAGACGCTGGGCTCGGCCACCGTCATCTGCACCGACAAGACCGGAACCCTCACGCAGAATGAGATGACGGTGCGCAAGCTGTGGGTGCCCTCCGGCATCGTTGAAGCCACCGGGGTGGGCTACTCGCCGAGCGGAGCGTTTCTGTCCGACGCGGCCACCGAACCGGAACTGGCGGTCGCTCTCGAGACTGCCGTCTGGTGCAACCATGCTCGAGTCGAAGAGGATCACCGTGGCTGGCAGGCGTTCGGTGAGCCCACGGAGGCGGCGTTGATCACCGCCGCCGCCAAGGCCGGCGTGGCCATCGCGACCCGACCCGCCGGGGAGTTCTCATTCAGCTCGAACCGGAAGCGGATGACGATCATGGAGGAAACGGGGTCGGACCGCGTCGCCCACGTCAAGGGCGCACCGGAGGTGATCATCGACCGTTGTGTCGCGATCGGCTGGGGTGAGTCCGCCCGGCCGCTCGACGCGCCCCGGCGCGACCAGATCCGGAGGACCTACGAGAGTTTCGCCACCCAGGGGTACCGCACCCTCGCCCTGGCCCGGCGCCGGCTGCCCGCTGAGGTCGATCTCGACGCGGAATCCGTTGAGCGGCAGCTCCATCTCCTCGGCATTGCCGCCATCCTCGACCCGCCCCGCACCGAGGTACCGGAGGCGGTCGCCTCGGCCCACGGCGCCGGCATCAAGGTGGTCGTCATCACGGGCGATGCCCCCGAAACCGCACTGGCGATTGCCCAGCGGGTTGGGCTCCCGGCGGACCAGGCGCTTCCGGGAGCGGCTCTCGACACCGCGACCGACGCCCAGCTCCGTGACGCCCTCGCCGCGGGCGCGGTTTTCGCCCGGACGACACCGGAGCACAAGTTGCGTATCGTCGAGCTGCTGCAACGGGACGGCGCCGTGGTCGCGATGACCGGTGACGGGGTCAACGACGCCCCGGCGCTCAAGAAGGCCGACATCGGGATCGCCATGGGGATGCGGGGAACCGACGTCGCCCGCGGCGCCGCCGACCTCGTGCTCACCGACGACAACTTCGCTTCGATCGTCGGCGCTGTGGCCGAAGGGCGCCGCCAGTACGACAACATCCAGAAGTTCATCCGCTACCTGCTGTCGTCGAACACCGGCGAAGTCATTGCGGTGCTCACCAACATCCTGTTGCAAGCGCCGCTGATACTGCTGCCGGTGCAGATACTCTGGATGAACCTCGTCACCGACGGCTTGACCGCACTGGCGCTCGGGGTCGAGCCGGCTGAGGAAGGCATCATGGCGCGGCCCCCGCGGGATCCACGCCGCCCGATCCTGACGCGAGAGAGCGTCGCCAACATCGTCGGATTCGGCGCCTATGTCGGCCTCGGCTCGCTCTTCCTCTTCCACCTCTACCGCACCGGGTTCGACCAGGGCCTGGGCAAGGCACAGACAATGGCCTTCACCGGGATGGTGCTGCTGGAGCACATGAACGTGTTCAACTTCCGCGCCCTGCACACGCCGATGCGGCAGGTTGGCTTTTTCTCCAATCCCTGGCTGCTGGTGGCCTGGGGGGTGACGATCCTGCTGCAGGCGGCCGTCGTGTACGTGCCGTTCCTGCAGACGGCGTTCGGCACGGTGGCGCTCACATTCTTCGATTGGCTGTGGGTGATCGGCGTGGCGGTGCCCATCTTCCTCGGCGGTGAGCTGATCAAGGCCCGCCGGTGGCGACGCCGATCGGTCGAGCCGCCGACCCGTTGACGATGAGAGACCCACCCGGCGCGGTCCCTCGCGCAAAAGCCAAGCGCCGGTATCGTCTGATCGTATGGCGACCACTCTCGACGCCCTCTCGTCGATTCGGGCTTTCAACCGTTTCGAACTGAAATACGTCATCGGTCGCGACCAGATCGGCCCGATCCGTGCCGATCTGGCCGACAACCTCGACGCCGATCCGCACAGCCCGGACGGCTCGTACGCGGTGTGGAGCCTCTATTACGACACTCCCGATCTCACTTTCTACTGGGAGAAGATCGACGGCATCAGATTCCGTCGCAAGCTGCGCATCCGCCACTACGGCAGTCCCGCGAGTCTCTCGCCCAACCACCCGGTCCGGGTCGAGATCAAGCAACGCATCAATCGTGTCACTCAGAAGCGGCGGGTAGCCCTCCCTTATCGCGCGGCGCGAGCCCTCTGTGACGACCACACGTCTCCCGAGCCAACCGACCCGTACGAACGTGCCGTCGCCGACGAGGTCCTCTCGCTCGTCGCCGGGCTCGACCTGCAACCGACGTCGGTCGTGGGATACCAGCGGCTGGCCTTGATCGGCCGCGATACCGACGGGGGCCTCCGGGTGACGTTCGACACCCGGGTGCGCGGCCGCCGGACGGATCTCGACCTGGCCGCCACCGTGGAGACCGAAGCGATCCTGCCGCCCGACATGGCCATCGTCGAGGTCAAGGTCAACGAGCGAGTCCCGTACTGGCTCACAGCCAAGATCGCCCGCCACAACATGCAGCTCGTCAGGATCTCGAAGTACTGCACGAGCGTCGAAGGAACATTGCCGCCCGGATTGCGGCTCAGAGCCGAGGAATCAGCATGATCGCGACCAGCATGACCATCGCCCAGAACATATTCGACAACGTCGACGATCTGACGGCCACCTTCAGCGTCGGCGACATCGCGATCTCGCTCGCTCTCGCCGCGGTGCTCACGGTCATCATCGCCTATGTGTACCGGGCGACTCACCACGGGGTTTCGTATAGCCAGTCCTATGTGCAAACCCTCGTGCTGCTCGGCATTCTGGTTTCGCTGATCATGCTCGTCGTCGGTTCCAATATCGCGCGAGCCTTCACGCTGGTCGGGGCCCTGTCCATTGTCCGTTTTCGCAATGCGGTGAAGGAAACCCGCGACGTCGGGTTCATCTTCTTCGCTATGGCCATCGGCATGGCGACCGGTACCCGGTTCTACCTCCTGGCGGCCATCGCCACCGCGGTCATCTCGCTGGTGGTCCTGGTGATGGATCGCTTCAACATGTTCAGCCTCGACGTGCAGAGCCAGATCGTGAAGGTGCAGGTTCCTCCCGACGTCGATCCGGCTGCGCTGGACCCGGCGTTCCTGGCACATACCGACCGGGTCGAGCTGATCAGCGCCGAGTCGATCCGGGGCGGCGCCCTGACGGAGCTGCTGTTCGCCGTGAGGCTGAAACGCGGCTCAGCGCCGACGGCGCTGCTCAACGACTTGCGGGCCAAGACCAGTGGCCAGAAGGTGACGCTGCTCACCGGCTACGACCGCACCGACCTGTGAATCGCGCCTACCGCTGGAAGCGGCACTGGAAACTCGTGGCCTTGTTGATCGTGGTCCTCGTGCTGTTGCTGACCGTCTTCGGCAACGTGGCGATCACCATCCCGGAATAAGCGACTGGCCGACGGGTTCGCAGTGGCCTGGACCAATCCGGCCATAGAGAGGAGGCGGTGGTGCCCGGAAACGATCAGATCATCGAAGAGTTCCGAGCGAACGGCGGCAAAGTAGGGGGTTTCTTCGAGGGCGCGACCCTCCTGCTGCTGCACTCGACGGGAGCCAAATCGGGACTGGGGCGGGTCAATCCGCTCGTCTACATCACCGACGCCGGCCGCTATGTGGTCGCCGCTTCCAAGGGCGGGGCCGACACCCACCCCGACTGGTACTTCAATGTGCAGGCCAACCCCACGGCTTCGCTCGAGGTCGGCACCAAGACCATTGCGGCGCGTGCCGTCTTCCCGGAAGGTGCTGAGCGCGACGAGCTCTACGCGCAGCTCGCGGCGCGATATCCGTTCTTCGCCGACTACGAACAGAAGACCGCGCGCACCATCCCGGTAGTGGCCTTGGAAGCGATCGGCTGACGGCCCGCCCGTCCACTAGATTCCGCGCCATGGATTCACCTAGCTCCGGCCTGGCCACCGCGGTCGTGATCGGCATCGGAGAGATGGGCGCCGTGTTCTCCCGGGCCCTACTCCGATCCGGCCACATCGTCGTCCCGGTCACCAGACAAACCGACGTCGCTGCGACCGCCACCGCGTTCCCGGAACCGGCGATCGTTCTGATAACGGTCGGCGAATCCGATCTCGCCGCCGTGCTGGCGGCTTTGCCTGCCCCCTGGAAGCGGCGTGCCGGCCTGCTGCAAAACGAGCTGCTCCCTCGCGACTGGGAGGCGCACGGCATCGTCGACCCGACCGTTGCCGTCGTCTGGTTCGAGAAGAAGCCCGGCCAGGACGTCAAAGTCATCATTCCGTCTCCCATCGGCGGGCCCTACGCACCGCAGTTGAGTGCCGCCCTGGACGCGATCGGCATCCCCGGCACGGTTGTCGCCGACTCTGCCGAGCTCACCGCCGAGCTCGTGACCAAGAACCTCTACATCCTCACGGCGAATATCGGGGGTCTCGCCACGGGCGGCACCGTTGGGGACCTGTGGAACAACCACCGAGCCTTCGCCGCCGAGGTGGCCGATGAGGTTCTTGCCATCCAGGCGTGGCTCACGGGTCGGGATCTCGATCGCGCCCGCCACGTTGCGGGGATGGAGCTGGCCATCGCAGGCGATCCCGACCACAAGGCCACCGGCCGCAGTGCTCCGGCGCGGCTGGCCCGAGCGCTACACAATGCCGCCCATGCCGGCATCGAGACGCCGCGGCTGGGGGCCATCGCCGCCGAGCACAACGTCGACTCCTCGGGGGCGGGCTAGGTAGCGCTCGGCTCGCTTGCCGCGGACGCCTGCCACAGCCGGGCCGCCCCGAGCACGCCGCTGGAATCGCCGTGGGCCGCTTTCACCAGCCGGGTGAGCACGGTCCCACCAAAGACGTACCGGCTCCAGATCCCGGGAATCGCCTCATAGATGGATTCGATGTTCGACACTCCCCCACCCAAGACGATCGAGTCGGGATCGACGATGTTGATCACACCGGCCAGGGCCCGCGCCAGCCGATCATGAAACAAGTCCATGGTCAGGGCGGCTGCTGCGTCGCCGCCGGCGGCGGCGG
>JBFISZ010000005.1:0-35406 GCA_041608315.1 Acidimicrobiia bacterium | reverse complement strand
GTCCTCGGCCTCCTCCTGGGCGGCGGTCAATCGCTCGAGCGCCTCGGCGCGAGCTCGGGCCAACTCCTCTTCCGCGGCGACCCGCCCCTGTGCCGTCACCGCCTCGGCGGTAGCCGCCGCCGCCGCTCGGATCTCTGCGGCCTCGTTCCTTGCCGTGCCGATCATCTCTTCGGCGAGACCTTCCCGAGAGGCTCGCATTTGCCCCATCTCGGCTTGGCCGCGCTCGCGCAGCAGCTTCGTCTCTTCCACGGCCGAGTTGATCATCGACTCGGCCTGCTGGCGGGCTCGAGCTAGGACCTCCGCAACCTCGGCGTCGGTGCTGGCCCGGGCTTGGTCGGTCGACTGCGCCGCCTCGGCCGTGAGGTGGTTGGCTTCGGTCTGGGCAAAGTGGAGCATCTGCTCCGCCTCGGATGCCTGACTGACGGCGAACGACTCCGCGTCCTCGCGGACCCTCTCGGCATCGGCGAGGGCCGACGTCAGTATCGTTTCGGCTTGGGAGCGCAGGTCTTCGCTGCGGGCGTTGGCGAGGTCGATCAGGCTGTTGGCCTCCTCGCGGATCCGCTGCGCATCCATCTGGGCTCCCGCCAGGTGGTCCTCGGCGGCACCGATGATTCGGTCGGCGGTGGTGGTGGCTTCGTTGCGTATCGCCTCGGCTTGCGAGGTGGCGGCCTCGACGATGTGCGCCGCGGCGGTGCGTGCCTTGGCAAGCAGCTCGCTCGCGCTGTCCTGGGGCGCCGCGATGCTGGGAGCGGACTCGTCGGGCGCGGCGGCGCCGGCAGCCCCTTCGAGACGTTTGAGCATTCGCTCGTACTGTGCGAGCGTGTCGGCGACCCGGCTCATCACCGCGTCCACCTCGGAGGGATCGTATCCGCGACGGCGCGCTACCCCGAAACGGTGGTTCTCTACCGTTGAGGATTCGATGCGCATATGGACAACCTTTCCCAGACCCTCCGCCCGAACAGGATGCCCCTTACAAGGCCGAAACGAAAGCGACATGGGTTGGTCGCGCCTCTACGGCGAACATCGACTCTAGTGAGAGCGCGAAAAGATTGCTACGACCATTTTTCAAGACAAGCCTTGTCATCGACCACAACTCGCCATAGCCTGGGTAAATGGAGCGAATCCACGTAGAAATCGATAAGGGCTGGCTTTCGGTCGCAGACATCTGTGAGTACATGGATGTATCGACTTTTGTGGTTACTTCGCAGCTGCGGTCCGGAAATCTCCCGGCAGTCAAGTTCGGCCGCGAGTGGCGCGTGGCCCGCCAGGACTTCGAGGATTGGATCAACGCCCAGCGCGCCGAGGCTTCCACCAGGTCGCACCTGCGCCTCGACGTCTAGAGATCTCCGACGGTCCCGGGTCGATATCGAGGGGGCTCCACGCGCGCCGGTCATCGTCGGGTGCGGCGGTGAGTCGGGAGCCGGCTACCCCGCGCCGTGGCGTAGCGCGGAGCCGGACCCTTGCGGCCGTGATGCCATCCGAGCCAATCACACTGCGCCGCTGCCGCCAAACAGCTCGTTGAGGTCGCTCGCGATGAGCCCGAGAAGCAGGATGATCACGCCGACGTGAAGGACTGTGATCGGGCGGCGCAGGCGATGACCGGTGCGCCAGAAGCGGCGCAAGCTGAAGACGTTGGCGGCGATGGCAACGGTGCCGACGGTGATCCCGAGCACGGGTCCCACCCCCGGTGCCAGTCCGATGAAGGGCGTCACGAAGGGCAGCACGACGTAAGTCAGCGTGCAACGGACGGCCGAAACGAGCATCGACATGCTGAAGGCGCGCTCGGGTTGGAGCGTCTTGGTTGCCATCGGCACGTCTATGTCGAGCGGCGCCCGGTCGGTCGAGGGTGTAGCCATGGCCTCTTCGTCACTCGGAGATTTCGACCAGGCTAACGGCGGGAACTCGCAATCGGAACCCAGCCTGCACCGCGGAGCCCATTTTCGCCCCGCGGCGGCGCTGGGCGCACCGCATCCGACTTCGTGTCGGCCCGGTGGCGACGATAGGGTCTCCCGCTATGTCTGCCGCCGAGCCTCGGACCGGAGTGCTGCTCTTGCAGTTGGGAACGCCGGATTCCACATCCGTTTCCGACGTCCGCAAGTACCTCCGCGAGTTCCTCTCCGACCCGCGGGTGCTCGATATGCCGGCCCCGGCGCGGGCGTTGCTCCTCAACGCGGTGATTCTGCCGTTTCGGCCCCGCAGATCCGCCGAGGCATACGAGAAGATCTGGACCGACGAAGGATCGCCGCTGACCATCCACACGGGCGCCCTGACGAAGCGGGTTCAGGATCTGCTGGGGGAGCGCTACCGGGTCGCTTTTGGCATGCGCTACCAGAGCCCCTCTATCGATGCCGCCGTCGGCGAATTGGCCGCAGCCGGTTGCGACGAGATCGTGGTTCTTCCGCTGTTCCCACAGTACGCGTCGGCGGCCGGCGGCTCGGCGACGCAACGGGCTCTGGAGGTGATCGGAAGCCGGTGGAACGTCCCCGAGGTGCGCTCCCTGGGCCCGTTCTACGACCACCCGGGGTTCTTGCGAGCGGCTGCCGAAGTGGCACGGCCGCTGCTCGACGGTTTCGGCGCCGACCACGTGCTGTTCAGCTACCACGGCCTACCCGAGAAGCAGGTGAAGAAGAGCGACCCGTCCGGCACGTGGTGCCTCGCCTCCGAATCGTGCTGTGACCGCATGACTCCCGGTAACAGCTTCTGCTACCGGGCGCAGTGCTTCGCGACGACGCGGGGCCTGGTCGCCGAGCTCGGCCTCGCCCCCGGGACCTACTCGACGACATTCCAGTCGCGCCTCGCCGGCCAGAAGTGGATCGAGCCGTACACGGACAAGCACATTCCGCTGCTGCACCGGCGAGGTGTGCGCAGACTCGCCGTGTTCACGCCGTCGTTCACTGCCGATTGCCTCGAGACGCTCGAGGAGATCGGTATCCGGCTGCGCACCCAGTGGGCGGGTCTCGGCGGCGAGGAGATGCTCTTGGTGCCGTGCGTCAATGCCCACGAAACCTGGGCCGAGACGGTCGCCGGCATGATCGCCGGGGGCGGCTGATCAGGCTCGGCCCAAAACGCGATCGACGACGATTTCGATGGCCACCCGGCGCGGGTTCTCACTCACCGGTCGATATCGGGCCTCGTATCGGGCAACGGCTCCGGCTACCCGGTCGGGATCGCGCTGCACCGTGCCGCGCCCTTCCAGGGTCAGCCATCGGCGGCCATCGACCTGGCTCACGGCGACCAGAGGGGAGTGCTCGACGTTGCGGACCTTCTGCGAGCCGTCGGAGGTGATGATGCGGGCAATCCCGTCGGCACGATCGAACGTGAATGCGATCGCCACGACGTGCGGAGAGCCGTCCGCCCGCAGTGTGGTGAGCGTGGCGAGGTGTCGCTCGCCGAGGAAGCCCAGCTCGGCGCTGGTGAGATCATTGGTCCGGCGTGTCACGGTGGGCAGACTATCGATGTGGAGCCGCCCAAGGTGAATCGAAATGAGATCGAGGCGTGGTACCGCCGGCTGCAGGCCTCCTTTGCGCTCGCCATCGAGGCGTTCGACGGGGAAGGCACTTTCGAGTCCGACATATGGTCCCGCCGCGGTGGAGGCGGCGGTGACACCCGCGTCCTATCCGCCGGGCGCCATATCGAGAAAGCAGCCGTCAACTTCTCCGCGGTGTGGGGCGCCACTCCGGTGGGTCTGCCCGATCGGGTCGCCGCCGCAGGTGACCGCTTCTACGCCACGGGTGTCTCGATCATCGTCCACCCCGCCAACCCGCATGCGCCCACCTTCCACGCCAACTTGCGCTACTTCGAGTCCAGCAGCAGCTCCGCGAGGGGCCCGGTGACGGCCTGGTTCGGCGGGGGGACGGACCTCACGCCCTACTACGTCTACGAGGACGACGCGCGCCACTTCCATCGTGTGCTGCGCGCCACGTGCGACCGCCACGAAGTCGCCGATCACCGGGCATGGAAGGAGGGATGTGATCGGTACTTCTACCTGCCGCATCGGGGAGAGGCCCGCGGCATCGGCGGGCTCTTCTTCGATCACCTGACCGGGCGGCTCGAAGAGGTATGGGCCTTCCAGCAGGATCTCGGCACCCAGCTCATCGCGGCATATCGACCGATTCTGGAACGGCGGGTCGATACCTCGTACGGCACGGCCGAGCGCCGCTGGCACGAGATCCGCCGGGGCCGGTACGTCGAGTTCAATCTGGTGTGGGATCGGGGAACGAAGTTCGGCCTGGACACCGGCGGCCGCACCGAATCGATACTCGGGTCATTGCCGCCCCGAGCACGCTGGGAGTATGCGTACGAGCCGGAACCGGGCTCGCCCGAGGCGGCTCTCCTCGACCTGCTACGGGGCGAGCCCCGGGCTTGGGATTGACCTGTCAGAAAACCCCAAGTCTCGACTTCCTGTCGGACTGAAGCGCTCATAGAGTTCGCGGCTAGATAACCGAGGGTCAGAGGTATGCACGTATCGACAGCCAGTTTCGCTTATCCCGAAGTTGACGGCGCCGCCCGATCCGACCTCGCTCAGCGCCTCAGAGAGCGGCCGGCTTCACCCGATGTTTTCATCTTCTCGACCTGTCTTCGTACCGAGGTGGTCGTCCCCGGCGAGCGGGCCGAGTTGGAGCGGGCGGTGAACCGGACGTTCGGTCAACCCTCCGTTCTCGAGCTGGCGACGGTGCGCACCGGCCAGAAAGCCGTCGAGCACATGTTTCGAATCGCGGCCGGGCTCGAGTCGCCGATCCTCGGAGAGCGTGAGATTCTCACGCAGTTCCGCCAGGCGCTCCACTCCGCCCAGGAAGCCCGGGTCGTCGGCGGATTGCTCGGCAAGATGCTCGAGACCGCGGTCGCGGTGGGACGCCAGGCGCGCGAGCTGTTGCCTGAGTCTCCCCACGACTCGATGGCCGCGGTGGCGGCGCAGGTCGTCGGCGCGTTCGATCGGGTAGCCGTGTTGGGCTCGGGAGTCATCGCGAAGGCCGTGGTCTATGGACTGCTCGGCCTGCCGGCACCGCCGGAGATAGTCATCGTCGCCCGCCACCCCGAGAAGGTGACTTTCGACAACGTCGAGGTATGGACGTTCGATCGGGCCTCCGCCGCCCTCGACGAGTTCCCGGCCGTCATCTCGGCGACTTCGGCCAAGCAGCGCCTCCTCGGCGACGCTGATCTAGCGGCAGTGCTCGCCGGCCGCGCCGTCCCGCTGACCCTCGTCGATATGGCCATGCCTCCCGACTTCTCCCCTCCCGCCGGGTCGCCGGTGAATTATGTGGACATCGACGACCTGGCGCGCATGGCGGCGCGGCGCCCGCGGCGCAACGACGCCGATGCCCTGGTGACCTCGGCCGCCGCCGGCGCCTATCGCCACCTGGTCGATCACGCCACGGTGGGGCCGGTGATCGGTGGCCTGATGCGCAACGCCGACGAGACCGTAAACGGTGTCGTCGAGCGCTTTGCGGGCCGGCTCGGCAAGGGCGACGACCGGGCACTGCTACAGCAAACGGCACACACCGTTGCCCGCACCTTGCTGGCTCGCCCCGTCTCATACATCCGTTCCGATGGGCCGCGCGACGCTGTCGATGTGATTGCCGAGGCTTTCGGCCTCGACGACGGTCTCGATGACGCCTGACCGTCTCCGAATCGCCACCCGCCGGTCCGAGCTTGCCATCACCCAAGCGAGGTGGGTAGGCGATCGGCTTCGCCACGCCCATCCGGGCCTCGAGGTCGAGATGGTCGAAGTCGTCACGATGGGCGATCGTGACATCACCTCCTCGGTTACCACGCTGACCGAGGTCGGAGCTTTCGTGCGCGCCGTGCAGCAAGCGGTTCTGGCAGAGCAGGCAGATCTCGCCGTGCACTCGTGCAAAGACCTACCCGTTGCCGGGCCCCCCGAGCTGGGGGCGGTGTACCCGGCCCGCGAGGTTCCCTGGGACGCGCTGTGTGGTTCGTCGCTGGAGGAGCTACCTGCGGGAGCCCGCGTCGGTACCGGCAGCCCCCGCCGCGTCGCCCAGCTGGCTCTACTGCGGGGCGACCTCGTGATCGAAGGGATCCGGGGGAATGTCAACACCCGGCTCGGCAAGGTGGCGTCCGGTGAGTTCGATGCCGTCGTGCTCGCCGAGGCGGGCCTGCGACGCATCGGCCTCGAGGGCTCAATCGACCATCGGTTCGAGCTCGCCGCCATGGTCCCGGCCCCGGCCCAGGCGGCGCTCGCCGTCGAGACGATCCAGGGCACCGCCGTCGCCGCGGTGGTCGCCGCCATCGACGACCCGGCTACCAGGGCGGCGATCGAGACAGAGCGCACGGTCCTGGCGAAGACCGGTGCCGGATGCCGTTCGGCGCTCGGCGCCTATGCGGCAGTCACCGACGGGGGCATCGTGCTGACGGGTTTTGTCCAGGACGACGTTGGCTCCAGGCGCGCTTCGGTCACCGGAGCCGCGCCCGTCGACGCCGCCGCTGCGCTGATTGAAGCTCTAGCGCTATGACGATGCTTCGGGTCGCGATCACGACGGACCGTGATGGCGCCCCGCGTATCGGGCGGCTGGCCGCCGCAGCCGGGCTCGAACCCGTCTATTTGCCGTGTATCCGAACGGTCGCGTCACCCCCCGAAGTCCTCGATCCGTTGCGAGCCGCCTCCGCAGAGGCCGATTGGGTGGTGTGCACTTCGCGGCGAGCCGTCGCCGCCCTGTGGCCGGCCGGCGGAATGCCGGCCCGCCCGCTTGTCGCCGCCGTCGGAGCCGCCACGGCCGATGCGGTGACGAAGGCCGGGGGACGGGTCGCGATAACAGGAACCGGCGGCGCCGCCGCCCTCCGTGAGCTCCTCCGCGGCCGTGTCGCCGATCAGCTGGTCGTATTCCCCCACGCTCGATCAGCCGATCCGGGAACCGCGGCGATGCTGCGGGCAGAGGCGGCTGCCGTGATCGCGGCGCCGGCCTACGCGACCGTGCCGCTGGCGCCGGCGGATGATCCGGTCGACGCAGCGATCTTCGGGTCGCCCTCGGCCCTCGCCGGGTGGCTCTCATCACGGGACCTGTCCGCGATGGTGGTCGCCGCCATGGGCCCGACGACGGCAGCGGCCCTCAGGCGCGCCGGCCGCGAGCCGGATGTGATCCCGCCGGAGCCGGGGGCGGCCGCCATAGTCGGGGCCCTCGCCGGCTTCGTTCATCAGCTCAGTGAGAGGAGCTCCCAGTGAGCATGTTCCCCGTCGTCCGGCCGCGCCGCCTCAGAGCCTCGGCCCCAGTCCGCCGGATGGTGGCCGAGACCAGGCTGCACCCGGCGATGTTCGTGCTTCCGCTCTTCGTCGTCCCGGGTGAGGGCACCGTTAACCCGATTCGCTCCATGCCGGGCAATTCTCAGCTCTCGGTCGACCGGCTGATTCCGGTCGTGGCCGAGGCCGCCGCCGCCGGTGTCGGCGGGGTGATCCTGTTCGGGATTCCGTCCGAAAAGGACGAGGAGGGCACCGGAGCATGGGACCCGAGCGGTCCCGTCCCCGAGGCGATTCGGGCGATCAAGGACGGCGGGCTCGATATCACGGTGTGGGCGGACGTGTGCATGTGTGAGTACACCAGCCACGGGCATTGTGGCGTGCTGCGCGGGGAAACGGTCGACAACGACGCCACGCTGCCGCTCCTGGCCCGGGCCGCCGTGGCCTATGCCGACGCCGGGGCCGACGTCATCGCCCCCTCCGACATGATGGACGGGCGGGTGGCGGTGATTCGGGGGGCCCTCGACGAAGCCGGCTATGCCGACCTCGCCATCTGCTCGTACTCGGCCAAGTACGCCAGCGGCTACTACGGGCCCTTCCGCGACGCCGCCGACTCAGCTCCCGCCTTCGGCGATCGCAACACCCACCAGATGGATCCCAGCAACGTTCGGGAAGCGCTGGTCGAAGTCGAGCAGGACCTCGCCGAGGGTGCCGACATGGTGATGGTCAAACCCGCCGGTCCGTACCTCGACGTCATCGGGGCGGTCCGGGCGGCCGTCACCGTGCCGGTCGCCGCCTACCAGGTGTCGGGCGAGTTCGCCGTGATCGAAGCGGCCGCCGCCAACGACTGGATCGACGGAGAACGGGTGATGATGGAGTCGCTCACCAGCATCGCCCGCGCCGGCGCCGGGATCATCCTCACCTACTACGCCACCCGAGCGGCACAGAAGCTGGCCGCCGCCGAGCAGGAGTCGCCATGAACGAGCCCACAACGTCGGCAAGCTGGTACCAGCGGGCGACCGCCGTGATGCCGGGAGGTGTCAACTCGCCGGTGCGTGCATTCAAGTCGGTCGGGCGCACCCCTCCGTTCGTGGTGAGTGCGACCGGAGCCCATGTGGAAACGGTCGATGGGGACAAGCTCATCGACTTCATCTCATCGTGGGGAGCGCTCATTCTCGGCCACGCCCGTCCCGAGATCATCGATGAGCTGGTGGCAGCGGCGCGCCGGGGAACCTCATTCGGTGTGCCAACGAGCGGCGAAGTCGAGCTCGCCGAGCTCATCGTGTCCCTGGTCCCCTCGGTCGACGTCGTTCGTATGGTGAACTCGGGAACCGAGGCCACCGCCTCGGCCATCCGCATCGCCCGCGCCGCGACCGGACGGCCCGGAATCATCAAGTTCGAAGGGTGCTACCACGGCCACGCCGATCCGTTCCTCGTGAAGGCCGGAAGCGGCCTGGCCACCTTCGGCGAGCCCGACAGCCCCGGCGTGCCGCCTGCCACCGTCGCCGACACGAGAGTCGCCACCTTCAACGACCTCGCAACCGTCGAGAAGGCTTTCGACGCCGGAGACGTTGCCGGCGTGATCGTAGAGCCGGTGGCCGGCAACATGGGAGTCGTTCCGCCCGTCCCGGGTTTTCTCGCCGGCCTGCGCGACCTGTGCGATCGGAACGGAGCGCTTCTGATCTTCGATGAGGTGATGACCGGATTCCGGGTGGCCCTCGGGGGGGCCCAGGAAAGATATGGCGTCACTCCTGATCTGACCACCCTCGGCAAGATAGTGGCCGGCGGAGCGCCGGCCGCGGCCTACGGGGGCCGGGAGGATCTGATGCGAATGGTGGCTCCCGACGGCCCGGTGTATCAAGCCGGCACGCTGGCGGGCAACCCCATCGCGGTTGCGGCCGGCATCGCCTGCCTGCGGTATCTCACCGAGCACCGCGAGCTCTACGCCACGCTCGAGGACATGGGGGAGCGGCTCGAGACCCGCCTGACCGCGGCGCTAGAGGCGGCCGGTGGTGGCGGGTGTGTCCAGCGTGTTGGATCCATGCTCACCGTTTTCCTCGGGCCGGAAACCGTGCGATCCTGGGACGACGCCGCCAAGCTCGATCGCGACCGGTTCACCCGCTACTACCACGCCGCCTTCGATAGCGGGATCATCCTGCCACCCTCGCCCTTCGAGACGATGTTCCTGATGGAGGATCACGGCCCGCTGATCGACGAGGTGGCCGAGACGCTGGCAGCTGCGATCGGAGCCGCCTGATGGCCCGGCCCCTCGTCGAGGCGCTGCGGCGGCGCCCGGTGGGTCGGCGCCCGGTGTGGATCATGCGCCAGGCGGGTCGCTACCTGCCCGAGTATCGGGATTTGCGCGCCCGGCACTCGTTCCAAGATGCGGTGGCCACACCCGCCGTGGCCGCCGAGATCACTCTGCAGCCGATTCGCCGCTTCGGCATGGATGGGGCGGTGATCTTCGCCGACATCATGACCCCGCTCGAAGCCATGGGCGTCGCGATGACGTTTGACCCGGGTCCCCGGCTGCGGCCGCACACACTCGCCGAGGTGGCGGCGCTCGGACCGCTCGACGTCGAGCGTGTCGGCTTCATCGCCGAGACGATACGGCGGGTGCGATCGGAGGTGCCGGACGAGACGGCGGTCATCGGGTTCGCCGGAGCCCCGCTGACGCTGCTCGCCTACCTCGTCGAAGGCGGTAGCTCCAAGGACTACATGCGGCTCCGTGGTGAGTTGCGCGCCGATCCGGCAGCGGCCCGCGCCGCTCTCTCCACGCTCGCCGCGGCCATGAACACATACCTGGCGATGCAGATAGCCGCCGGCGCCGATGTCGTGCAGCTCTTCGACAGCTGGGCCGGGGTGCTCGATCGGGAGTCCTTCCGCGACATCGCGATGCCCCCGGCCGCCAGGGCTCTCGCCGAGCTCGAGGCTCCCCGGATCTACTTCGCCCCGGGATGTGGTCACACGCTCGACATCCAGCCCGCCATCGGCGCCGAGGGATACGGTGTGGACTGGCGACTGTCGCTCGTCGAGGCTTGGGCTCGGCTCGGCGATGTCGCCATCCAGGGCAACGTCGATCCGGCAATCCTGCTCGCCGACCCGGACACGATCCGCAAGGCGGTAGGCGCCCTGCTCGCCGGTTCCGCCGGTCGCGACGGTCACATTGTCAATCTCGGTCACGGGATCGACCGGCACACGCCGCCCGAGAACGTGGCCACTTTTGTAGAGGCGGTGCGCGCATGATCAAGGTCGATTCAGAGCTCCTGGCACGTCACGACCGGCCGGGGCCCCGCTATACGTCGTACCCCACTGCGGTGGAGTTCACCGAGGCGGTCGGCTCCGCCGAGTACGCCGCCCGGCTGGCGGCGGCGGCGACCCGGCCGGAGCAGCCCCTGTCGCTGTATGTGCACCTTCCCTTCTGTGAAGCCCGGTGCTCGTTCTGTGCTTGCCACGTGGTGATAACGAAGCGGCCCGAGATCTCCGACGCCTACCTGAGCAAGGTGGTGGCGGAGGCCGATCTCCTGGCCGACCACCTGGGCGAGCGGCGCCGGGTGGTGCAATACCATTGGGGGGGCGGCACCCCGACCCACTACTCCCCGCAGGTCATGGTCGAATTGCACACCGCGTTGACCCGCCGTTTCGAGATGGCGCCGCAAGCCGAGCTGGCAATCGAGGTCGATCCGCGGGTGACGACGACCCAGCATCTCGAGGCGCTGGCACCGCTGGGATTCAACCGCATCTCGCTGGGGGTTCAGGACCTCAACGCCGAGGTGCAGCGGCTCATCGGGCGCAACCAGACGAAGGAGGAGACCGAGAGCCTCTACTGGGATGCCCGCCGCCTCGGCTTCTCCTCGATCAACTTCGATCTCATCTACGGCCTGCCGGGCCAAGACGAGGGCACCCTCACCGAGACGCTGGAGACGGTCATCGAGCTGCAACCCGACCGGCTCGCGGTCTACTCGTTCGCGTTCGTCCCGTGGATGCGCCCCCATCAGAAGCGGCTCGATGAAGATCTGCTTCCCGATACGGATGCCAAGTTCGCCCTGCTGGCGTTGGTCGTTTCCGCGCTCACCGATGCCGGTTACGTCCAGATCGGGATGGACCACTTCGCCCTCCCCGACGATGAGTTGGCCGTGGCGGCGTCTGCGGGGACTCTCAACCGCAATTTCATGGGATACACGACCAAGCGCGATACCGAGATGGTCGCGGTCGGCACGTCCGGAATCTCCGACATCGACGGCGCCTACGCCCAGAACCATCGGCGGCTGGCCTCGTACTACCAGTCGGTAGAACGCGGCGAGCTGCCCATCGAGCGCGGCTACCGCCTCAGCGTTGACGACGAGATCCGGCGTTTCGTGATCACGGAGCTCATGTGCAACGGCCTCGTCGACCTGGAGGCCGCCGGCCACCGGTTCGACCTCGACGGCACTACATATTTCGCGGCCGAGCTCGCGGAACTGGCGAGTCCGGGCGGCCTCATCGACGAGGGGATGGCCCTAGTCGACGGTCTGCGGGTGCGCACCACCGAGCTCGGCGCCCTGTTCGTCCGGAGGGTGGCTTCGGTGTTCGATGCCCACACCCGTCGCCAGACCGGTGACGGGCCGATGTTCTCCAAGACTGTGTGAGGGCGCCATGAAGGTGCGAGTTGCGATAGTCGGCGGCGGGCTGGGGGGGCTATTGACCGCCTCCGAGCTGCAGGCGGCCGGTATCGACGATGTGGTAGTCCTCGACCGCGATGAACGTCCGGGCGGGGTTGCCCGGACCGTTGTGCGCGACGGCTATCAGCTCGAACCGGCGGCCGGGGCGCTGCTGCTCCCCAAGCCGGAACTGTCCCCGGTGCTCGCCAACCTCGGCGCCGAGGTCGTCCCGGCTGTGGACGCTGCCCTCCGCTACGTCTATGCCCGCGGTCGGCTCAATGTCCTCGGTCCCTCACCGAAAGTGGTGTTGTCTCCGGTGGTTACCTGGCCGGCCAAGTTCCGCGCCCTGGCCGAGCCGTTCATTCGTACGAAGGCCGCTTCGCCCGACGAGTCGGTCGACGCGTTCTTTCGCCGCAGGTTCGGCAAGGGGATGGGCGGCACGCTGGCGTGGCTGGCCGCTTCGGGAGTGTTTGCGGGAGATCCCGCTCGGCTGTCGGCCCGGTCTGCCTTCCCGGTGTTCTCCGCCCTGGAGGACGAGGCCGGCTCGCTCGTGCGCGGCGGCATTCGGCGCGCCAGGCGTCGGGAGCGGGGGACGCCGCGGGCCAAGAGCCACGTGCCGGTCGGCGGCTTCAGTGCCCTGGCCGAGAAAGCCGCCCGGCGACTCGGCGATCGGTACCGGCCCGGGGTCACGATCGAGTCTGTGCGGCGCCGCGACCGCGGCTGGGAGCTGAAGGGGTCGGACGGCTGGGAAGCCGAGCACGTCGTACTCGCCGTCCGGCCTTCGGATGCGGCGGTGTTGGTCGAGGGCGAGCTGGCAGCGACCCTCACTCGCGCCGTGTCCGCCCCGGCCGTCGTCGTCGGTCTCGGTGCGGAATCGAACCGACTCCCGCTGCCGCCAGGATTCGGGGCACTTACCGGACCGGATGCCGGCACGATCTCGCTCGGCGTCCTCTTCGAGTCATCGTACGCGCCGCACCGGGCGCCGGTGGGGCACTCCCTGGCCAAGGTGATTGCCGGGGGCGCCAATCACCCGGAAGTGATGGATTGGGACGACGACCGCATCATCGAGCGGGTCCAAGCCGAAGTCGCCAAGATCCTCGGCATCGCGCCCGACCCGTCGTTCGTCCATCTGATCCGGCACCGGATTGGGATTCCTCAGTACGAGCCGGGCCATAGCGCGTGGCTGGCGGAGTTGGAGAGTCTGGGCCGCCCGGGACTCCACCTCACGGGTTGGGGCTACCGGGGAGTGGGGGTCGGCCACGTGGCGGCGGATGCCACCAGGATCGCCACCGAGATTGCCGGCGACTCCTCGTTATAGGAGACGGCCGGTGGGCCGAACGCGCCGAGTACCGTGACGCCGTGGATCTTGATGCCGAACCAGAAGGGCTCAGCGCGGCAGCCGTGGTCATCGCGACCACCGACTCGCCCGGGCCGGCTGCAACGCTGGCCGAAGAGCCGTGGCGCGGCGAGTCGCTGCTCGCCGGAGTCGTCCGCCGCCTCGCCGGGCTCGACGCGGTGGTTGTGGTCGTGCGCGAGGAGGCCCACGCCGGCCTCGTCGATGCCATCGCCGACATCACGGTGATCGTCGACCCCGAGTGGCAGGAGGGCACGGCGGCGCCGCTGCGGGTCGGGCTCGACTGGCTGACGCATGCGACAGGAGTCGGGGCCGCCTTTGTCGTCGATTTGGACACCCCGGCCGTCGAGCGGGCCGTCCTCGGGGTGTTGCTCGATGCGCATGCGGGCGCGGCGAAACCCGTCACTGTGCCCAAGTATCGATACGTCCGGGGCGGTCCCGTTTTGTTGGGTCGGGATATCTGGCCGCGCTTCCTGAGCGTGGAGGGCGATCTCGACCTCCAGCAGTTCCTGCTGGCCCATCCGCAGTGGGTCACCGAGGTCCGCGTCGACTGGGCCCCACCGCGCCCCATCACCAGCGGGGATGATCTTCTCGAACTCGCCGGGTAGTCGCTTTGGCGCCGAGGGCGGTTCGTTGAGTAGTGTCGCGTCCGGCTGGCGTTACCTTTGCCCGCTGATAGGTAACAGCAACTTCTGATGACTGGAGAGGACGACAAATGGCGTCGATCGATGCGATTGAGGGGATCGGCCACAAGTATGCGACGAGATTACGCAAGGCACGGGTGCGCACTACAGAAGCCTTGCTCAGGCATGGTGCAACCAGGCGCGGACGTCGAGAACTCGCCGACGCGACCGGTATCTCGGAGCGCCAGATCCTCGAATGGGTCAACCGCGCCGATTTGATGCGCATCAAAGGAGTTGGTGAGGAGTATTCCGACCTACTCGAGGCCTCCGGGGTGGACACCGTCAAGGAGCTGCGGCGCCGCAATGCCGCCAACCTTCTCACTGCGATGATCGAGATCAACCGGAAGAAGGATCTGGTCCGGCGTCTGCCAACCGAGGCCATGGTTCAGCGCTGGGTCGACAACGCCAAAGACCTCGACCCCATAGTCGTTCACTAGCAGCGAGCCCGTCCGGCAAAAGCGGCGGCCTGCCGGCGAAAGGGGGCGGTCTACTTGATGTGTCTCCCAGGAGGGGAGAAGGGCCCCGCCGGCGACGTAGTCGCCGCAGCGGGTAGAGGGGCGCCCCGCCTTTGCCGTACCAAGCAGGAACCCCCGGGAAGCGAGATCCCGGGGGCTTCCTGGTTGGGCCGGCCGGCTACTTCTTGGCAGCCGGGGCCTTCTTGGCAGCTGGGGCCTTCTTGGCAGCCGGGGCGTTCTTGGCAGCTGGGGCCTTCTTGGCGGCGGGCTTCTTGGCGGCGGGCTTGGTCGCGGCCTTGGTCGCCGGCTTCTTGGCTGCAGGCTTCGAGGCCGGGGCCTTCTTTGCCGTCGGCTTGGCTGCGACCGTCTTGGTCCCTGCCGTCTTGGGAGCCGGCGTGAACGACTCGCGCCAGCTCTCGAGGGCGCCTTCGAGCTGGTCGCGCATCTTCTCGACGCGGTCTTGTACCTTGTCGAAGTCGACTCGGCTCTGAAGCTCTTCGACCACGTCGGCATCCCGCAGCTGCTTGGTCACCTTCTCGCCCTCCTTGGAGAGCTCTTCGAAGCGCTCCTGGGCTCGCTTGCCGTACTTGCCGCCCTGGGCGGCGAGCCAGTCGGCATAGTTCTTGGCCATGCGTCCGGCGACCACGGGGGCGCCGATTCCGGCATAGAAGGTCTTCTTGGCCAGCTCTTTCTGCGACTTGAGCGTCATTGTTCCTCCGTTGTGTTGTCGTTGATGAAGCTCGTGTAGATCTGCATCAACGCTTGTTTTTGGCTTCTCTGAAGCATTACGTCGGCCTCAATGGACTCGATCACGCCCGGCCTTTCGATGCCTTCGAGCAATCCGGCGTGCTCGAAGAGAGCTTCGGCGCGGATCGACAAGGCACGTGCGATCGACTTGAGGATCTCCGCCGACGGTTTGCGGAGCCCACGTTCGATCTGGCTGAGATATGGGTTCGAGATTCCGGCGGCCTCGGCGAGCTTGCGTAGCGACATGGCGCTGCGCTCGCGTTGCTGGCGGATAAACGATCCCACATCGGAGAGGGGCTGCTTCACGTGAACAATATATCGCACTTTGCTAACTTTTGCAAGCGCTAGCTGATGTCTAACCAGTGCGGTGTTTTGCAAGCACCAGGGCGAGCGCGGGGACGGCCCGGCCGGGCTCCGACGCAAGGCGCCTATCCTCTCAGAGCACCCGTGGCCTCCCAAGGAGCCTTCGTGACCACCAACACCAAAGGGGACGAAGCCTTGATCATTGTCATGCGAAAGGACGCCGACGCCGCCGCCGTCAATCACGTGGTTGAGCGGTTGCATGACATCGGCGCCGAAGCTCACATTTCCGAAGGCCGGTTTCGTACGGTCATCGGCGCGCTCGGCGACCGGCAAGTCATCCAGCAACTTCCCTGGGAGGCGTTTCCAGGTGTGGAGCGGGCCGTGCCCGTCCTCAAGCCCTTCAAGTTCGTCAGTCGCGACTTCCAATTGGAGGACACGGTCGTGGACGTCAGTGGGGTTCTCATCGGGGGCGGACACTTCGCTCCGATCGCAGGGCCGTGTGCGGTGGAATCGCGCGAACAGCTCTTCGCGTCGGCCGAGGCGGTCACCGCCGCAGGCGCCAGAATCCTGCGCGGCGACGCGTTCAAACCGCGGACGTCGCCTTATTCGTTCCAGGGACTGGAGGAAAAGGGCCTCGAGCTGCTTGCCGAAGCTCGCGACGAGTTCGGGCTCCCCTTCGTTGCAGAAGCCGTCGATCCGCGGGACGTCGAGCTCGTTTCCGGCTACGCAGACATCATCCGAGTCGGGACTCGCAACATGGCGAACTTCACTCTCCTGTCGGAGCTGGGAAGGCAGCCGAAGCCGGTGCTGCTCAAGCGGGGCTTGACCGCCACCATCGAGGAGTGGCTCAACGCGGCCGAGTACATCTACAAAGAGGGCAACCACGACATCGTCCTGTGCGAGCGAGGCATTCGCACATTCGAGACGGCCACACGCAACACACTGGATATCTCGGCCGTACCGGTCGTCAAGGGGCTTTCGCACCTGCCGATCCTCGTTGACCCGAGCCATTCGGGAGGACGGCGCGATCTCGTGGCGCCGCTGACACGTATCGCCGTCGCTGCCGGGGCGGACGGATTCATGGTTGACGTACACCCGGCCCCGGAGACGGCGCTCGTCGATGGAGCTCAGGCGATCTTGCCGGGAGAGTTCGCCGCGCTGATGGACGATGTACGGGCGCTGTGCTCGGTGATGGGCTTCGAGCTGTAACCGTCGGTGAAGTCAGTCGCCATCCTCGGTACCGGGCTGATCGGTACGTCGATCGGATTGGCGTTGCGCGATGCCGGCTGGCACGCCGTCGGCTGGGACCCCGACCGGGAGACGGCCGAGCAAACCCTCGCCAGGGGCGGCATCGATGAGCGCGCCGCCACCCAGGATGCGGCCTGTGCCGGACCGCACGATCTCGTCGTCTTCGCCGGTCCGCCCGCGGCGGCCGTCGAGTTCGTCTCGGGCGCCGATGTGCCCTGGTTGACGATCGACACCTCCGGGGCCAAAGGCGCCATCGCCGCCGCCAGCAACCTGGCGCGTTTTGTCGGCACCCATCCGATGGCGGGCCGCGAGGTATCCGGCCCGGCGGCCGCTACTGCATCGCTCTTCAACGGAGCCACCTGGGTGATTACCACTGACGGTGCATCGGAGCCAGACATGGTGGCCGTCGAATCGACCGTGACCGAGATGGGGGCCCGTCCAGTGCGGATGACCGCCGCCGAGCATGACGCGGCCGTCGCCGCCATCAGCCATCTGCCCCAGATACTGGCGGCTTCGCTCGTCGAAATCGCCGCCGCCGATGAGGCGGCCATGAGCCTCGCCGCCGGCAGCTTCCGCGACCTCACCAGAGTGGCCGGATCCGACAGCAAGTTGTGGCTCGATGTGCTGACGGCCAACCGGGACGATGTCCTCACCGCCGTCGCCGCGCTCCAGACCCGGCTCGGCGAACTGGCCGCCCTGCTCGTCGCCGGTGACATCGGTGGCTTGGCCCGGCATCTCGACGCCGCTCGCGAGGTACGGCGTTCCCTGACGGCGCGGGCTACGGCGGTCCAGATCGCACTCGCCGACCGGCCGGGCGAGTTGGCCAAAGTCGGGGCTGCGCTGTCTGCCGCCGGCGCCGACGTTCGCGACGTCCAGCTGCGGCACGCTCCCTACGGGGGCGGTGGCGTTCTCACTATCTCGGTTCGTCCCGGCGACGCAGCCGCTCTCACCGACGCCATCCTGGCAGCCGGCCTGGTTCTGGCCTGAGGTCCGGCTACCGGCGCGGTGAACCGTCGTTCATCGGCTGTTCAACTCGAGGATCCGCTCGCCGATGTACTGGCTGAAGGCGATGGTTCCGGCGCGGTTGAAGTGGGTTTCGTCGGCGTAGAAGGATTCATCCCAGTCGATCGTGTGACTGTCCCAGAACTCGACTTCGAGCTCATCGGTGAGGGCACGGAGCCAGTCCGTGTACGCGGCAACCGTCTGGTCGTCGACCGGGTCGGGGTATCTCCCGGGCTCCAGGAGCACCACCGGAGTGATGCCGGCTTGCTGCACAGTCGCGATGAGGCGGCGCAAGGCCCGCTCCTGCACGGCGCTCATCTTCGGTGTCCCGTATGGTGGATAGTTACCGGCAACGGTGCGACCGGCGCCTCCGTAGTAGACGGTCTGATGCCCGAGCTCGGTCCACAGCCCATGGGCGACCGTTCGCTCGCGACGGGCGGCTTCGTCGAGGTCGACCAGGATCCCCCGCAACCTCCAGAGGGCGATCTCGTCGAGGGGATTGGTTATCACTTTGGGTCCGATCACCTCCAGCAATCCCTTGACGAGCGGATCACTCGAGATTTCGTCGGGCGGTGGCCACACCGGGAGCCCGATGATGATGAGTTCGAGGTCGTCCCAGGGTTTGAGGAAATCACGAAGCCACAGGTCGGTGGCGGCCGGCGAGAAGAACGGGAACGCAGAGTTGTACGCAGCCGGTGCCGCTCCCATCGCCACCAACCGTTGCGGGTCGATGGCCGATTCGGTCATGCTCGAGCCCACGATCAGAAGGGTGGGCCGCGGATCCAAGTTGGCGTACTGTGAGCTCTTCACCTCGGTTTCGACGGTCGGCCACTCGGACAAGGCCGGCAGGTGCGGTTCGGCTTGGCGGATGGCGAATTCGGCGCTCGCAATGGCGAGGGCGGCACCAAGCAGTGTGAGAAGGAACTTGCGCAACTGCATCAGAACTGGAAATAGATGAAGGGAACTGCGGTACGCGAGGTGAAGACGAAGGCCGCCACGATGGCGGCCCCATAGGACAGACCCTTGACAAATGGGGGAAGTCCGGCAGCGGGATTGGCGAGACCGCGGGAGTCGGCCCGATCGAGGATGAGGCTCATGATGCCGAGCACCCCGACGACGATCGGTGCCGCCACGAACTGCTGGCCTTGGAGCGGTCCGAAGACGCCGGCGAGCACGTCCCCTGCCTGCGATAGGGATGGGGCTCGGAATGGGATCCACGTCAGGGTGACGATTACGAAAACGAGCGGGGCCGGCAGGCGCACCGGGGTGCTGTCATGGCGGTCGCGCCACAGCCGCTCGCCCGCTAGGTAGAGGCCGTGGAGCCCGCCCCAGACGATGAATCCCCAGCCGGCTCCATGCCAGAGCCCGCCCAGGAGCATCGTGATCATGAGATTGGCGTAGGTGCGGGCTTTGCCATGGCGGTTGCCGCCGAGGGGGATGTACAGGTAGTCGCGTAGCCAGGTGGAGAGCGATATGTGCCAGCGCCGCCAGAAGTCGGTGAAACTGCGGGCGGAGTACGGGAAGCGGAAGTTCTCGATGAGATCGACGCCGAACAGCTTCGCAGTGCCCCGTGCCATGTCGGTGTACCCGGCGAAATCTCCGTAGATCTCAATAGAGAAGGCGAGCACTCCGACGGCGACGGCCAGACTTCCGAATCGGTCGGGATTGGCGAATACCTCATTGACGAACCCGGCCAATCCGTCGGCAATGACGACCTTGCGGAAGAGACCGCGCAGCAGCAGCGCGGCCGCCTCACCCCATGCGACGGAGCGGAAGTCGGTGGCCAGTGACCTCAGCTGGGGAAGCAGCCTGTGGGCTCTTTCGATCGGGCCGGCGACGAGCTGCGGGAAGAACGCCACGAACAGCGCGAAGCGGGGGAGGCTCGTTTCGGGCTCCAAGCGCCGCCGATAGATGTCGAAGGTGTACGACAGCGTTTGAAAGGTGTAGAAGGAGATCCCCACAGGAAGCACGACCTGCAGCAGGGGCAGGTTTGGATTGGCGCCGACCGACGTCAGTAGCGAGCTCGCCGATTCAACGAAGAACCCCCAGTACTTGAAGAACCCGAGCATGCCGAGGTTGACGAACAGGCTCACCGCCAGCCAGCGGCGCCGCACCGAGTCCGGGCCCGCCGCGTACAGCCTCTGTCCGACCGTGTAGTCCGTGAGCGTCGAGATGAGTATCAGCGACAGGAAGCGCACGTCCCACCACCCATAGAAGACGTACGACGCCATCAGGAGCACCCCGGTTCTGAACCGCCGCGGGGCGAGCCAATAGGCGACGACTACCGTCGGGAGGAATAGCGCGAATGCGACTGAATTGAAAAGCACAGGTCTCTATATTCGGCCCGGAGCCGCTCCGCCCCGACCATTTCTCTTGGCGACATCCCGATTCTGGTCGCGCCGGCCGGAGAGGTACCGACCGACTGCGGGCCACCCAACTATGTTGGGGGCCGGCGCGCAAGAGGAGTGGCAGTGGCCGTAGAGAGACCGACATTCACGGTTGGGATCGAAGAGGAGTACCTCGTCGTCGATCGCGAGAGCCGGGACCTGGTCCGGGATCTGCCCGATGGGGTGATGTCGGAGTGCGAGGAGCGGCTCGCCGGCCAGGTGAGCCCCGAGTTCCTGCGATCACAAATCGAGGTCGGGACCAAGGTCAGCAACACTCTGCACGAGGCCCGAGACGATCTCGCCCTGCTGCGGCGCACGGTCGCCGACGTCACCGGCAAACATGGCCTGGCGCCGATCGCCGCCTCGACGCACCCATTTGCCGACTGGGTGCAGCAGCGTCACACCGACAAGGAGCGCTACCACATGCTGGCGCGCGACATGGCAGGAATCGTGCGCCGGCTGGTGATCAGTGGCATGCACGTTCATGTCATGATCGATGACGAGGACCTTCGCATCGACCTGATGAACCAGGTTGTCTACTTCTTGCCTCACTTGATGGCGTTGTCGACGTCATCGCCGTTCTGGGGCGGGGAGAACACCGGCCTCAAGAGCTATCGCACCTCGGTCTTCCGATCGCTGCCTCGAACGGGTTTGCCCGACGAGTTCGGCAGCTGGGCCGACTACCGGCGCCATGTCGGGGTCCTGATCGACGCCGGGGTCATCGAGGACGCCACCAAGCTGTGGTGGGACATCCGGCCGAGCGATCGATATCCGACTCTCGAGCTGCGTTGCACGGACATCTGCACATCGCTCGAAGATGGCATCACGCTGGCGTCGATATACATGAGCCTGCTGTCGATGCTGTACCGGCGGCGGACGCACAACCAACGCTGGCGGATCTACAGCCGCTCCTTGATCGACGAGAACACCTGGCGGGCGCAGCGCTACGGCGTCAGAGGTTCGTTGATCGACTTCGGCCTGAGCCGGCTGGTCCCGTTCGAGGATCTGATCGAAGAGATCATCGAGCTCGTGAGCGAGGATGCCGCGGAGCTCGACTGCCTCGCCGAGGTGGAGCACGCCCGAACGATCGTCGCCCGGGGAACCAGCGCCCATCGGCAGCTGAAGGCCTACGACGAGGCTATTGAATCCGGGGCCTCTCCGAAGGAAGCTGCCAAAGCAGTTGTCGACTGGCTCATCGCCGAGACTGTCGCCGGGGTGTAGCCCCGCCGGCGGTCACGCCGGTAATCTTCGTGGTGGGACAAGTAGTCGACCGGCTGCACACCATGAGCGAGAGGTCACGATGTGCCGGAGCATGGATTGAAGCGAATTCGGGTTGCCTGTGCTCAGCTGAACCTGAAGGTCGGCAACATATCCGGGAATGCCGACTCGATCATGGCCGCCATGGCCTGGGCCGAGGGGCACGACGCCGACATGTTGCTGCTGCCGGAGTTGGCGATCACTGGATATCCCCCCGAGGACCTGTTGCTGCGGCCGGCGTTCATCGACGACAACCTGGCTGCCCTGGAACGTATCACGCAAGCCTCCGGCGAAGTGGTCACGGTGGTTGGGTTCGTCGATCGGGTGGCGGTCGATCACCACCCCGACGACTCGATGCCGCGCTCGCTGGCCAACGCGGCCGCTTTGATCGGCAACGGACGGCGGTTGGGTACTTATCACAAGGCGTTGCTCCCCAACTACGGCGTCTTCGACGAAGCCCGCTACTTCGTGCCGAGCGAGGCGGCGGATCAGGTATGGACCGTTGGTGACGTGAAATGCGGGGTGTCGGTGTGCGAGGACATCTGGTCTCCGAACGGCCCGCCGACGCAGCAAGCCAAAGCCGGTGCCGAGATTCTGCTGAACATCAACGGCTCGCCCTACCACCTGGGCAAAGGAGAGGAGCGCGCCGATCTGTTGGCTACCCAAGCGCGGAACTCGGGGGTGCCGGTCGTGTACCTCAACCTCGTGGGCGGACAGGATGAGCTCGTGTTTGACGGCGAGTCGATGGTATTCGACGCGACGGGCCAACTGATCCACCGGGCACCGCAGTTCAAAGAGGAGCTCTTCCACGTCGATATCGAGATCGGCCGGGACCAGCCGGCTTCGGATGTGCGGCTCCGGCTGAGTGACGAGGCCGAGGTCTACGCGGCGCTCGTCACCGGGCTGGGAGACTACGTCCGCAAGAACGGTTTCAACGACGTGGTGATCGGGCTGTCCGGCGGCATCGACAGCGCCTTGACGTGCGCCATCGCGGTGGACGCGCTGGGGCCGCAGGCCGTTTGGGGGGTCACCATGCCGACCCGCTACAGCTCGGACGGCTCGATCGCGGACAGTCGCCGGCTGGCGGTCAATCTCGGGTGTCGTTTCGACATGATCCCGATCGATGACGTCTTCGCCCAGTTCCTCGAGTCGCTGGCGCCACAGTTCGCCGACACCGATCCCGACGTGACGGAAGAGAACCTCCAAGCCCGGATTCGCGGCGCCATCCTGATGGCACTGTCCAACAAGTTCGGGTCGATGGTCGTGGCGACCGGCAACAAGTCCGAGATGGCCGTCGGCTATGCCACGCTCTACGGCGATATGGCCGGGGGCTACGCCGTTCTCAAGGACGTGTTCAAGACTTGGGTGTACCGGTTGGCGGTCTGGCGGAATCGTGACGGCGTGGTGATTCCACTGGAGACGATAGAGAAGCCGCCCTCGGCCGAACTGCGCCCCGGTCAGCTCGACTCCGACTCGCTACCGGACTATGACACCCTCGACGGCATTCTCGAGATGTACGTCGAACAAGATCGGGCCATCAAGGACATCGTCGCCGCCGGGTTTCCCCCCACGGTCGTGGAGCGGGTTGCCCGGATGGTGGATCACAACGAGTACAAGCGGCGCCAGGCACCTCCGGGGGTGCGCATCACGGCCAAAGCGTTCGGCAAAGACCGCCGGATTCCGATCACGAACGGCTACCAGTGATTCACGAATCATGGGCATGACCCCCATCGGCGACGTCATCGTCAACGGCGATCGCGTCGGCGCAGCGGCGGCCGTCGTGCGAGTGGACGACATCGGCCTTCTGCGAGGCTACGGGTGCTTCGAGGTGCTGCGATCGTATTCCGGGCAACCATTCCGGCTCGACGAGCACCTCGATCGACTGACGCGCAGCGCGGCTGCTCTGCTTCTGCCGCTGCCGCCGCGCCGCTCTCTCGAAGAGTGGGCCCGGGATCGGGCCGCCGTCGGCGATGTCCTCGTCCGGATCGCGGTTACCGGTGGCACGGACCTCGATGAGCTCGGTGTCGGATCCTCCACCATCGTCTTCGCCCACGAAGCTCGGCCCCCCGGAGATTCGATTCGGCTTCTCGAGCTGCCGGCGTCGTGGCACCCGGCGGGGGCCACAGGCGAGCTGGTGGGCGTCAAGTCGCTGTCGTACGCGCCCAATACCGCGGCACTCCTCCGAGCCCGGCGGGAGGGATTCGACGATGCCCTCCTGCTGGACGCGGCGGCGACGGTTCTGGAGCTCCCGATGGCGTCGATCGCCTGGGTCGTCGATGGGGTCGTCGAGACTCCCTCGCTCGACCTGGGAATCCTGCGATCGGTGACCCGCAATGCCGTGATCGAACTGGCCGCAATGAGGGGCATAGTGATCGAGCAGGGCAGGTTCCCGGCGGTTCGCCTACACGCGGCGGATGAGGCGTTCGTAATGTCCACGACCAAGGAGATCCTCCCCGTGGCCGCGGTCGGATCACGCGGCTTCGATCCGGGCCCGATCACGGCGGCGCTGTCCTCAGGCTTTCGGGAGCTGGTTGTCGCCGAGCTGGGGATCGGAACGGGCTCCGGGGTTGGCTGATTACCCCGGCCTCCTCGCGCAGTGCGAAGAGCTGTACTCCGCCGTTTGCTTCGATGCCGCAGCATGGACGGACCGGGCGCTGGCCGACTGGATCGAAGGTGTGGCCGCCTCGTCGCATGTGGACAAGGATGTCGGGCGCGAGCTGCGGCGGATCGTGCGAGCCGCCCAAAAGCTGCGCGATTTCTGGCTCGATCCCGCCGCCGGGCGGCCCCCCGACCACGGCGATTGGCGGACCCGGGTCGATATTGGGATCGGGGTCAGGGCCTGGCGGCCGCTGCTGGCGTTGGCTCGTCTCGGCCTCTCGCGAGAGCCGGCCGCAGAGCTGTTCGAAGACGTGAAGGAGCGTTTTCGCGTTGTCAGCGGTGAACGCTGGATGGAGGGCGTCGCTTTCGATGCGTGGCTCGCTGATCACCACGCGGAGAAATAGGCTGGCATCCACGTGCGCAAACCGAAAAGCCCGGTACGATTGAACCGTGAAACTTCGCCTGATTCTGAGCTGCGTGTGCGGTCTCGCTTTGCTGAGCGGAGCCTGCTCGGGCGACGACGCTGAAGCCTCATCAACTACTGCACCGACGACCACGGCGGCGCCGGTGACGAGTCTCCAGGCTGCCGAGTCGACTTCCACGTCGACTACGGCGCCGACCACTACGGCGACGACCACGCTGGCCCCGTCCGGCGAGCCCTCTTTTCCCAAGTACTCGATCGTCTCACGTGAGGCCGGCGAAGACGGCGACACGGTGGTGGTGCTTCTCGACAAGGAGTCCTACAGATCGCTGACCGACATCGATCTCCAGAACGTCCTGGTGGACATCGTCGAGAGGTTCCCGCCGATCCTCACCGCTCACATCATCGACGACTCCGCCGCGGCAGACGCGGTGCTGGTATCCACTCCGACGGAGGCCGAGCAAGAGCTGCTCGATCGCTACTACCTCGTCCGCCTCGAGGAGGGCTTCCGCATGGTCTTCTCCGGGCCCTTTGCCGACACCCCGACAACGATTCTTGGTAGTTAGGGTTTCGGCCAAATCCTGAACTGATCGACGCTCACAGCAGGATGGTGGCGGTGAGCAGGAAGCCGCCGAAACCGACCAGGTCGGTGATCAGGGTCAGGAAGATGTTCGACGCCAGCGCCGGATCGAGACCGAGGCGGCGCAGGAGGACGGGGATACCGGCGCCGGCGAAACCGGCCACCACGAGGTTGACCCCAACGCCGACTCCCATGACGATGCCGATGTCCGGGTTCTGCGAGTACATCCATCCCACCATCCCGGCAAGCACCGCGAGCGATCCGGCGTTGGTGAGTCCCACGAAGAACTCGCGACGAACTGCGCGCATTGCCCGGCCCGGCGGCAATTCCCCCAGCGCCATGGCGCGAATGATGACTGCCAGGCTCTGGGCGCCGCTGTTGCCGCCGAGCAGGGCGACCATCGGCATCAACAGTGCCAGCACACCGTTCTCCTCGATGATTGCCCGGAAGGGCCCGATCATCAGAGCAATGAACAAGCCGATGACGAGGTTCACCAGCAGCCAGGGCAGGCGACGCCGCACCGAACGGAGAATCGGGGTGTAGATCGACTCTTCGGCCCCGGCGCCGACCATCTGGGCGATGTCCTCCGTCGCCTCGGCCTGGACGGCTCTGATCGCTTCACTGACCTTGACCATCCCGACGAGCTTCCCGGACGGGTCGGTCACCGGTATGGCGAGCAGGTTGTAGCGCTGGATCAGCTCGGCGACTTCCTCGCGATCGGTGTCGGTGAACACCGAGTGGGGTTCGGGGATCATGACGTCCTCCAAGCCCGTGCCCGGGCGGGCGAAAACCAGGTCGCGGAACGAAACCACGCCGGCCAACTGCTGGCTGTAGTCGGTCACATAGACGTAGCTGAGGTTGGACCCCAGGTCCTCGTGGAGCCGTCGCAACGCCTCGATGGCTTCTCCCGCGGTCAACCCGACGGGGAGGGCGGCAACTTCGGTTGTCATGATGCCGCCGGCGCTGTCCGGGGCATATTGGAGAAGTGCGTCGATGGCGGCCGCCGCACCGGGCTCCAACGAGGCGAGGACCGCGGCACGCTCCTCCTCCTCGAGGTAACCGATCAAGTCGGCCGCCTGATCGGTGGTCATTTCCTCGATCAGGTCGGCCGCCGTCGCCGGGTTGAGCTCCTCTATGACGTCGGCCGCCGACTCCGGAGTCATCTCGTCGAGCACCTCACCGGCGTCGTGTGATTCGAGATCGACGAGCAGTTCGGCTGCAGACTCCTCGTCTATCGCCTCGAGCACATCGGCGGCGGTCTCGGGGCTTTCCCCGACGAGGGCTTCCCATTCGTCGCGGTGCGACTCGATGTATTCGGCAGCCTCGATCGGGCGGCGGCGCGCGAAGTCTCGCAGGCTCTCTGCCACTCGGCGCGGGTCCGGTACGCGGAACTTCATGATGCCGGAGCCTAGAGGCGGGGCTGGTCAGGCGTCGCGATCGACGAATGATCAGGTCCAGAAAGACGCTAGGCCCTCCAGGGGGGACGAGAGGGCCTAGCGCGCTACGGGGCTGAGCCCCGAGCTACGCTCAATCATAGCCCCCGAGCGGACTGTGTGCCCGTCCAGAGTCAATGCACTAGGCCAGTATTCGTTACACCCAGGTAATGGCATAACGAGCTTCGTAGTGGCCACGTCTCGAACATTCCCGCTTACACTCGCCGCGGGCGCCCAGACGACCGAAAGGAGGTGGCTGATGCGGCTCACAGAGTTCTCCCACGGCGCCGGCTGAGCATGCAAGCTCGGACCGGACGAGCTGGCGCAGGTCTTGCGCCGGATATCCAAATCAGCAGCCACTTCCCACCCCGATCTGCTGGTGGGCGTCGCAACCGCGGACGACGCCGGCGTTTACCGCCTCAACGACGACGTGGCCCTCGTGCAGACGGTGGACTACTTCACCCCCATTGTCGACGATGCCCGGGACTGGGGCCGGATTGCCGCGGCCAACGCGCTGTCCGACGTCTACGCAATGGGGGCGACGCCCCTCACCGCCCTGTCGATAGTGGGTTGGCCGCGTGACGCGTTGAGTTTCGAGTTGCTCGGTGACGTCCTCGAGGGCGGGGCGGACAAGCTGGCCGAAGCCGGGTGCACTCTCGTGGGTGGTCACTCGATCGACGACAAGGAGCCCAAGTACGGCTTGGCAATCACCGGCCTCGTCAACCCGGAGCGGGTCATCACGAATGCGGCCGGCAAACCGGGCGATCGGTTGGTTCTCACCAAGCCGCTGGGCACGGGAATAGTCACAACCGCGATCAAGCGGCGGCTGGCCTCGGACGCGGTGGCCCGAGCCGCCATCGAGTCGATGGCGACGCTCAATGCCGGGGCCGCGGCAGCCATGCGGCGGGTCGGGGTCGCCGCGGCCACCGACGTCACGGGATTCGGGCTTCTCGGCCATCTCGGTGAGATGGTGCGTGCCAGTAGCGTGAGCGCAGTGATCGAGTACGAGAGGCTGCCCGTCTTCGAGGGCGCGCTCGAGCTGGCCGCCGCCGATGTCGTACCCGACGGTACATTGCGAAACCTGCGGGCCGTTTCCCGGTTCACCCGGTTTGGCGAGCAGAGCGCGAGTGAGCAGATCCTCGCCGCCGACGCCCAAACCAGCGGTGGGTTGTTGATGGCGGTGGACGCGCCGCTGACGGCGGCGCTGCTCCAAGCCCTGGAAGACGAGGGCGTCACCGGGCACGATATCGGCGAGTTGACGGAACGCAGCTTCGAGGACGGGCCCGGGAGCGTCGTCCGAGTTCTGTGAGGGCGGCGCCCAGTTAGCCTAGGGCGGTGCCAATACCCGATCTGCCCGCATCCGCCGCAGCCTCCGATGAGGCGGCGCGCCTCGAGGCGATAAGTGCCGCCCTCAACATCGCCGGCACCCAACGCCACATCCTGTTGTGCGCCGAGGCGACGACGCCGCAATGTGCTCCGTACCAGGAGGGGGTCGAGTTATGGAGCTACCTGAAGCGGCGTCTCAAAGAGCTCGGGCTGGCGTCGGCGCCACCACGCTGGCGCGGCCTGACTGCCGGACCGCCACCGCCGACGCCGCCCGGCTCCGGCACCGTGTTGCGCACCAAGGCCAACTGCCTACGAATCTGTGAGCAAGGCCCGATCGCGGTCGTCTACCCGGAGGGTGTGTGGTACCACGGCGTGACGATTCCGGTCATGGAGCGCATCATCGACGAGCATCTGGTGGGCGGCCGTCTCGTTGCCGAGCACGTGTTCGCCGGCCCGCGGGTCTGCGGGGAGCCCTCATGAAGCTGCGCACCATCTTCTGGGGCGGGGCCGGCGCCTGGGCAGCCTGGCGAATCCTCGGTCCGGAGATGCTGCCGCGCTTCAGTTCGGGTCAGCACCGGCCGCTGCGAGTCGCCGGCCGCACGGTGTTCGTCGGCGAGCGCGAGTTCTTCGTCCGTGAGGCGGGCCCTGCCGATGCGCCGCCGCTGGTTCTGGTCCATGGCTGGGGCTTCGACGGCGAGATGAACTTCTACAACATCGTCGACTCGCTGGCCGAGCACTTCCGGGTGGTCGTGCCCGACCAGCGGAATCACGGCAAGTCCGATTGGATCCGGGGCAGCTTCGACATCACGGATCTGGCGGACGAACTTGCCGGAGTGCTCGATGCCGCCGGCGTCGGCAAGGCGACGGTCTTCGGCTATTCACTCGGCGGTATGGTCACTCAGGAGCTGGCCCGGCGCCATCCCGGCCACGTGGATCGCATGATCCTGGCGGCAACCGCCGCCCTTCCGGTTCACCGGCTGCGACCGCTGGCCCGGGTTGGGATGTGGCTGGCTCGATCATTTGCCCGCCTGAGCACGCGTGAGATCGCTTTCGGGTCCGCGTATCTGATGAAGCGGGCCGGCGCCCTCCACCCCCAGCACGAGCGGTGGATGCGGGCCGCGCTGCTGCGCCGCGATCCGACCCTGTTCTATGAGGCGGGTCACGCCGCCTGGCGGTTCGACTCGCGTCGCTGGGTGGGCCAACTCCCGCAGGCGGCGATGGTCATCATCACAACCGCCGACCGCATCGTCGAACCGGTCGCGCAGCGCCTGCTGGCAGATCTCTTGACCGACGCCGAGGTCGTCGAGCTCGCCGGAGCCGACCACGACTCGATCCTCTCCGACCCCGCCACCTACATCGACGCCATCAAGCGGTTTGCGGGCTGAGGCCCATCACCACCGCGGCCACGGCCGCCGGGTTCTCCGCAATCACGTTGTGGCCCGCGTCGACGATCACGAGCGACCCGTTCGGGGACTCGGCGGCGCCCTGGGCTGCGATCTCGGTGTACTGCTCGTCGCGGCTGCCGGCCACCCACACGACGGGCATCTCCAGCCGGTTCAGGTCACCTCCGAAGAAGGGCTGGCTGCCCTGGCCCATGCCGCGCAGCGCCCCGGCGATGCCATCGGCGCGGTTCGCCAGCCGGATGGAGTCGAGATCCAGCGAAGCTCCTGGTGCCTGGAGGAAGGGCATACTTCCGAAGGACCGCACGAAGTCCTCGGCGCTCCCCGCCTGCTCGATCGCTTTGGCGTGCGCCTCATCGCTGGCGCGCCGCTCGGCTCGTTTTGTCTCGTCCGCGATGCCGAGCGAGGTTGATACCAGAACGAGCCGGGGAAAGAGCGTCGGTTCGGCCAGAGCCGCTCCCAATGCGAGGCGTCCGCCCATCGAATAGCCGAGAATCGTGGCCGGCTGGAAGGTTCGTGCGCCGTCGACGACCGCGGCTACTGCCTCTTCCCAGCCGGTATTGGTAGCGTCGCGACCGCCATGTCCGGGCAGATCGGGAGCCACTATCGGCGCATCGACGAGCTGGTTGAGCTCCCGGAACATTGCGCCGCCGAGTGTGAATCCGTGCAACGCCAGGATGAAGCGGAACGGCTCGTGAATCCAGCTCACGTCCCTAACGGTAGCCTGGTGACGTGGATTCTTCCGACGTTGCGCACCCCAAGCTGGGCAAGTGGTCGTGGGCGCTGCTATGGCTCACCGTCGGTGTGATCGGAGGCGGGTCGCTCGTCCGTGCCACCGGGTCCGGTGACGGGTGCGGCGAGTCGTGGCCCCGTTGCGAAGGATCGCTGTTTCCGTTGGGGGGAGGCACCGAAACCTCCATCGAGTTCGCCCACCGGGTCGCCACCGTCATGCTGGCGGTAGCCCTGCTGGCGTTGCTGATCGCGGCGCGGGGATCGGGCGAGACCGGGCGCCGGGTGCGGCGCGGCCTGAAGTGGGCCGGGGCGTTCTTCATCGGCGAGGTGATCATCGGGGCCGTGCTGGTGCTCGCCGGCTGGGTCGACCAGGATGCCTCGATCGGGCGGACGATCGCCGTGCCGCTGCATCTGGTCAACACCTTTCTGTTGCTGGGCGCCATCGTCCTGGTCGTGCATGTTGCCAACGGTGGCCGCTGGCCGCGTCTCGATGTGAGGCGCCTCTCCAACAGGATCGGCCTCGTCGTCCTCGGTACGATGCTCCTGATCGGCGCCACGGGCGGACTGAACGCGCTCGCCGACAGCCTGTTTCCCGCCGACTCTCTCCTGGATGGGATCAGAGCCGAGTTTGGCTCGGCCGCCCCGTTCCTGGTGCGGGTAAGAGCGATTCACCCCGTCGTCGCCATCGCCGGTGGTCTCACTATCGTGTTGGCGCTGCGCAGCCCGTCATTCGATGGCGCCGGCCTGGTGCGCCGGCAGGCCGATGCGGCGGCAATCCTCGTCGGCGTCCAGGCCGCCATCGGGATTCTCAACGTCGCGCTGCTGACCCCGGTCGAGATCCAGCTGGTCCACCTGCTCGTCGCCGATCTGCTGTGGATCGTGGCCGCGCTTGCGGTGATTCGGGTGGCCGCGGCGACGGTGGAGACCCGCCGGGTGAACGCGGGGTGAACAACGAGGTGGAGATCACCGATCCCCGTTCGCGGCCGGCGGGAGGAGGTGACGTGATCCGCGCCTACGTCGAGTTGACCAAGCCACGGATCATCGAACTGCTCCTCACGACCACTGTCCCGGCAATGATCCTGGCGGCACGCGGGTGGCCCGGCACATGGCTCGTCATCGCCACACTGATCGGAGGCACCCTCTCGGCCGGTGGCGCCAACACGATCAACCAGGTCATCGACGCCGATATCGATCGCGTCATGAGGCGGACCAGGTCGCGCCCGTTGCCTACGGATCGCATCAGCGCCCGCAATGCGCTGTTGTTCGGGGCCGCCCTGGGCGTCGCCGGGTTCGGCTGGCTCTTCGTGACCGTCAATCTGCCGGCCGCCATCCTGTCGCTGCTGGCACTGCTGTTCTACGTGTTCGTATACACGCTGTTGCTCAAACGCAGTTCGGCGCAGAACATCGTCATCGGAGGCGCCGCCGGAGCCGTTCCGGCTCTGGTGGGCTGGGCTGCGGTCACCGAAGGATTGGAGCCGGCGGCATGGGTGCTGTTCGCGATCATCTTCTTCTGGACGCCGCCACACTTCTGGGCGTTGTCGATTCGCTACCGCGACGACTATGCCGCGGCCGACGTGCCGATGCTGCCGGTCGTCGTCGGCACCGCGCGCACCCTGGACCACATTCTCGCCTACGGCGTCGTGCTGGTCGGAGTCTCATTCCTGCTGATTCCCACCGGTGTCGTCGGCTTGCCCTACACGATCACGGCGGCCGTGCTGGGAGTGGCCGTGATCGGCGCCTCGTTGTGGCTGCGCTCCCACGCGGACCAGGCCATTCGATACTTCCTGGCGTCGAATGGCTATCTGGCTGCCCTCTTTGCGGCGATGGCAGTGGACGGGCTCTTCTGATGGACGGGCTGCGAGATGCGTTCATGATCGCGGCCGCGGTGCTGGTAGCTGGGGGCGCCGTGGCGGTGGTGATGCTGGAGTTCGGCTCGTCTGCCGAGCGGCGGCTGGGTTCGCGGTTGCGGGACGCCGTCGAGGTCCTCTTGCCCCCGTTGCTGGCGCTGGCGCTGGTCTGGGTCGTATGGTTTGACCGGGTATGACGGCGCGACGATGACAGACACGGCACCCATCCGCCCTGAAGAGCGTTTCGACGAGAGAAAGGCTGCGGATTATCTGCGGCGCGCGTTGCCGGACCTCGTCGGCGACGGGCCGCTCGAGTTCGACCAGTTCCCCGGCGGCGCGGCCAACCTCACTTATCGGGTGACCGGCGGCACCCAGGAGCTGGTGCTGCGGCGCGCCCCGCTGGGGGAGGTCGCGCAGGGAGGCCATGACATGGAGCGAGAGCACCGGGTGTTGTCGCGCATGTGGCGCGCCTACCCGGAGGCACCGCGCGCGTTCCACTTCTGCGCCGACCCTTCGATTCTGGGCAAGCCGTTCTTTGTGATGGAGCGGCGCCGCGGCCACGTGATCAGGGGGGAATGGCCGGCCAGCTTTGCGGCCGATCCGGATGTCCGGCGCGCCGCCGCCCGCAACCTGGTGGGCGGTCTCGCCCGGCTGCACCTCGTCGATCCGGCTGCCGTCGACCTGGATGACCTCGGGCACCCCGACGGCTTCGTCGAGCGGCAGATCGACGGTTGGGCGAGACGCTGGGAGGCGGCGGCTACCCGTGATGTACCGGAGATGTCGAGCGCGGTGGAGCTGCTGGTCTCCGACCTCCCGGAGCCGCAGGCGGCCGTCGTGCTCCACAACGACTACAAACTGGACAACACGATGCTCGACGACCGGGGGAGCCTCGTTGCCGTGTTCGACTGGGATATGTCCACCCGTGGTGACCCGCTGGTCGACCTGGGGACGCTGCTCGCGTACTGGGCGGATCCCGCCGATCCGACGTTCTTGATCTTTGGCGACAGCGCCGTCACGCTGGCGGACGACCTCGCCAAGTCGGCCGTCGTCGAGCAATACGCCGCCACCACGGGCTTCGATGTCACCGACATCGACTACTACGAGGGACTGGCGCTGTATCGAATTGCCGTCATCATCGAGCAGATCTACGCCCGCTATGCGGCCGGCCAGACCACCGATCGTCGCTTCGCCCGGTTTGCGCCCCTGGCCCCGCTGCTGGCCAAAGCGGCAGTGGCCAAGCTGGAGGGCTGAGTGCGTTCGTTGTGCCTAACCGCGCCCTATAGCGTCGTTTAGGCACAACGAACGCGGCTTCCCCTTGCGAAACGGCGCTGCCGCGCTTACATTGCCCGCAATGCAGAACAGCTTCTACTTTGCGTATTCCTTTACCGGGCCCCGGTCCGGGCAGGGAGATGCGCGCTAGCCAGAGCTGAGCCGCAAGGACACCGCCCGAGACCGACTAGGGTCTCGGGCTCTTGTTTGCCTGGGACCGCAGGAGTCACCATGACCGCCACGCCCAACAACCCAGTCCTCAAGAGTCTTCGCAGGACGGACGTCGAGACGACGGTCGTCGCCGTCGACAACGTGCGATTCGGCGATGGCTCCTATCCCATCATTGCCGGGCCGGTCGCCGTCGAGAGCGAGAAGCAAATCACCCAGGTTGCCGAGCGGGCCACTGCGAGCGGCGCCTCCGTGCTCCGGGCCGGGACCTTTCGCCAGGAGAGCTCCCCTTACGATTTCGGCGGCCTCGGTCAGGAAGGGCTGTGGATGCTCGAGAAGGCGGGCCATGACGCGAATCTCCCGACCATGACCGAGGTCCAGGAGCCGCGGCACGTGGAACTAGTGGCAGGTCACGTGGCGATGCTCGAGATCGGCCCGGATCAGATGCAGAATTTCGTGTTGCTGCGCATGGCCGGGGCAACTCAGAAGCCGATCGTGCTCCATCGGGGCCCGTCGGCGACAATCGACGAGTGGCTGATGTCGGCGGAGTACATTCTCAATGAAGGCAACGACCAGGTCGTCTTGTGCGAGCGGGGTAGTCGCGGTTTCGATCCTCGCACCACGGACACGATCGACATATCGGCCGTTCCGGTGGTGCAACGGATCAGCCACTTGCCCGTGATCATCGACCCGGCGCCGGCACAGAGCGGCGAGGACATTCTGGGCCCGCTGGCGCTGGCGGGCCGATCCGTCGGCGCGGATGGACTGATCATCGCCGTGCACCCGGACCCCGGTGCGTCGCGAGCCGGCAACGGCAGTCAACTCGATCTCGACGGCTTCAGCAGCCTGATGGAGCGCCTCGGCATCCCGACATTGCGTGACGAGATCGACCGGATCGATCGTGATCTGATCAAGCTGGTCGCCCGGCGGCTGCACTCCTCCATCGAGATTGCCCGCATCAAAGCCAAGCGCGGCCTAGCGATGCGCTCCCCGGACCGGGAAGCGGAGCTGATCGACGAGGCCCGCGGCGATGCCGTGGCGCTCGGAGTGGATCCCGACTATGTGGAATCCCTGATGGCGGTGGTGCTCGACCACAGTCGCACTGCTCAACAAGCGGCGATAGATGCCGAAAAGAAGCAAGACAAAAGGGCTTGAAGCTGCGCCCTCCGAACTCGCGGACCGCGGCACCGGCCGTATAATGGTTGATTCGAACTGAATTGGATTCGACCGGCTCGCAACTGGCATGAGCCTGCCGACTGCAAGGAGACCAACCCCCCGTGGATTCACTAGCGCTGCGCGACGCACTCGTCCGATTGGCCGCCAACCATCGTTGGACCTGGTCCCACTCGCTGCGTCGCTTCTGGGAGAAGCTCGATGGCGGGCGGCTCACGCGCCACCCGACGGTGGTCGTCGGTGAGGTTTCCTCCGCGCAGTTGAACGATTTGCTGGGGGACCACGAGTTCATGGCCATGGTCACCGCCGAGGTCGCCGCGCTCGACGACATGTTCGGCGACGGTCTCGCCGACCCACAAATCGCGTACTTCTCCCCCGAGTTCGGGCTCAGTGACGTCATACCCCAGTACTCCGGCGGCCTCGGGATACTCGCCGGCGATCACATGAAGGCGGCGAGCGACCTCACCCTTCCCCTGGTCGGAGTCGGACTGTTCTACCGGCAGGGCTTCTTTCGGCAACGCATCGAGGATGGCCAGCAAGCCGAGGACTTCCCGACTTTCACGGCGCAATCGCTGGGAGCACAGGACACAGACCTCATGGTCAGTGTCCCCCTGCCGGGTCGGGAGGTGGCGGCTCGGGTGTGGCGAATGGACATTGGCCGCGTCCGGCTTCTCCTGCTCGATACCGACGTCGCCGAGAACTCCGCATCCGACCGCCAGATCACGGATCGGCTCTACAGCGGCGACCGCCGCCACCGCTTGGAGCAGGAACTCGTCCTCGGCGTGGGTGGAGTCAGGGCACTCAGCGCGCTCGGCTGGGACGTCTCCGTCTTCCACCTCAACGAGGGCCACGCCGGGTTCCTGGTGCTCGAGCTGATGGAACGCCAACGCGCCGGTTCCAATCTGGCGGCGGCCATCGCCCAGGTGCGCCCGGGGCTCGTCTTCACCACCCACACCCCGGTACCGGCGGGGATCGATCGGTTCGAGAAGCGACTCATCCTGCCCTACCTCGAAGTCTGGGCGCAGCGCTGGCTCGTTCCCGTCGAGGAGATTTGGCTTCTCGGGGCCGATCCCGTCGACGGCGACCGCTACTTCAACATGGCGGCTCTCGGCTTGCGGCTCGCCAGCAGCGCCAACGGCGTCTCCCAGATGCACGGCGAGGTGAGCCGGCACCTCTTTGCCGGGGTGGGTATCG
>JBFISZ010000004.1:0-35427 GCA_041608315.1 Acidimicrobiia bacterium | reverse complement strand
TGCTCGACACAAAGACCGCCGGCAGCGCTCAGTCGAGGGTCCCAGCCGCGATCTACTCCGTTGGCTGGTTGGTCACGACGGCGATGTGGTCATAATCACCGTCGTAGTTGAGTACACCCCATTGTCCCGCCGACCGTGTCTGCGTTTCGACAAGTCGACCCGTTCACTCAGCACCAGATCAGAGCTCCACGCGTACGAATCCGCATCGACGAGAGAGTCCGGGGTGAGCGGCGTCAGCGATTGCCGGCCCTTGTATCGAGCGCTGGCTATGCGGCTCGGGCGCGGCGCCACTGCAAGTAGGCATCGATGAACCGATCGATATCGCCGTCGAGAACGGCCGAGACGTTGCCGACCTCTTCGTCGGTGCGCAGGTCCTTGATCATCTGATAGGGCTGGAGCACGTAAGAGCGGATCTGGCGGCCCCAGGCCGCTTCGTTCTGCTCGCCGCGGATGGAGTCGATCTCCTTGAGCTGCTCCTGGCGGGCGTGCTCGGCCAATCGCGAGGCGAGAATCTGCATCGCCCGGTTCTTGTTCTGCAGCTGGGACCGCTCGTTCTGACAGGCGACGACGATTCCCGTCGGCAGATGGGTGATACGAACCGCCGAATCGGAGGTGTTGACGTGCTGGCCCCCGGCGCCTTGCGACCGATAGGTGTCTATCCGCAGGTCGTCCTGGTCGATCTCGACGTCCGCCGTCTCCACCTCCGGGACGACATCGACCCCCACAAAGGAGGTGTGGCGTCGTGAGGCCGAGTCGAATGGGCTGATCCGCACGAGCCGGTGCACCCCCCGTTCGCCCTCGAAATTCCCGTAGGCGAAGTCGCCCCGAATGGTGAGCGTCGCCGACTTGATGCCGGCCTCATCACCCGGGGAGATGTCATCGATGACATACGCGTAACCGGCCCGTTCCAGGTGCCTCGTGTACATCCGAAGCATCATCTCTGCCCAGTCCTGGGCATCGACGCCACCAGCACCGGCGTGGATGCTGAGAATGGCAGGCCGGTCGTCGTACTCCCCGAAGTAGAGGGTCTCCCGCTCGAGATAGGCCATGTCGGATTCGAGGCTCATCAGCTCGGCCACAACCTCGGCGAGCGTCGCTTCGTCGTCCTCTTCTGTCGCCAGGTCGAGCAGGACGGCGGAGTCGTCGAGCCGAGCTTCCAGCCCGTGGACCCGACCGATCGTGCCCTCGAATCGAGCGAGCCGCCGGGTTACCTCTCGTGCCTCATTGGGGTCGTCCCACAAGTCGGGAGCGGCCGCCCGCTCTTTGAGCTTCTCGAGCTCGGCCTCTTTGCCCGCGATGTCAAAGGAACCTCCGGGCGTCGTCGAGGCGAGCACGCAGCTCTGCCATCAGGGCTCTCGGATCGAAATCCTGCGGTACGGCATCCATGTCGAGCGAGATGGTACCCGCCCCTGTCGGGCTACCAGCGCCGGAAATCCTCGCCAATCGTTCGCAGCTGATCGAAGAACTTGCTGAGCTTTTGCGGCACGCTCTGCACGACCTGAACGAGATGCGGGTTGGCAACGGCGTCGGCGACACGGGCAACACCACGCCGCAGCTTCTGGGCCCACATCCGGAACCCCAGAAAGACCCCCCCACCCGCCAGCGCGGCGACGCCGGCGCCGACGGCGACATTGTCGATGCCGAATCCGCCGGGATCGAAGCCGGCCGAGACCCCGGCGGCGGCAGCACCGACGACTCCACTGCCCACCAGGAGCCCAATCGCGATCTGGCGCAGGTTCGAGGTATCGGCCTCCACGCTGATGACCTGATTGCCCACAGTGAGCGGCTTGATCGAATCGGAGACACTGCGGGTACTGCGCAGCGAGCCGTCGCCCTGGGTCAGGTTGAACGCGGTCCTGATTGCCGTAATGGGATTGCTGTCACGATGCCAAGTGGCGCCCTCCATATTCCCGGTGTGTTTGCGCAACCCCTCTTGATTCGCCAACCAGTAATCGAGAACGGCCCGCACCCGATCCGGCGCCGCGGCGACGGTGCGGCTCTCGGCTATGGACTTCGGCATCAGGTTGCGCGACAACCAGCCGGGATCCTCTTCCTCGATCCGGACCAACTCCTCGGCCATTGCTTGCTGCAGATGCCGCCGATCGATCCCGAGCTCGTCGGCGATCCGGCCGAGGGCGTCGGCGTCGATGGCATCGCGTCCGGGAGCCGCCGAGTCCATCTGGAGCCCGATGGCCCGCTCCAGGATGCGCTCAACGTCGTCACTGGAGAGCTGTTGGAGCCGCTCGGAAACCGCGTCGGGCGCATGCTGCTCCTCCCACTCGGGAGCCGGCATCTGGCGAAACGTCATAGCAAGAAAGGTACTCGGCTACTTCTGCCCTTACAACGCTGAAGGCGCAACAGGAATCAGCAGGAAGAAGTATCACGTATTGAGTACTACGTATTCCGGGAGTGGGCGCACCTTGCGCGACAACAGCAGCGCGAAAAGATAGGCGCTCTCGAAGAGCTTGTTGTGCCCATGGGGCCGGGTTCGCAGAATACGTATTACGGATTACCTAGTACGTGAGCTAGAGACCGCGCCACGCGCTCAGGCCGTCAGCGGCTCGGCTCCGGGCTTGCCGTGGCAGTGCTTGTACTTCTTGCCGGAGGCACAGGGACAAGGCGCGTTGCGACCCACTTTGTCCTTCCTGCGCACGGTCTTCGGGGCGGTTTGGCCGGGGGCGTTGGTCTGAATCGACTTGGGACGCTCCGGCTGCACTTGCTTGACCACTTCGACGTGATAGAGATAGCGACAGGCGTCGTACTTGGTGGTGTCGACGACCTCGGAGAAGAGATCGAAACCCTCTCGCTGGTATTCCACGAGCGGGTCGCGCTGACCCATGGCCCGGAGCCCGATGCCCGCCCGGAGATAGTCCATCTCGGCGAGGTGCTCGCGCCACTTGTTGTCGATGATGGACAAGACGACCGTGCGCTCCAGCTTGCGCATCACCTCGGCAGTCAGTTCGGTCTCGCGCCCGGCGTAGACTGCCTCCGCCTCCTCCTGGTACGCGTCGATGACCTCCTGCGGCTGCAGATCATCGGGATCGGTGAAGCTCGATTTGGAGAGCTCGCTCGGATAGAGGGTCTGCATCCGCGCCTCGAACTCCTGCCAGTCCCACTCGACCGGATCCAGATCACCCGTCATCAGCAGAACCTGGTCCTCGATCACGTCGCGGCGCCACTCGGCGACCAATGCCTCCGTGTCCCCGCCCTTGAGGACCATGTCGCGCCACTTGTAGATGATCTGACGCTGGGTGTTCATCACCTCGTCGTACTTCAAGACGTTCTTGCGGGTCTCGAAGTTCTGCGCCTCGACCTGGTTCTGGGCACGCTCGATCGCCTTGGTCACCATCTTGTGCTCGATGGGAACGTCCGGTGGGATCTTGAGCCGCTCCATGATCGATGCGACCCGCTCATTGGCGAAGCGCCGCATCAGATCGTCTCCGAGCGACAGGTAGAACCGTGACTCCCCCGGGTCCCCCTGGCGGCCGGAGCGGCCTCGCAGCTGGTTGTCGATGCGGCGTGACTCGTGGCGCTCGGTGGCAAGGACGTAGAGCCCGCCGAGCTCGAGAATCTTGGTGCGCTCGACGTCGGTCTCTGCCTGGTGCCGATCGACGGCAGCCTGGTATTCGGCTGCGAACTCCTCTGAATCTCGCTCGATCCCCTTCTTCTGCATCTCGGCGAGCGCCAGCTGTTCCGGGTTGCCGCCCAGCATGATGTCGACACCACGGCCCGCCATGTTCGTCGCAACCGTCACCGCGCCGAACTTCCCGGCCTGGGCGATGATGGGCGCTTCCCGGGCGTGCTGTTTGGCGTTGAGCACTTCGTGAGCGATGCCGTGCTTGCGGAGGTGGGTGGAGAGGCGCTCCGACTTCTCGATCGAGACGGTGCCGACGAGGATCGGCTGGCCGGCGGCATTGCGCTCCACGATGTCCTGGACGAGGGCGTCGAACTTGGCATCCTCGTTGACGTACACGAGATCGGGCATGTCGGCACGGGCAATCGGCATGTTGGTCGGAACGACGACAACGTCCAACCCATAGATCTCCATGAACTCGCCGGCCTCGGTCTTGGCCGTACCGGTCATGCCGGCCAACTTGTCATACATACGGAAGTAGTTCTGCAGCGTGATCGTGGCCAGCGTCTGATTCTCTTCTTTGATCTTGACGCCCTCTTTGGCCTCGATGGCCTGGTGCAAGCCCTCCGAGTAACGGCGCCCCTCGAGGACCCGGCCGGTGAATTCGTCGACGATCTTGACCTCACCCTGCTTCAGGAGGTAATCGACGTCGCGGTCGTAGAGCTCTTTCGCCTTGAGAGCAACGTCGAGGTGGTGGATGAGGTCCACGTTGGAGAAGTCGTACAGGTTGTCCACTCCGAGGATCTGCTCGACCCGGTGGACCCCCTCCTCCGTGGTGATCACCTGGCGCTTCTTCTCATCCACCTCGTAGTGCTGATCGGCGCGGAGGCTCGAGGCGATCCGGGCGAAATCGCGATACCACTTGCCGGTTTCCCCAACGCGACCCGAGATGATCAAAGGAGTACGCGCTTCGTCTACGAGAATCGAGTCGACCTCGTCGATGATGGCATACGGATGACCCCGCTGGACCTGGTCCTCAGGGCGCATCGCCATGTTGTCGCGGAGGTAGTCGAACCCAAACTCATTGTTGGTGCCGTAGGTGATGTCGGACGCGTACGCCGGACGGCGCTCGTCGGGGCTCATATGTGCCTGGATCAGGCCGACGTCGAGCCCGAGGAAGCGATGGATGCTCCCCATCCAGTCGGCGTCGCGGCTTGCCAAGTAGTCGTTGACGGTCACGACGTGCACGCCGCCGGCCATCCCATTGAGATACGACGGCATCGTCGAGACGAGCGTCTTACCCTCGCCGGTACGCATCTCGGCGATCATCCCGCGGTGCAACGCCCCGGCGCCGACAACCTGGACGTCATAGTGACGCTGCCCGAGGACACGGCGCGCCGCCTCACGGACCACCGCAAACGCCTCCTCCTCGAGGTCGTCAGTGGTGGCACCGTTCGCGAGGCGTTGGCGGAATTCGGCGGTCTTGGCACGGAGCCCGTCGTCGCTGAGCACCTCAATACCCGGTTCGAGGGCATTGACGCGCTGCACCAGCGCTTCGAGTTCCTTCAGCCGCTTTCCCTCACCAACTCGGAGTACTTTGCTGAAGACTGACATCAGGACGGCATTCTAGGAGCCTGCGCCGGCTACCGATCACTCCGCGGAGCGCGGTTCACACCACCTCAGTGACGGACTCCAGACTCTCGAGCAGAGCGGCCGGATCGATGCCCACATGTTGCGCCAGCAGCTGGCGGGAGACCTCGCCGGGATGAAGTGCGTACGGCTCGGGGTCGATGTCACGGCCGGCGGGATCGCGCACCACGAGGGCCTCCAGCGGACCTCCCGGTTCGCTCGACTTGCTCACCACGACGGCCAAGGCGCCGCTCCGGATCTCGAGGATCGATCCCGGCGGGTAGATGCCCATCAAGTCGATGAACGTCCGCACCAGGTCGGGGTCATAGCTGGTGCCGGCGCCGCTCAAGAGTGCATCGAGCGCGTGGTTCGGCGTCTCCGCCCTGCGATAGGCGCGCCGCGTCGTGATCGCATCGTAAGTGTCCGCCACCGCCACCACCCGGCTGTAGACGTGGGGACGCTTCTCGCGCCGGATGCTGGGATAGCCGGAGCCATCGAAGCGGGCATGATGCTCGAAGGCCACCGTCGCCGAGATCTCATGACCGGGTCCCCCGGCGGCCAAGATGGCCAGTGCCCCTTCCTGGGGGTGCAACGTGATTTCTCGCCATTGTTCCTTGTCGAGCCGGCCCGGGTAGTTGAGCACGGAAGTCGAGACCGCGGTCTTGCCGATGTCATGGAGGACGGCGCCAACGCCGATCGGGATCAGGAAGTGCCGGTCGATCCCGATCATGCGGCCGATTGCCAGGGCCAGTATGCATGCGTTGACCGAGTGATAGAAGGTGTACTCGTCGTGGCTCTTCACCGTCGAGAGCAGCAAGCTGGCACTCGACTGCGAGACCGATTGCTCGAAGAGACCTTCAACGGCGGTCACTACCGGTGCCATCTCGAAGCGCCCATCGACCCGCATGGCGCCGGTCACCCCGCGCAACGCGTCCAGGCTCGACACGTAGGAGCGGCGCAGCTCGCTCGTCGGGGCGGCTTCGAGATCCTCGGGAGTCAGGTAGCGCTCGTTGATCAGTATCGAGCCGTCGGCCGGGAAGTCGGCGGAGACGTTGGCGAGCAACGCCGCCAGGTCGATGAGGTCCTGATCGGTCACGGGGTGCAGCGCGGTCACCGACTCGACACCACGTTCCTCGAGCTCGCGGATGAAGGTGTGGTACTCGAGCGACACATGCGGCAGGATCGTCCGGTTCAGGTAGAAGGCGTTCTCCATTGCGGATATGACAATCTGGCCGCCCTCGGGAACGAGGTCGTCGGTTGCCCCGCGCAGCGCCAACAGTGCTTCCATCGTCAAAGGATGGCCGGTCGGATAGAGGCCGATCTGGCGGACGAGCCGCCGCAGTCCTTTGAGCCAGGCTCCCGTCTGCCGCTCCTTCACGCCGCGACCCCCGATACGAACCGGCGGGCGTGCGCCCGCAGCTCACGATCTCTCCGGCGGAACACGAGGCGGCGACTCGCCAGGCGCTCCATTGCTTGTCGAGCGGCATCGGTATTCCGTCCGCCGAGCACTGCCACCATGGCGACCATGGCGGGCTGTGACAGCTTGCCGGTTTCCAGATCGCGGATCAGGGCCGACTCAAAAGCCACGGAGTCGAATGTCTTCGCCAGCGACACCGCCGCCTCCCTGACGAGAGGGTGCGGATCGGCCAACGTTCGCAGGACCGCCGCGGCGGCCTCGTCTCTCTGCAGTCTGATCAGGGAGCGCAACGCTTCCGCGCGTACTCGATGGTCGTCGTGCTTGAGCAAACGCAAGACCGACCCGACGGCAGCCTGTTTTCCGGTCTTGCCGAGAACCGTCGCCAGATTCCGGATCAGATACCACCGCTCGTCGAGCAAGAAGTTGTCCAGACTGGTCGGATCGTCGCTGACGGCAGGAACGAGCAGCGCGGTGATGCTGCGCCGAGCACTCTGGTCCTCGGAGGAGGCCAGCATCCCGACGAGGGCATCGACGGCTGAGGAGCCGATCGTCTGGAGAAACCTGGAGGCGTCTGTAGAAAGCTCGTCGCCACCCTCGGCGTCCAGCACGAACTTGAGGATGTCCGGTCGGCCCAACTTGTCGAGCCCCTGGCGTACTTGAGACCGACGCTCGGCCGGGTACGGAGCCTCGATCATGATCTTGTCGAGAAGCTGCTGGGCGGTCGCCAGATCGTTGGCTCGCAGATGACGGGTAACGCGCCCGGTCCACACCCGGACGACTCGGGCAAAGCGATCGTCGCGATTCTCACATTCGAAGAGCCCTCGCAAGACGTCGCCGGCGAGAAGCTCCCGGTCGATGACGTGAGTCATCTCGGCGCGCAACGCCGCCAGCAGGTCCTCGTGTCCCGCCCGATCCCGGTCTACGGTCGACAGCACCTCGGCAATCCGGCTCGAGACCGCTTGCTGGGTCGGCAGCAAGTCGTCATCTACCATGCCAAAGGCACTCGAAACGGGTCGGCCGTTTTCCTCGGCGACATTGACGGCGTAGTTGCGCAGCGACTTCGCCCCCACCTCCGAGAGGTCGGGGAGGAATCGGGCGAGCTCGGACTCGGTCAGCTGGTCGAGGAAGAGCCGGTGGTTGGTGTCGGTGGCGTCGGTGAGCACGGCCTCGAGAACGCCCAACTGCAGGTCACGCGGCAGGTAGAAGAACGACTCGAGGAAGGCGCGGAACTCGCGCCATGGGTCGTTATCGCCTTCCCGGAGATTGGTTCCGGGCACAAAGGCCTCGTCGGCCAACGGGCTGGCCTGGTCGTGGAGACCCCACAGTCCGGCGAAATAGGCATCCGGCGTGAACTCCGGCCCGTCCCCCTCGATGAGCAGCTCGGCGATCTCGTCTGGATCGGCCCCGTGGAACGCAGCCGTGGCGGCCGGCGACATGTTCTCGGTGAGTATGGCGGCAGGCCGGCCATCTCCGTCGTCCGTGAGTATGAGCAACCCGCGCTGCTGGATCTGAATGCCCGTCGCCGGTACCTCGCGCAGGACGGTGCGAATGCCTCCGATCTCGCGCACATGGGAATCGGATAGAGCGATCGCCCTGAAGAACCCAACCAGGCCGTCCAGCGTCGCTCCGCCGATGAGTTTCATGTACTCGATGTCGTGGAGGAACAGCTCTCGGGCGAGCCGCTCGGCGCCCTCCCGACGGATCGACAGGGGCTCGTCGCCGAACAAGAAGTGTCCCGGCCCCACTCCTACGACGAGGGGCGGGGTGAGGGGATCGGAAAGGGCGACGACGGCCCGGGTGAACGCGGGCTGCTGCGAAGGATCCGGGTAAAGCGTGAACGTCGTCCAAGCCGTTGCCAGGGCTTCAATGAGAGCCAGCGGACGCTCGAGGGCCGAATCGGGATCGCCGTGGCGGCCCACCGTTTCAGCCGATCGAAACCAAGTTCTCCCGAACGGCGTAGAGAACCGCTTCGTTTCGAGAGTGGAGACCGAGCTTGTCGAGGATGTTGCGAATGTGGTTCTTGACCGTGTTCTCCGAAATGAACAGCTGTTCCCCGATAGACCTGCTGGTCAGTCCGCGCGCAACGAGCTGCAGTACCTCGATTTCGCGGCCGGTCAGAGTCGGCTTCCGAGCCGCCAGCAGCTCCTGATGCCGCAGCAGCTGACGGGTTACGTCAAACAGTTTGCCGGCCATCTGGCTGGACACGACTGCTCCTCCCTTGACGACCGCCGCGATCGAGTCGACGAGCTGGGGAAAGGGCATGTCCTTGATGATGTAGCCGCGAGCGCCGGCCTTGATCGCCGAAAGCAGATCCTCTTCAGATTCGCTGGCGGTGAGCAGGATGACTTGGGAGTCCGGGGAGACCGCGGTCAGCTTCTCCACGACCTCCAAACCCGACAGGCCCGGCATGAGGACATCGAGGAGCACCACATCCGGTCGCACGGCTTCCGCCTCGGCGACTGCTTCTTCAGCACCTTCCGCCTCTCCGACCACCTCGAACCCGGCGTCGCGCAGAGCCGACGTCAAGCCTGCTCGGAACAGTGGAACATCGTCAACTACAAGCAATCTTGTCATTGGGGTTCTATTAGTCCTAGGGAGCCGTCGTCGCGGTGATACAGCACACAGTGCCGGCCGGTGTTGGCGTCCAAAAAGAAGAAGAACGAGTGTCCGATCATCTCCATTTGCAAAGCCGCCTCCTGTGGCGTCATCGGCCGCATTTCAAAACGCTTTGTCCGCACAATCTCGAACTCATCGCTTGGGGGTTCATCGGAGGTATCTAGCGCGTCATTGAGACTTTTGTTGCCGCGCGGTCGCGACCGGTGAACCAGCCGGTCCTTCAGACGCCGCAGCTGGCTCTCGAACTTGTCGAGCGCTTTGTCGAGGGCGGTCCTGTCATCGGGGCCTTCCCCTTGAACCCGAACAGTGTGGCCGGCGGTATGGCTCGTGATCTCAACGCGGTAGCGGGCATCGCCCTGCCGCGGGTTGCGACGCTCGGTGAACTCCACATCTGCGACGACGCCGTTGTCGAGAATGCGCCCGGCGTGGCGTACTCGATCGTCGGCCAGCTCCTGTAGCTGGGAGGAAACCTGCATGTTGCGACCATGAACTCGAACGTCCACTCCAACTCCTTCCGGATACAACAAACGCGGGATCGCCTACGCAGGCACCCGCGACAAAACGCCAACTGACCTGGAGGCAGCCGCACGGCGATTCAAGGCCGGGTTTCGACCCTGCTGTGCCGTGGGGCCGTGCTGTCACGCAGCCTCCTCGAGGCGGTTGGCGCCTTGGATGCCACCAGTATACCCGGCGAGGTCGCCGAGATCGCAGCGAAAACCCGCTCATCGAGGGCCGCGGCCGCTCCCCGCAGCGTGGCGCCCGACGTGACAACGTCGTCGACGAGCAGCGCGTTACCCGCCGGTGAGCTCCGCCGCGTGAAGGAAGGAGCCGACCGCTGCGTCAATGTGCGGCCGGCGTGCCGGGGCCACCACAGCGGAGGCGCCAGCGCGCCGTAGACGGGAATGTCGAGCATGCGCCCGATCCGGCGAGCCAGCTCCTTCGCCGGATCGACGCCGTAGGCGACCCGGCGCACGGTTGCCCGCGGCACCGGCACCAGAACGGTCGCCTCGGGCGGGACGAGCCGGGCCATTGCCGCGCTCAGTATGTCGGCGGCCCCCGATAACCCATGGTATTTGAGCCGATGGACGAGCATCCGACCCGTCGCGGAATGGTGAAAGGCATAGCTGAGGGCCACGCCGGCAATGACCCCGGACCGGCCCGGCACCAGGCGCCGGCGGCACGGCAGGCACAGCGGGCCGCTACCCCATTCGCCACAGGCGATGCAGACCGGCATATCGGCAAAGTACGACGATCGGGAGCGAGGTACTAGTCCCCTTGCCTTCCCCCAATCTGGACCTTCACGGCAACCCACAGTGGTTTATGGTGGTCACCACGGGCGGAAGATTGGTGAGGAGAGCTATGACAGTGGATGTCGCCGCAACACGCGAGCGCGACCGACGCCGGCGGCTGCGGCGAGTCATGTTCGTGCTGGCGCCGCTGGCGCTGTGGATGTGGTGGCGAATCCTCACCGGCAACCCGGTTTCGCCGGGCCTCCCGGACCTGCCCGCCGATGTAGTCTTCTGGCTCCCCGGAATCGCTATTGTGCTGCTCCTCGCCGTTGTCTTCCTGGCGCCGATGCTCGGGGCGGGGCGCTCGCCGCACACGATCTATCTGCCCGAGCAGATCGAGGTCGGCTTCGATGACGTGAAAGGCCTCGGCTCGGTCCTGAGCGAAGTGCGCCACACGCTCGAGGTGTTCCTGAACCACGCTCGGTTCCGCGACGAGATGGGCGGCTCCCCGCGCCGCGGAGTCCTTTTCGAGGGTCCGCCCGGAACCGGCAAGACGCACATTGCGAAGGCCATGGCGAAAGAAGCCGGAGTTCCCTTCCTCTACGTGTCTTCGACGGCATTTCAGTCGATGTGGTACGGCGCCACCGCCCGCAAGATCCGGACCTACTTCCGCCACTTGCGCAAGGTGGCCCGCCGCGAGGGCGGCGCCATCGGATTCATCGAGGAGATCGACGCCATCGGTATCGCCCGCGGGGCGCTCGCCATGGCACCCAGCGGCGGATCAGTGGTGAACTCGGCAATCGCGTCGGGAACCGGTGGCGTGGTCAACGAGCTTCTCATCCAGATGCAGAGTTTCGACGAACCGACGCGCAAGGACCGGATGCGCAACGCATTGATCCGGGGCCTCAACCGGTTCTTGCCGACCCACCGCCAGTTCAGGACGGCCGCCTCGTCGTACGCCAACATCCTTCTCATCGGGGCGACCAATCGCGCCGACAGCCTCGATCCGGCCCTGCTGCGGCCCGGGCGCTTCGATCGCGTGCTCCACTTCGGGCTGCCGGGCCGCGAGGACAGGGGTGATCTCGTGAAGCACTTTCTCGCAAGCAAGTCGCACACGACGGATCTCGACGCCGCCGACGCCATCGACGAGCTGGCGGCGGCCACCATGGGTTACACGCCCGCCTCGCTGGAGCGACTCTTCGACGAGGCGCTGCTCCAAGCACTGCGCGACAACAGAAGGGAGCTGACCCGGGAGGACGTTCGCAACGCCCAGCTGGAGGTCGAAATCGGCCTGCCCAACCCGGTCGACTATTCGGTTGAGGAGCGGCTCACGATCGCCACTCACGAGGCCGGCCACGCCGTGATGGCCTACGTGGTGGGCGCCGGGCGCCGCCTCGAGCTCCTTTCGATCGTCAAGCGGCGGGAGTCACTCGGCCTGCTGGCCCATCGTGACATCGAAGAACGCTTCACGCAGCGCGCCAGTGAGATGAAGGCGATGCTGAAGATCGCTTTTGGGGGCATGGTCGCCGAGGAGATCTTCTTCGGGGAATCCGGGACGGGCCCCGCCGCCGACCTCGCAGCCGCCACCAAGCTGGCCGTCGATATGGTCGGGTCATATGGACTGGGCGACACGCCGACTTCATTTCGCGCCGCCGACGGAGGCGCTCTCGGCGGCGACTTCGTCGCTCAGGTGCTGGCCGACCCCAAAGCGCGCAAGGCGGTTGACCGCATCCTCGCCGATGCCAAATTCGACACCACACGTATCCTGGCGGACCATCGCTACCTGGTGGACGCCCTGCGCGGGGCACTGCTGAAGAGGGAAGAGCTGGACGGCGACGCCATCCTGGCGGTCCTGCGGGCAGCCGAATCGGAGGCGTTGGCGGGCAACAAGGCGCTGATCGACCTGCGCTCCCGGGACCCTCGCATCATCGAGATCAGCCCGGAGCACACCCGCAACCGGTCCGACGATCCGGACCGGAACCTCTAGCCACAAGGCCACGAGGCCGGTCAGCCGGATAGCGAGCAGCGGGGTGTCGCCATCGCGTCGGTCACGGGACGGCAGTGCGCATTGGGTCGTAGCGAAGGGCAGCGTCCCCGGTTGTCACAACTAGCAGCTGCGACGAGGGGATCCGCCACGTGCCGGTTCCCGGGCACTCGGCGAGATGTGCGTTCCGCGCCGGACTTCGTAGTCGGCCTCCCCGAGCGCCTAAGGGAGGATGCCGCGCTCGGAGCGTTGATCCGCAGACATCGTGACGTCACCGTTCATTCTCAGGAACGTACCCGCGGGCGAGGATGGCGTCGAGGTGGCGGTAGCCGGCCCACCTCGGGTGATTGGGTCATGGTTGTTCGGTGGAATGCGCGGCCGAGGAGCGGCCCACGAACAGATCGAGGAGCGCTCCGATCTCTATGTCGCGTTCGAGGGGGTGCCGGAGGCGGGCTTCCGGACGAAGGTGGTACCGATTGCGGCGCCCTTCCTTCGTGTGCGAAAGGTAGCCGGCCGTCTCGAGTTCGGAGACGATCCGCTGGGCGGCCCGTTCGGTGATGCCGACCTGGTCGGCGATGTCGCGTAGCCGCGTCCCCGGTGCGTCGGCTATCAGGATGAGCACGCGGGCATAGTTGGTGAGGAAGGTCCAACCGCGTGGCTGCTCGATAGTCACCCGGCGCGCTCCATCGCTCGACATACCTGAAGACCAAAACATGATAACAGTGTCCGACGTCGGAACCGCAGCGGCGTGCGGAAGAGATCATTAGCCGCGACGATTCTCCAGGTCTGTGCCGCGGAGCTGTGCGCGGAAGTGCGATGTCCTTCGATGTTCAGTTCGCACCGGCGACGAGCCAGGGGCCATCGGGTCGATGCCAAGGGGCCGCTCCGGTGAGATGTGTGGGGGGGAGCACACCGACGATGTGTCCCGCCCGGTCCACCACCGGGACTGGGCTGTCGTCGAGGAATCGGATGAGGTCGGCCGCGGCCTCGATCCGATCAGTGCAGTCGACGGCAACCGGCGGCTCCATTACATCGGCAACGATCGTGTCGGGGCGGGCGCCGCGCAAGGCTGTCATGCGGAGTATGCCGACGAGCCGGCCCTCCTCGGCGACGGGGACGGCCGGATGCACGAGGACCCTGAGACCCTCGGCCACCGTGAGGTGAGGCCCGACTGCTATCCCTGAGGCGTCGACGGCGGCGTGGTAGCAGCGGCGTGCGGTGTCGCGGACAACTATCGAACCCGCCGGGGCTGCGACCTGGAGCCGGTGCCCTGGACCGAAGATCTGGCGTTGGAACCAGGAACCCCCCGGAGAACCTACGACGAGCAGCGTCGATGGTGTCAGCGAGTCGACGAGCCGCGCCGGGGTGGGTTCGTTGGCGGCGCGGCGCTCGAGATGTGGGTACGGTCCGCCGAGGCGCTCGAGTCGCCGGGTCGCCACAGGGAGCCCCGCGGCGGTTCGATACACAGTGGCGACTTCTCCGCGCACGCCGAGGGTGGCGGCAAGGCGGGCAGTCACCGCCACCGCCAACGGGGAGTGGGGACCGTCCCCAACTGCGGCGGTGATCGCGGTCACCCGGTCCAATTCGACGGAGTTTGGAGCGACAACCGGGACCAGGTCAAAGCTGGTGATCCGCCTCGCCACCAGGAGGTCGACCCGGTTGGAAACGCAGCAGGCCTGGAGGTCACCCTTCACCGCAATCACAGGATGACTTGATAGGTACTCTGCGAGCGGCAGACAGCCATGTCCTCGGGTCCAAGCGACCTTGCCGAGGCCGTGCGTCGCTCGCGATATGGCCGATGCCGATGCGGTCGCCATCACAACACCCTTTCGCTAGTGCCGCCGATTTGGGGATCACGTCCTCGTCTCATGTGGGGTTTACCAGGGAGAGGAAGGCGCGATTGCCGCATACAGTCTCATTGCGAGGATCGTTGCGCCGACGATGGCGCCGGCCTTGACGACGTCGCGAACGTCTTCCCTGCGGGTCCGCTCGCGGCGCCGGCGCCTCCCGGAGATCCGTGCTCCGGCGTCCTCGCGGGCGCGATCCGAACCCGGCTCCAAGGATGCGGGGTTGAGGTCGTCAGGATGAGAGCTGAGACGCAGGAGGCGGTTGCGGGTGCTTTGGTCCATCGATCCCACCCTCCCGTATCGGATCTTCTGTCATCGCCGACCTCGATATACGACACATATATCGTATTATGGATTTCGTGTCAACGGCAACGCACGACATTGCCGGCACCCAGGGGCGCGGTATGCAGCAACCGGCGCCGCCGAGGTCCGTGACCCCGGGCCGGCGCCCCGCCGCGTGGCGGAACCGCTACGTTCCCTGATTCCAGCTGGCGAGGTAGCTCACCTGCTCGGCGGTCAGCTCCTCGAGGCCCCCGCCCATGGCTTCGAGCTTGAGCCGGGCAACCTCGTTGTCGAGCTCCTCGGGCATCACGTAGACCTGATTGTCGAGCGTCCCGTGCGTTCCCAGCAGCCATTCCGCCGACAGCGCCTGGGCCGAGAACGACATATCCATGACGTCGGCGGGGTGGCCCTCGGCCGCGCCCAGGTTCACCAGCCGGCCCTCGGCTACCACCATGAGGCGGCGCCCGTCGTCCATCAGGTACTCCTGGAGATTGGGGCGAAGCTCGCGGACGGCTTCGGCCATGTCGCCGAGTTGGCTCAGGTTGAGCTCGACGTCGAAATGGCCGGCGTTGGCCATGATCGCTCCGTCCTTCATGACGGCGAAGTGCTCTTGGCGGAAGACGTGGATGTTGCCGGTGGCAGTGATGAAGATGTCACCCTCGCGGGCGGCGTCGAGCGAGGTCAGCACCCGGTGCCCGTTCATGGCGGCGGACACGGCGCGCACCGGATCGACCTCCGTGACGATCACATGGGCACCGAGGCCCTTGGCTCGCTCGGCAATTCCCCAACCGCAGTCCCCATAGCCGGCGACAACCACGGTGCGGCCCGCGAACAGCACATTGGCGGCGCGCATGATGCCGTCGAGCGACGATTGGCCGGTGCCGTGGCGATTGTCGAAGAGGTGTTTGGTCGCCGAGTCGTTGACGGCGACCACGGGGAAGCGAAGCACGCCGTCGGCCGCCATCGCCTTGAGCCGGATCACCCCGGTCGTCGTCTCCTCGAGGGCGCCGACGATCGGCTGCTCGGTACGTTCCTGATGCAGCACGGTGGTGGTGTCGGCGCCGTCGTCGAAAACGATGTGCGGATTCGTGTCGAGGATGGCACCGATGTGGCGGTAGAAGGTCTCCGCGTCCTCGCCGCGCACCGCATACACGGGAATCCCCTGATCCACCAACGCGGCGGCGACGTCGTCCTGCGTGGAGAGCGGGTTGGAGGCGCAGAGGGCAACTTCGGCGCCGCCGGCGCGCAGGGCCAGCATGAGGTTGGCCGTCTCCGATGTGACGTGCATGCAGGCTGCGATCCGCTTCCCGGCGAGCGGCTGCTCCTTCTCGAAACGGAGGCGAATCGCCGAGAGCACCGCCATCCGGCGAGCCGCCCACTCGATCCGGCGGTGGCCGAGGTCGGCGAGTGACGGATCGGCTATGTCGTTCGGTACAGGTTCCACTGCTAGGTCCTCTCAGCAGGTGCGTTGGTTCATTCGGTTCAAGCGTCCGGATCGGTGGCCGGTGCGTCGGCAAAGGCCTCGCCAAGCGCCCCGGCGAGCGCGTCGGCGACTGCGATCAGCAGGTCGTAGCGATCGGCGGCCGTGTCCCCCTGGCCGACCACTTCGCCTACCAGGTCGCGACTCAGCTCTTCGAGCGCAAGGCCGGTCGCAGAATAACTCGTACCCGCCGCCGGCTCGTCATGCAGGTGGATCCGCGCCGACCCCTCGGACTCGACGGCTTGGGGTCCGAGTACGACAACGCCGGCGGCCCGCAGCACGGCGCGCCAGTGATCCGCGGCCTGCCGCCCGATATCGCCCGATGCCGTGATTCGGACCCTCCTCCCCCGAATGCCCTCAGCCAGGTCTTGGGCCAACTCGGCCACGACGGCATCCCCGGCCTCAATCATCGAGCGGGACTGCCGCGTCATCGAGCATCACAGGGATGCCGCCTGCGGCGACCGGGTAGGCCACCCGGCACCCGTCACAGAGCAGCGAGGGAGGCGTGGCGCGTTCGGTCAGCGCGCCACCGCACCGCGGGCACTGCATGATCTCGAGAAGGCCCGCCGGCAGCAGTTTCCCCGAAGACGGCGGACCGGCCATCAGTACACCTCCAGAATCGATCCGACCGAATCGACGATGGCGGCGACGTCTGCGGAGGTCGGAGCTTCGACGTTGAGACGAAGCACAGGTTCCGTGTTCGAGGGCCTCAAGTTGAGCCAGCGATCGCCCATGTCGACCGTCAACCCGTCCAGGCGGTCGACGGCGCCGTGGGCGAAAGCGATCTCGACAGCGGCAGTGGCCTCGTCCTTGTCCGCCACGGCGAAGTTGATCTCGCCGGACTGCGCATACGGCTCATAGTCCCGCCTGATCTCCGACAGCGGCCGACCGGCCTCGGAGATGATCTGCAAGAGGACGAGGGAAGCCAGAATCCCGGAGTCGGCGCGGTAGTTGTCCCGGAAGTAGAAATGGGCAGAGTGCTCTCCTCCGAACACGGCACCGGTCTCCTTCATGACCTGCTTGATGTACGAGTGGCCAACCCGGGTCCTCACCGGGACTCCCCCGGCAGCCACGACGGTCTCAGGGACCGCCTTCGAACAGATCAGGTTGTGCACGATGCTGGCGCCAGGCTCGCGGCGCAGAAACCAGTCCGCTATCACCGCGGTGGTAGTGCTGCCGGAGAGGGCAACACCCTGATCGTCGACGAAAAAGGCCCGGTCGGCATCGCCGTCGAATGCGATGCCGAGGTGAGGGCGCTCCTGGGACATCAGTTGCAACAAGTCCTCGAGGTTCTCCGGCCGCAACGGATCGGCCGGGTGATTGGGGAAGGTGCCGTCGGGCTCGAGATAGAGCCCGACAAGCTCGATCGGCGTACAGGCGAACACGCTCGGAATGGCGACACCGGCCATGCCGTTTCCCCCGTCGACGACAACCCGCATCGGTCGGAAGCGGTCGACATCGACGATCGAGAGCAGATGATCAACGAATCCCGGCAGCGCGTCGACCTGGCGCACCGTTCCCGGCGTGGGGCCGGGTTCCGGCGGGTCGGCAGCTATTGCCCGGATCTCGCGGAGCCCGGTATCGATGCCCACGGGGGCGGCCCCGGCCAGGCACAGCTTCATGCCGTTGTACTCCGGAGGGTTGTGCGAGGCCGTGATCACGAGCCCGGGCAGCTCAGCGGCTCCAGAGAAGTAGTAGAGCATGTCGGTGGTGATCTCACCGAGGTAAACGACATCGGTCCCCCGGCTCGTGATGCCGTCGATGGCGGCCTGGGCGAGGTCCGGCGAGGTCAGCCGACAATCGTGGCCGAGAGCGATCGCCGCCGCACCGGCAAACTCGGCAAAGCCGATGCCGATGGCACGCGCCTCTTCCGGTCCGAGCTGCTCGGGAGCCAGCCCCCTGATGTCGTAAGCTTTGAAGACGGCTGCGAGATCCATGGTGCGGGATTCTAAGGGCAGGTCGCCCCGGTCGAGGCCAGCGGTACACTCGCCGCCGATGAGCAGCAGCGAAATCACCATGTCCGTGGTCATCCCGGTTTATAACGAAGCCGCGTTCCTCGGCAATGCTCTGGACAAGCTGTACCGCGAGCTCGAGCGAGTCGACGCCACCGTTGACGTCATCCTCGCGGAGAACGGCTCGACAGACGACACCGCAGAGTTGGGCCGGCGCCTCGCGGAGGAGTATCCCCGGTTGCGCGTCCTCGAACTGCCGGAACCCGACTACGGAGGGGCGATGCGAGAAGGCTTCCTGATCGCCACCGGTGATTGGGTGGTCAGCTCAGACATCGACTACTTCTCGGGACCGTTCATGGCCCAGGTCATAGCCGTTGCCGCCGACGCCGATGTCGTTTTGGCGTCCAAGCGGGACCCCGAATCGGATGATCGCCGCAGCCGGGTCCGTCGCCTGGCCACTTGGACGTTCAACAAGGTCCTCAGAGTCATGGTCGGCTCGAAAGTGTCCGACACGCACGGCATCAAGGCGTTGCGTCGCGAAGTCATCGCCGACGTCGCCGCCGAGGTGATCTCGCGTCAGGATCTGTTCGACACCGAACTCGTGATCCGCGCCGAGAAGCGGGGCTGGCGGATAAAGGAGCTGCCGATCGTGGTCGAGGAGCAACGCATGGCGAAGTCAAACCTGCTGTCCCGGGTACCGCGAACTCTCCTCGGCGTCTGGCGCATCCGCCGGGCGCTGCGGTCCTAACGGGGCGATTTCACCTTCTCCCGCCGATCGGTCATGGCGCGCTTGAACACGACATCGCGGTAGCCGGCGAACTTGGGAAGGATGATCAAACCGGCCGCGGCTACGTAGGCGATCGTGAGTTGATTGTCCGATAGCGGTCCCCATACGGCATTGGCGCCGTTGACGACGAGCCAGGTCACGGCGAGCGCCAGCCCGTTGATGGCAAAGAAACGTGCGGTCTCGCCGCCGCCGCCCGTTGCCTCGGCGAGCTGGAACGTCCACCTGCGATTCAACATGTATGACATCAGGGTGGTGAGCACGAAGGCGATGGTGGTTGCCAGGAACACCTGGAGATCGAAACCGGCGGTGCGTTCGGCCTCGCCACCCAGGACTATGAGAAGCACCCGGAACAGCCCGATCGACACGACGGTGTTCACCACGCCGATCAGGCCGACCTTGATCACTTGAATCAACGATTCGGAGTTGGCGAAGGACTTGAGGTAGCGCTTCATGATCCGGGGGATGGCCGCGGCTCTGGGACGGGCCGAACTGAGGCGTTGGAACGGCGCCGCCGCCGAACCGAAAGGACGATGAGCGCGCCGCCGACGCTGAATGTCGAGATCATTCCCAAGATCTCGGCCCAACTCCGCCTGAACTCAAGGACCACTTCCTCTTGGGTGGGGACAATGACCATCAGAGACGGTGCCGCCCGGTAGGGCCCGTCGCCCCCGGAGACCCGCCAGTTGGGGAAATACGAGACCTTCACGAGGTGAGGAACGCCAACGGCGGTCGTCTTGAAGGAAATGCGATGATCATCGAAGACGAGATCGGACACCTCGCCCGTCGCCGATATTGGAGCGCCCCCCAGGAAGGGCCCGGTTGCGGACCGGGTCGTGGGCCACTCCTCGGGCCCGGCGGCGACCAGCCAGCGGTCGAGATTCGCCAGGTCGTCGTACCAATTGAGGGCGGCCTCGAGAAAGTCCTCGTCGCCCGTATAGACCATGGGTGTCACGGTGGCGATATCGATCAGGTCGCTGTCAGGCAACGCGTACACCTCAAAGGGGTCGGTGCGCGAAATCAGATTCAGTCCATAGTCGGTGGCGGCGTCTTTTGCCTCCTGGGTCCATGCGACGTAGTAGCTCACGTCGTAGAGCGCCAGATGCTCGATCGCCCGCAGGAAGTCCATGGACCGGTAGTTGAGCTCGCGCACCGGGTTGGAGGGCGAACGGCTCACCTCCGAGGCGTTGAGGAAGTGGAACGGCGTCGTCAGGGACGACTCGAAGAGCAGGCCCTCCATGGACGGGTGATCATCCGACCAGTATGGAAAGAGCATCAGCGCCATGGGGGTGCCGTAACGGCCCAGTTCGTTATTGGCCTCCCACATGACCCGGCCGGCCGGGAGCGCATCGATCTCGGTCATCAGAGATCGGTACTCGTCGAAGGACTCCTTCCCCTCGTAGCCGCTGTAATTCCAGCGCACCCAACCGGGAACGTCATGGATGCCGGCAACCGTTATCCCGAGCAGAATCACCAGGACGAGCCCGGTCGCCACGATGAGGTTCTGGGAGCGCTGCGGCACCCAGCGCGCCAGCGTGGCGATGCCCAGGCCGATGCCGATGCCGGCGAAGACGTAGCAGCCCAGGTACCAATAGGGCAGCAGCCTGGCGTTGTAGACCATGGTGAAGCCGACGCCATCCAACTGCAGAAGCCAATAGCCCACGAACGGGGCCGCGGTCATCACGAGCGGCACTGCCACCCGGTCGCGCCGGGCCAGGCTCCAACCGGCGCCGATTATGGCGAGAACGAAGATGGGGATGAACTCGTTGGGTAGCGGCGTGGCGGTGGTCCCGGCGAACGGTGTGCCTCCGACCAGCCCGGTCACCGGGTTCCACCTCATGTCTGTTGTCAGGTTTTGGAAGAAGCTGAGGGCAAAGGGCAGCGCCCATATCGCCGCCAGGCCCAACCCGAGGGACCACGAGGACAGGAGTACTTTCCAGCCTCGCCGGCGCAGCAGCAGAGGAAGCGACACGAAGACCACGACGATCGTTGTGACTATGTGGCTCAAGGCGGTGGCAGCCAGGAGCACTCCGGCCGTCGGTGTGACCTTCCCGCCGTTGCGGGTGTCGCGTAACACCACCCCGAAGTACATCAGGGACAGGCTCAGCGACCAGGCGAAAGAGAACTCCCCGGCCATGGTCGACTTGATGTTCCCGCCGAAGATGCTGAAGCTCTCCATGAACACGTACATGGATCCGGTCGCCGCGGTTATCGTCGCCACTAGGCGGGAGTAGCCGATGCCCCGCGCCAAGATGTAGACGCCGAGCGGGAGCGCCATGACGCCGAGCGAAGCCGTGATCTTGAACGCCACCCCGTAGGGCAGCAGCACATCCAGCAACACGGTGAATAGCGCCGGGAGCGGGAAGTAGAAGTACAGCGCCGGGAACCCGGCGTACCAATCATTGCTCCAGCCGATGAGCCGCCCCGCAGGCAACAGGTCGTCGCGCAGAATCGCCGGTAGAAGGACATGAGCCCCCATGTCGCCGCCGGTGGGGGTGTTGGCCACGAGCAGCGACGGCCACGTTATGTCGATGCTGAAGTACGGGAAGGACTGGGTGTGCTGCACCTGGCCGATGAAGCCGGCCATGATCAAGGTGATGAGCAAAGTCGGCAGCCCGACGCCGATCAGCGCGATGACACGGGGGTCGCGCAATCGGTCCCGCCACGATCTGCGAGAGGGATGGGGCGCGTGCTCAGTGGGGGTCGACATCAATCGGAGGCTAGCTCGGCTCCGAGCTTGTCCCCGTCGGAATCAGTTCCGCGGCTTGCTCGCCAGGTCGAGCACAACGTCGAGGTCGAGTTTTCTGCCGTCCTGCTTCCACCACCGGGCTTCGCACTTGTGACACGAGTTGAAAGTCACCTCAGTGCCGTCGGGCAACGTCAGGTCGATCTCGATCACCGCGTCGGATCCGCAGCTCTTGCACTCGAGCTCAGACGTCGTCTGGTTTCTTCTGGCCATCAGCAGATGGTAATACGCGAAAAGCGAACTTGGAACCAACTAACCCCTAGCAACTTCTGGAAGGTCTTCCAGCTTGCCGAGGTATTGTGACTTTCGCTTGCCGTCCACCCACCAGTATGCGTACCAGTACGGCCCGTGCGGGCACCGGGTGCACGTGGCCTTGCCGCACTTGACGCTCTGCTGACGGAGTTTGATATCGGGGGAAGCGTCGGGAAAGGACACCCCCCTGCCGTCCAGGCGCGCTTTGGCCAGAATGACGAGCCGGCGCAGCTGGTGCTCGTCCATGTCGCGAACCGCCTCGATGACTTCGCGATCAATCGACACTATGCGACATCACTGTCGGGGACCGGCGCGGCTGCCGGGACAGGAACCGACCCGAGGCTGTTGTCGGGAAACAGAGTCATCGTTGCCGGGCGCGCCTCCGTGAGCGTCCAACCGACGGGGGCGCTCACGGCTGCGGCGTGCTTCTCACACATCGCATAACCGCCGAATCCGTCGGCGTCGGGCGCCAGCTCATGCAGCTCGATCCGGGCCGACGAGTACTCGAAGACCATCCAGGCGACGGCGGGCTGGGAACAACGGCAGCATCTCATGGAGGATCAACGCTAGGCGTCGCGGCGAGGCCGACCAAGTATCAACGTCGATCAGCCCGTCAAGACCGGATCGCCCGCAGAGTTCGTCTGGTGGGCACCCCGGCGGCCAGGTGAGACTGCCTACCGGACGCGTCGAGTCGCGCCACCAGAGGAACGCCCTGGACGCCGTACCGGGCGAACCGATCCGCCTCGATCTCCCAGGTGACCTCGCGATATGCGATACCGGCGCGCTGCAGGACACCACGGGCGGTCGCGCACTGGTCACAATCCGTCGACGTGAACAGGACGACGCCGGCAGGCAATTCGTCCGGGGGAATCCGCAATGGCGGGTGAGCCGAATCCTGCCACGGCCGGCTCAAGCGCGACAGCCCGAGCGCCCCCGCCACGACCGCAAACACGACAACCAGCCGCACTGCAACCTCGTCCACGTCGGATCAATCCCCTATCGCGACGCCGGCGAACAGCGCCACGGCCTCACGGGTCTGCAGACTCCACGAAGCGGTGATCGGGACGGCCGCGTCCACCCGATAGCCCCCGACACGGCGGCTGGAGCTCAGCCGAATCCGGCGAAAGGTCTCAGGGTCGAGCCGGACCTTGTCGGGCGCCAGCTGGCCCGACCCGAGCGGCTGGATCGTGACGGTGACTGACTGTGAGGACGTATTGAGCACCCAGATCGAGGACTGGCCGCCGACGGCGGCTCCCGCGCCCGGCAGCAGCCAGCTCCGCGCTGGATTCGGAGCCCCGACGGTCGCCGCGATCCGGGAGCCGGCCGTTGCCTCATCGGCATCGTCCTGGCCTGCCGTCAGCTCCGCGACGTCCTCTGCGACGACGGCGGCGGCGACGGCGCCGGTCGCCCGCACGCGAACTCCCACGGCTCGGCTTGTCTGATCGGCCAGCGGGAATACCAGCGGCCGGCCCGCCTCGATCGTCCCGGTGAACACCGACTGCAGGTTCGAGTTCTGTGTATAGAAGTCCACGTCGACATCGACCGGGAACGCGTTCGGGTTCCACACAGCGAGCCGCGGTGCGAGGCCGGCGAGCGTCGCCGTCGGAAACTCCCACACCGTCGACAGTCCGGTCGCAGGCCAACTGGCCTCATCTCTCTCGCGACCCTGAATCACGACGGGGATGACGGTGCCCTCTTCGGCACTCACCGTGATGGCCAGGTTGTCGAGGAATGGAATCGCCTCTGCCAGATCGATATCGACCCAGGTTCTCCCGACGATGTCGACCGACTGCAGGGCGGGCAGCGCCTCGCTACCGAGCTCACTCGAAGCCTGCACCCCGACCTTGGCATTGTCCGGGATTGGGTTGAACAGGCGCAGCACGAGGTCATAGCCATCCCGGGTGGTCAGCCCGGGAAGGTGCCATAGCTTGGGGATCGATCCGATGCACCGATCTCCGCTGAGCGCGGTCAGGCCCGCCACGACGGCCGTCGCCGTTGCCGGGCCGTCGGAGAACTCGACGAACCCGGGAGCGTCGCCGCGGTTGACGATCTCGGCGACGTCGAGAGCGGCCGCGCCGGGACCGGCGACGGACAGCGATCCGAGATCTGCCGGCTCGCCGACCCTCGGATCAGGATGCGTGAAATCGACCTCCACGTCGGGAATCGCCGCCACGGCCAAGAACGAGGAGCGAGTCGACCCCGAGTTGATCCAGGGGCAATGCCACAGGCTCGCCAACGCCGAAGTCTCCACCACCGGTTGGATTGGCGCGGCGAACTCGGGTCCGGCTTCGGCCGGCGGTTTGGGAAGGCTCGCTGCCAGCAACACGCCCGCCAGCACCGCCCCGGCCCCCGCGATACGGCCCCAGGTCGTTCTCCTCACCACCGCCTCCTCAGTATCGCCGAAGCCGCGGCAAGACCGAGCCCACCCCAAAGAGCACGGCGCCCCGCGTCGCGGCCGGGTCCCGGCGCGAACTCGATCAGCCCCGAGGATCCGTCGAGAGTCATCGCCCAGTCGTCCGGGTCGTTGTCCGTTCCCCACCTGGGATGCGCCCTCTCGCGCACGAGCACCTCCGGGGTCGGCGGGCCCTCGTATGCGGTGCCGCGCCACCGCCACGGCGCGCCATCGGCCGCCAGGGCGCGCACCGCCTCGTCGGAATCGACCAGAAACGCAGGGCGCCGCAGCCCGTCGAGGGGCACCAGATCGAGTTGCCCGACGAAGCTGGCGCTGAGCGGGGTGTCGTCCATTGCCAGAATCCAGCGGATGCCAAAGTCCGCCAACTGCTCGCCGGCGCGGAATGCCTCACCGGCGATCACACCTTCGAGAACCGCCTCGAGGGCGGCATCGGCCGGCCCGGCCTCCGGGAGTTGCACCTCCCATAGCTGCGGCTGCGGCGCCGAGATGACTCGGTAGGCAGCACCCCGCACGCGACGCGACGTTCCCGGCAGAGACTCCGGCGGGCCAATCATCAGGACGCGAGCCGTCGAAGTGTCGTCGGTCGAAACACCGGTGAACCGAAGTACGCCGGACAGTTCGTCTGCCGGGAGCCCGCCCCGTCCGGGCGCCAGCACCAGGAGAGTGCTCACCACGACCACGGCGGCCGCGAGCGCTCCGAAGGCCACGACGGCCCGCCTCAGCCCGGATACCGCCTCGATCCGGCGCAGCGCCTCGAACGCGGCTCCCACGACGAGCGCGGTTCCCAGGGCGACGGCGACCAGCCCCAGGATCTCGACATGTCTGCCGCCACCCTGCCAGGCCGAACGGGCCAGGCCCCCGCCGCCGGCGCCCATCAGCGCCCCCCACAGCCCGACGCGCCACAGGCCGTCGGGTGCCGCCACAATGGCCGCGGCGGCCGCTCCGAGCGTCGCCACGAGCAATACGGTCCCCGGGGCCCAGAACGCGTCCCCGGCCGCCAGGTACGCGGCGAGATCGACTGCCGACACCCACGGCCTCAGCAGTGGAATGGCGATGAGGGCACCGGCAAGTGCCAGCAGCGGTGCCAGCCAAGCTCGCTTGTCGCCGCTCTCGACGACTGCGCGGATCACGAGGGCTCCCGCCGGCAGCAGCAGCAGTTCCGGGCTGATGTTCGCCAGGAGCCCGGTCGCCCACCCGGCGCCGAGAACGCGAGCAATCCTCTGTAGCCACGTGGGCGGCCAGGGAGCAACGGCCACTCGCATCACCCACGGCACCAGCGCCAGCCCGACGAGACCGGCCACGTGGCCGTTTCCGGCCAAGGACCTCGCCGCCGGCCCCGCCATCAAGGCCATCCCGGCCAGGATGCCCGGCACCGATTCGACCGACCAGGTTCGGAGCAACCGGCTGGTCCCCCAGATGCCGCCGAGGAAGGCCAGCAGGACCAGCGACCCCGAAGCGAGATCGGCCCGATCGAACAGCAACTGCTGCCACACCCCCGCCACGCCCAGGAACGGCGGCAGCTGCTCGACGCTGCCGAACCCGGCAGGATTCCAACCACCCGCGTAGGCGGCCACCGCGTCGGCGCCGCGAGTGGGCAGCGGCAGACTGAACCCGCTCGCCGGAAATCCCGACCACAAGCCGCGGGTGGCCGTCAACGAGTAGATAAGGGCCGCCACTCCGACGCCAAATGCCGGGCGGCGAATCTCGCGAGCCCACGCCGCCAGCCCGCTGCGTTCCTCGGTCGGAAAGCGAGCCCGGGCCGCCTCGACGAGCTCCGTCCACAGCGTCTTCAGCGAAGCCGAGCCGCGCAATTGATAGCGAAACAACTCCGCATCACCGGCATGGGCGTTGGCTTGCAGAACGGCGCGGGCTCGCATCGTCGAGGGAAGCCGGACCAGGTTCCACAACCAGGAACGTAGCCACACGAGCAGCGTCCATCGACCCACAAAGGGCGCCGCCACCGCCTCGAGCAAGCCGATCAAGAATCGCAGCGGCAGCGCCCAGAGCAAAGTGACCGGGCTATAGACCTTGATCATGGAACGGATCCGGCCCGCCTCCTCGCGCCACAGCGGCGATTCGGGCCGCTCCGGGAGACCGACCTCGGAGCTGGGCACCACGACAACTCGGGCTCCCAGCACCCGGCCCCGCTGTGAGAGGTCGATGGCGGCTGCTCCCGGGGGCATCAAGGAGTCGGGGCCTCCGAGCCCCTTGGCGAGATCCCGCCTGACGAGGACGGAAGATCCGGCGACCGCGGCGACGTCGCGCACCACGTCGTACTGGCCGGCATCGAGCTCATCTTCATCCAGCCCCAGATAGGGCACGTCGAACACGTCCGTGGCCATCCCGACCGACACCAGGCGGTCCGGGTTCTTCAGCTCGAGCAATTTCGACCCGGCCACGCCTGCTCCGACCCGCTCGGATTCGAAGACCAGGGCGTACAGCGCGTCGGGACGGGGCACGGCGCCCGCCGCCAGCAGCCACACGTGAGTGATGACCGGCTCCAGGTTGCCCAGCAGTGCTTGGATCGATCTCTCCCAAGGCACGCCCAAGGCGGCGGCGCTCGCCTCAGCACTATCGCCGACTACGTATACCGCCGCGGGCTCGTACGACTGGGCGACGGCGGCTTCTAGCGTGTGGTCCAGCGCGGAGGTGCCGTCGGCGAGGATGGCAACAACCGCGATGGAAGACGGACTCGCGGAGTGAGAGGACATAGGAGCGCATTTTGGAGGCGTCCGCGAGTTACCGCAATATTCGGACGGTGCTGCTTGCCGGCGGCGTCGGCGGTGCCCGGATGGCGCGCGGTCTCGATGCCGTAGTCGCGCCGTCCCATCTGACCATCATCGTCAACGTCGGCGACGACGCGATGATGTACGGAACCCTCGTATCGGCGGACCTCGACACGGTCACCTACACGCTCGCGGGAATCAACGGCCCGCACGGGTGGGGCATCGACGGAGACACCCACGTAGTCATGGGACATCTCGAGGCCTGGGGTATCGACACGACCTTTCGACTCGGCGATCGCGACCTCGCCCACTGCCTGGCGCGCGCCACCGCCCTCGACCGCGGTGCCACACTCACCGAATCCACCCAACAGGCATGCGACCGGCTCGGCATCCGGTGCACCGTCCTGCCGGCCAGCGACCAACCCATTCGCACCCAGATCACGACGCCCGGCGGAGAGCGCCTCGATTTCCAGGACTACTTCGTACTGCGCCGCCATGAAGACCCGGTCGCCGGGCTCGAGTTCCGCGGGGCCGCAACCGCCCGCCCTGCACCCGGGGCCGTGGCGGCAGTGCAAGCGGCCGAGCTGGTGATCATCGCTCCCTCCAATCCCCCGCTCTCGATCTGGCCGATCCTCGCCATCGAGGAGCTGCGGTCGGCGGTCCAGGCGCATCGTTGCGTGGTCGCCGTCTCGCCCTTGATCGGCGGGCGCGCCTTCAAGGGCCCGCTCGTCGAAGTCATGCAGGGCTTGGGGCTCCCTCCGACCAACTCCGGCATCGTGGCGGCATACGACGGCGCTCTCACGCACATCGTCATCGATCGGTCCGATTCCGCCGAGACGGAAAGTCTGACGCAACTCGGAGTCGCTGTGATCGAAGCCGACACGTCGATCGCGCAAGCCGCAGCCGCCGGCCGCCTGGCGACGGCGATTCTCGATCGTGTCACCGGGCCTGCGACCCGGTAGCGTCGGTGCCATCGGTAAATTCCAGGGCGCGTTCCACTGAGGGAGGAATCCTGGCCAGCCCCGTAGAGATGTTCCCGGTCGAGGGGATCGGCGAGGTCGTGCCCGGCGACGATGTAGCACAGCTGCTCTGGGACGCCATCGAGGTCGGGCCGCTGAAGATCGCCGACGGCGACATACTCGTGGTCACCCACAAGATCGTCTCGAAGGCCGAAGGCAGAGTCGCCACCGCGCTCACCGACGCCGACTACCGGCGGGCGGTCCTCGACGAGGCGGCCGCGGTTGTGCGGCGGCGCGGAGATCTCGTCATAGCTCAAACCCACCACGGGTTCATCTGCGCCAATGCCGGCGTGGATCGCTCCAACATCACGGGCGACCGGCTGGTCCTGCTCCCCGAGCGACCGGACCGGTCCGCGGCGACCATCAAGCGACGGCTGGAAGCGCTCAGCGGCGCGACCCTCGCCGTGATCATCTCCGACACATTTGGCCGCCCGTGGCGCCGGGGCCTCACAGATGTTGCCATCGGCCTCGCCGGTATGGCCGCGATCAACGACTTGCGGGGCACCACCGACATGCACGGAAGGATGCTCGAGGTCAGCGAGGTCGCCGTGGTCGACGAGATCGCCGGCGCCGCCGACCTCGTCATGGGCAAGAACGCCGGGATCCCGGCGGCCATCGTCCGCGGGGTCAACTGGGAGCCGGCATCGGGCCGCGCCACCGATCTGGTGCGGCCGGCCGGCGAGGACTTGTTCCGCTGATGCCCGAACTCCCCGAGATCGAGGCATATATCGCCGCGCTGCGGAGCCGTGTTGTGGGCGAGCCGCTCGTCGGGGTGCGCATTGCCTCCTTCTCCCTACTCAAGACGTACGACCCGCCAGTCGAGACGGTGCTCGGCAAACGGGTCGAATCCCTGTCTCGTCTCGGGAAACGTATCGTCTTCCACCTCCAGGACAGTTTCCATCTGGTGATCCATCTGATGGTCGCCGGGCGACTCCACTGGCACCCGCCGGGCAAAGCCGTGCCCAAGAAGTATGGGCTGGCGGCATTCGACTTCCCCGACGGGACGATGATCCTGACCGAGGCCGGCACCAAACGGCGTGCCTCGGTCCACGTGATAGTCGGGGATGCCGCCCTCAAAGCGCTCGACCCGGGAGGAATCGAGATCGCCGCAGCCAGCATTGACGAATTCCGCACCGCCCTCCTGGCGGAGCGACACACGTTGAAACGCGCCCTGAGCGACGCCCGTTTCATCTCAGGTATCGGCGGGGCGTTCGCCGACGAGATCCTCCACGCCGCTCGCTTGAGCCCATTGCAGATGAACACCAATCTCAGCGACGACGAAGTATCGCGTCTGTTCACTGCGGCGCGAGATGTCATGGCACGGTGGACGGATATCCGCATCGCCGAGACGGGAGACGGTTTCCCGGAGAAAGTCACAGCATTCCACGCCGGCATGGCGGTGCACGGCAAGTACGGAGACCCGTGTCCGGTCTGCTCGACGCCGGTGCAGCGAATCGTCTACGCGTCACGCGAAACCAACTACTGCCCGACTTGCCAGACCGGCGGGAAACTCCTGGCCGATCGTTCGCTCAGCCGCCTCCTCAAGAGCGACTGGCCGGCGACCATCGACGAGCTGTAGCGATCCCCCTCCGCGGGCAGAAATCCCGGGAGCAGCCGCACGGCCACCGTCCCCACCCCGTCTCTCCGTCGCGCGGCGAATCCAGCCGTACAAAAGGAGGAGGCTCCACCCGGCACGGGTACACTTCTATCTCTTGCCGGATTCGGGACACCTGCACCATTCGCCGGCAACCGCGCATGACTCTTCGAAAAAGGAAACGCAACGTATGACACGCCGAGCGCTGATATCCGGGATAACCGGACAAGACGGCTCATATCTGGCAGAGCTACTGCTGGACAAAGGCTACGAGGTCCACGGCATCGTGCGCCGCTCTTCGACCTTCGGAACCGGGCGGATCGACCATCTGTACCTCGACGCCCATGAGGCGGACGCCCGCATGTTCCTGCACTACGGTGACCTCAGCGACGGCGACTCCCTGACGCGGCTCCTGACCGAGATCCGCCCTTCCGAGGTCTACAACCTCGGCGCGCAGTCTCACGTCGCCGTTTCGTTTCTCAACCCGGTCTACACGGCCGATGTGACGGGAGTCGGGACCCTGCGGCTGCTCGAGGCGATTCGTATGGTCGATCCCTCGATTCGGTTCTACCAGGCCTCGTCCTCGGAGATGTACGGCGCGGCTGCCGAGATCCCGCAGACGGAGACGACGCCGTTCCATCCTCGCAGCCCGTACGGCGTCGCCAAGGTCTTCTCCTTCTGGCAAGTGGTCAACCATCGTGAGTCTTACGGCATGCATGCCTCCAACGGGATCCTCTTCAACCACGAGTCGCCGCGCCGTGGCGAGACGTTCGTCACCCGCAAGATCACGCGGGCGGCCACCCGGATCAGTCTCGACCTACAGCGCAAGCTGTACCTCGGCAACCTCGATGCGGAGCGTGACTGGGGCTTCGCCGGGGACTACGTCGAGGCGATGTGGCTGATGCTGCAACTGGACGAGCCGGATGACTTCGTCATCTCGATGGATGAGCGCCACTCCGTGCGCGAGTTCGCCGAGCTGGCGTTCTCCAAGATGGGATTGGATTGGGAGCAGTACGTCGAGGTCGACCAGCGTTACTTCCGGCCCGCCGAGGTCCAGTTGCTGCAGGGCGACTCGTCGAAGGCCCGCACCAAACTCGGTTGGAAGCCGAGAGTGTCGTTCGATGAGCTCGTCGACATGATGCTGGAGTCCGACCTCGAGCTTGCCAAACAGGAGAGAACGCTCGTCGACGCCGGCCACCGGGCCATCGAGTGGCGCAAGGGCGAGAACCTGTGACGGACCTGCGCGGCAAACGAGTCCTCGTCACCGGCGGTGCCGGCTTTCTCGGCCGGGTGGTCACGACCGAGCTCGAGGCGCGCCGGGTTGGCGAGATCGTCGTGCCGCGCCGCGCCGACTACGACCTGACGGAGCAGGAGGCGGTACGCGACCTCTATCGAGACGCCCGACCCGAGATCGTCATCCACCTGGCGGCGGAGGTGGGCGGCATAGGCGCCAACCGCGCCAATCCCGGCCGCTACTTCTTCGCCAACATGGCCATGGGCCTCCACGTGATCGAGGAGGCCCGCGCCAATCACGTGGACAAGGTCGTCCAGGTGGGAACCGTGTGCGCCTACCCGAAGTTCGCCACCGTTCCGTTTCGCGAAGACGACTTGTGGAGCGGCTATCCCGAAGAGACCAACGCTCCTTATGGCATCGCCAAGAAGAGCCTCCTCGTCATGCTCCAGGCGTACCGTGAGCAGTACGGGCTCAACGGTATCTACCTGCTCCCGGTGAACCTGTACGGTCCCGGCGACAACTTCGACCCGGAGAGCAGCCACGTGATCCCGGCACTCGTCCGCAAGTTCGTCACGGCCCGCGATCAGGGCGATCCGGAGGTCGTGGCGTGGGGCACCGGCTCGGCCAGTCGCGAGTTTCTCTACGTCGACGATGCCGCCAGAGCCATTGTCATGGCGACCGAGCTCTACGACGGGCAGGACCCGGTCAACGTCGGCACCAGCCATGAGATCACGATCAGAGACCTCGTCGAGCTGATCAGTCGGCTGATCGGCTACGACGGCGCGATCAGGTGGGACTCGACCAAACCGGACGGACAACCGCGACGCAAGCTCGAAACCTCACGCGCCCGCGAGCTGTTCGGCTTCGATGCGAAGATCGAGCTCGAAGAGGGACTGCGGCGCACCATCTCCTGGTGGGAAGCCCATCGCGATGACTGAGCGCGCCCAGGCGTTCCCGCCGAAGCAGGACGTCGTCGGCACCGGCATCTCGGTGCTGACGCTCGATGACCTGATGGCCGCCCTGCAAGCGCGGCCGCCGGATCGGGCCACGATCGTCACCATCACCAACGTCCATGCGGTCATGACGGCGCGGCGCGATCCGAAGTTGCGCCTGGCGCTCGATGGAGCGGACATCTCGACACCCGACGGTATGCCCATCGCCTGGGCGCTTCGCACTATGGGGAACCCCGATCAGGGACGCGTCCACGGGGCGAAGGTCACCACAACCGCTCTCGAGGCGGGCCTGGAACAGGGCTGGCGCCACTACTTCTACGGGTCGACCCCAGAGACGCTCGCCAGGCTTCGGGCAGCTGTGGAAGCGCGGTACGACGGCATCGCCTTCGCCGGCACCCAATCGCCGCCGTTCCGTGAGCTCGACGCCGCTGAAGAGGATGCCGTGGCCGCCGAGATCATGGCGACGAAGCCCGACTTTGTCTGGGTCGGCCTTGGCATGCCCAAGCAGGAGAAGTGGATGCTGCGCAACAAACACCGCTATCCCGGGGTGGCGCTCGTCGGGATCGGAGCCGCATTCGACTTCATCGCCGGCACGAAACCCGAGGCTCCAGCGTGGATGCAGCGGGCCGGGCTGGAGTGGCTGTTCCGCCTGCTCTCAGAGCCGCGCCGCCTGTGGCGCCGCTACGTGTTCAACAACCCGGCGTACTTGATCGCCTGGGCCCGCCAGGCCATCGCGTGGAGATTGCGAAACCGCCGGGCCCGGCGACGCTAGATATCGTGCGTTCTGAAGTAGTCGACCGTGGCGGCCAGCCCGTCGCCGAGAGACGTCCACGGTTCCCAGCCGAGATGCTCCTTGGCGGCACCCGCGTCGAGCACCGAACGATCGAGATCGCCCGGCTTGGCGTCGGCGTATACGGGCTCGGCCTGCCAGCCGGTCAGATCGCAGAGCATTCCCAAAAGCTCGTTGACCGAGGTCTCCACGCCGGTCGCGATGTTCAGATACCTGCTGCCGCCGATTGCGGCGGCCCGGATACAAGCGTCGGCGACATCGCTCACGTATACGTAGTCGCGCCGAGCCGTGCCGTCTCCGAAGATCGTCGGAGCCTGGCGCGCCAGCAGCTTCTTGGTGAAGATCGCCACCACTCCGGCTTCGCCGTGGGGATCCTGAGCGGGGCCGTAGACGTTGGAGTATCCGAGCGACATGAAGTCGAGATCGAAGGCCCGGCTGTAGTAAGCCATGTAGTCGTCCGCGACCTTCTTGGCGACACCGTACGGTGATTCCGGCAGGCGCGGAACGGTCTCGGGCGTCGGGAAGATATCGACATTGCCATAGGTCGCCCCGCCCGAGGAGGCGAACACGAACCGCTCGGCGCCTGCTTGAACGGCGGCATGCAGAACGTTCACAGTCCCCACGACGTTGATCGATGTGTCGAGGACCGGGTCGACGACCGACTTGCGCAGGTCGATCTGGGCCGCGTGATGGAAAACGAGCTCGGGGCGGAAGCGCCCGACAACGTCAACGACCTCGTCCGCCCGGATGTCCATCTGGTGGAAGCTCACCGCGCCCGTCGCCCGGGCATCGATGAGACGCTCCAACTTGCCCGTGCTGAGGTCGTCGATCACGAGGACCTCGGCCCCGTCGTCGACCAACCTGCTGACGAGGTGCGATCCGATGAAACCGGCGCCGCCGGTGACTATTGCTCTACTGATCATTTTCTCCAAACCGTTCTGGCGGCAGCCGCGTCAAGCTACCAGCCAGTGGTAGGGAGCCGGTACACCGCCTCGCCCCGGCGGCGGGCGGTGCCGGGAGAGAAGGCCTCAGTAGGCGCCTTTCCCCGACAGGACGGCGGGGATGGTCTTGACGAGGATCTTGAAGTCCTGGCCGAAGTCCCAGGTGTCGATGTACTCCAGATCGAGATCGATCCAGGTGTCGAAATTGAGGTCCGCCCGGCCACTGACTTGCCAGATGCACGTGATCCCCGGCTTCACGGTGAGGCGCCGGTAGGCGCGCAGATCGTACGCCGCCACCTCCTCCGGCAGATGGGGGCGCGGGCCGACCAGCGACATCTTGCCCGAAAGCACATGCGCCAGCTGAGGCAACTCATCGATCGACAGCTTGCGAATCACTCTGCCGACTTTGGTGATGCGCGGGTCGTTGCGGATCTTGAAGATCGGGCCGTCTTTCTCGTTGAGCTCCCTGAGCTGAGGCCTCTCGTAGACCGCGGTCGTGCGCATGGAACGGAACTTCACGAAGTTGAACACCTCGCCGTCGCGGCCAACCCGCGGCTGCTTGAAGAACACCGGCCCTCGGGAGGTGAGCTTGATGACAATGGCGGTGGCAAGAAGCAGCGGCGCCATCAGCACGAGCGCCACGGCACCCAGAACGATGTCAATGGCACGCTTGATGCCGAGTTGCAGCGTGGTGGCCGCCCCCAGGCCGGTGGGTCTCAGCCGATCGATCTCGATGACCGGTTCTGCGGTGCGCAGGTCGATCACCGTGGCGGTGTGCTCCTCGATCTCGGGAGCCGCTGTCTGCCCCGAGATTGGGCTGTCGCCGCGGACGTCTTCGAGATCGTGAGGTGCCCGGACCGCATCAACGGTTACGTCGATGCCGGTCTCGGCTCCCGTTGCGTCGGCAGCCATTCGCCCTTTTCCCCTGTCTAGCCCAACAGCCTTAGCCCGATACTTGGTTGGTCCCCCTACCTGGAACCTACCTCCTCGCCAACCATAATCGGCCACAAACCTCGGCAGAAAACCCGATTGCGGTGACTCAGCACAACGATGATAGCGACGAACGCGTTGGGCGCGCAAGAACCAACACTGGGTCACGTGTCAGAGCTAGTTACCGCCCGTTGAGGCTCGACCACGCACGGTGCTTGCAACCCGGGTTTGACCGGCTAGCCTGATTTCGCTAGAAACCGCCATACGTGTCGCGGCTGCGCGCTGGATGAGGACGCGGCACGAGCGGAGTCGATCGCCGGGGATCGGCCACATTGGACAACTGAGTCGAGAGCATCTCTGCTCCTCCATCGGTGGGCGCTGCAGCCCGCGAGCACCGGATGGCCCCGATCGTCGTGAACGCCACGGACTTCGGGTAGAGCAGAGTTATTCAACACAAAATGCTCAAGAACACTCACAGTAGCCCCGATCATGACTCATTGGAGTCATGGTGTTCTCACACAGACTGCTATGGACTCCTCCTCGGCCGCCGCGTCGAATTGAGGAGCGATGGGGCGTCTCGAGCGCAAGCTGACCGGTTCAACCACCGGGCGCACGAGTGTTCAACAATCGAAGGGGTACGAAATTGAACCGGACGACAGGTTTGATCCGAGAAACGTTCTTTGAACGCTCCCGAGGTTCGCGATGGCGGATCGTCGCGGCGGCATTCGCCATGGTCGCCTCCGTCCTCGCCGTGGCGCTGGCACTACCGGCGTCCGCAACCAGCGTTCCCGACGGCCACATGACCCTCGGTGGCAACAGCTTCATGGCCACGCCCTCGTTCAGCAACGGGACCGGTGACATGGAGTTCATCTTCTATGCGGCCGCGGATGATTGGTCCAAGAGGCTGCAATTTCATGTCCAGCTTCTCCCCTCATCGGGTACGTCTCCTGTCGAAGCGTCAATTACCTGACACTGCGACTGTAGTCCTACCAATATTCAGGTGTCTGCCTCTAGGCTGCCCGAAGGCCCACCTAT
>JBFISZ010000003.1:0-36925 GCA_041608315.1 Acidimicrobiia bacterium | reverse complement strand
GTCGCGACGGCCGGCGGGGACAGCGGCACTTTCGAGCTGATGGTGCGGGTCACCGAGACAGAGCCCGACAACGCCCTCGGGGCTGCGTGGCCCGGAGACGTCGACCTCGCCGAGGTGGCAATGCATCTCGTCCCGGTGGGACCTGGCGGCAGCGCGGGTCCGACCGAAGAATGCGAACGGCGCCGCGACGGCGACGGCTACGACCGAGAGCTCACCGTCACCTGCACCTTCGACGAGGTGGCGGTCAACACCTACACGGTGGCGGTGACGGTCGACGGTGGCTTCTACGAAGGGTTCGCCGAAGACGTCGTGGTCGTGTACGACCCGAGCCTCGGCTACAGCACGGGTGGCGGGAGCTTCCTGTGGCCGAACACCGACGAAGTCGTCAACTTCGGCTACACGATGGAGTACAACAAGAAGGGCCAGAAGGTGAAGGGCAGCCTGCTTCTCATCCGGCACGTCGCCGACGGCTCGACCTACCGGGTCAAGTCCAACGCCCTCTACGGGCTGGCGCTGGGCGAATCGGACGGATTCGGATGGGCCAGCTTCAGCGGCAAGTCGACCTACCTCGACCCGACGATGCCCGATCCGGAAGGCAACCACGATTTCATCGTGTACGTCGAAGACCGCAACGAACCCGGCGACGGCATCGACCGATTCTGGATCGAGGTCCGCGACAAAGACGACACGGTCATCCCGGCGTCGTCGATGGCGCGAGAAGCGGTCGCCAACGCCGTGGACCTCGAGGCAGGCAACGTGGTCGTACCCAACGGCCCGTCGTGACGAAGGGCGGCCGGGCGGCGGACTCGTCGCCTGGCTCCCCGCCTAAGGAACGGCGGAGGTGTTCCCGGCCTGCTTGCGGGTGAACAACGCCAGGTACGTGTCGCAGGCGGTGACGGCGCAGGTGTTGCACGCCTCGCCGAAGCTGTCCGGGTCCATCTCGGTGGTGCACGTCTCGAAGCCGAGGCTGGCGTACATCTCCTCCAGCTCGTCGATCCGGTTGGGATCGGTGACAGTGCGGCGCTCCCAGCCGGCGGCGACCAGCTGCGGCTCCTGGAGAATCGTCACCCCCCCGGCGCAATAGATGGCCTCCGACCCGTCGCCGATGATCACGCCGTCGTCGGAGCTCATGCCGTGGCGACTGCCTTCGCTGCGACCCCTTCGCCGGCAGCGAGTTTCTCCAGCCGGCGGTGGCCGAGGATCGCGCAACCGAGGGCCGCAATGAACTGGACCATGTCGGGCTCTGGGATGTTCACCTCTGCCTCGAGGAGGTCGCTTACCGTCTTGCCCATCGTCTCGAAGCGGAGGATGCCTCCGATGAGGGTGTACTCGGGCTCGGCTCGGACCCGCTTCATCAGCTGTACGGAGCGGCCTGTGAGCGACTCAATTGCGCCCTGCATGATGTCTGCGGGCGGCGTCCCGAGCGAGAGGTGGTTGATCACCTCAGACTCGGCGAACACCGCGCACACGCCTGAGATCGGCACCGGCTCCTTCGACGTCGTCATCAGGGCGCTGATCTCTTCAATCTCGTAGCCCATGTAGCGCGCCGTCTTCTCGAGAAACGCGCCGGTGCCGGCGGCGCACTTGTCGTTCAGGCGGAACGAGACGACATTGGCCTTCTCATCGATCCGGCTCGCCTTCATCGTCTGGCCGCCCACGTCGAGGATCGTGCGAGTGCCCGGGAAGAAGTATGCCGCCCCGCGGGCGCTGGCGGTGAGGTCGGTCACATGGAGATCCTTGAAATCGACCTGGTGACGGCCGCCGCCGGTGGCGATCACGTAGGCAACGTCCGCTTCGGACAGGCCGGCGTCTTCACGGGCGGCGTCATAGATCTTGCGGGCGATCTCGGTGAGCTTGAACCCGGTGGGGCCCGAGGCCTTGCCGAGGATCTCGCCCTCTCCCGAGAGGATGATCGACTTGGTGTAGGTGGATCCGACGTCGATGCCGGCGGTGATTGTCATGACGTCACCTCCATGGCGCTAGATGCCGGAGCGCGGCCGGTCATTACGTGATCGTGCGCGAACAGGGCAGCTCCGAGCGCCCCCATGTAGTGGCACTCTTCGCTGATGTTCAGCTTCTTGCCGAGGCGCTCTTCGAGAGCCTTCACCATGCCCAGATTGCGAGAGACCCCACCGGTGAACGTGATCTCGTCATGGATGCCGACGCGACGCATCAGTCCCGCCGAACGGGACGCGATCGACTGGTGGACGCCCCACAGGATGTCCTCGATCTTCTTGCCTTTGCCGAGCCAGGCCAACACCTCGGATTCGGCAAACACCGTGCACGTTGTGCTGATCTTGATGGGCTTGGTGCTTTGCAGAGAGACGGGCCCCAGTTCATCGATCGGGATGTCGAGGGCCGCAGCCGCCGCCCCGAGAAAGCGACCCGTGCCGGCGGCACACTTATCGTTCATGCAGAAGTCGTTGATCTCGCCTTCCGGGCTGACGGCAATCGCCTTGGTGTCCTGGCCGCCCATGTCGACGACCGTCTTCGTATTGGGGAACAGGTGCACGGCACCGCGGCCGTGACAGCTGATCTCGGTCACCTGGGTGTTGCCGAAGGTCACCCGGTAGCGTCCATAGCCGGTGCCGACGATGTACTCGACCTCTTCCTCGTCGATGTGGCCCTGCCTGAGCGCGGCCAGGTACGAAGACTCGGCGGCCTTGACGACGTTGGCCCCGGTGTCGATCAGTGACCGTCCGACGATCCTGCGATCTTCATCGATGATGACGGCCTTGGTCTGGGTGGACCCGACGTCCACTCCTGCTGCATATGACATTCGATCACCTCATCCTTGTACGCCGGCCGCGAGCCGGCGAGATGCCAGACCTTCAAAGAAGGCATCAATTCGATTCTTCATTTGGGCTTCGGATACCACCCGGCGGTCCATCATGTCGGACTCGATGAACAGGCTGGGGATGCCGGTCTCTTCGGTCAGGTGGCGCCGCCCGTCGGCGAGACCCGTGGACACGGTGCGGCAGCTCTTGATGGGATGGTAGATGACGCCGTCGACGTCGAAGTCGCGGGCCATGTCGGCGAGCACTTCGCTCTGATGGAACATCGAGTCCATCGCATCGCGCACGCTGATGAGCACCCCCTCGGCCAGGCTTGCCACCGGGTCGGCCAGGTCGTACTCGAAGCCACGGTTGGTGCCGCCCGAGGCGAACCACAGGTAGGTCGAGTTGACGAAGCTGCCGCCCCAGTCGGTGAACAGCTCATTGAAGCGCCGGAAGATCGGATAGCAGGGAACCCCGACGAACAGCAGCCGGTACTGCTCCTCGATGGCCTGGCCGATCCCGTTGGCCGCCTTGTATTCCATCTCCTCGGCGAGGCGCTCGAAGTACTCGGCGCCTTCCTGCGTGCCCCGGAAACCGTTGGCCACGCCGAGGAATATCGTGCCGTCGGTGAGGGCGTTGAAGAGGGAAGGCTTGGAGGCGTTGAGCTCGAGGACTCGCTTCCAGCAGCGGCTCATCGTGTTGGCGTAGGTGAGAACCTGGCGGAACTTGTCGATGTCGAACTTCTTGCCCGTGACCTCCTCGCACAGCGTGATCAGCTCACGGAGCTGGGTCTCGACGTACTTGCGGTCGGCTTCGAAGTCGGAGTCGCCCTGCCAGGTCTGGGTGCCGGATTGGCGGGTGCCGGGAATGTCGATGGTGAACGTCGGCGTGTCGTACATCCGCTCCCAGATCTCAGCCCATTTGATGTAGGTGTTGCAGGCGTTGGTGAGCACCGACATGCTGGGCACCGGAATCTGCCCCATCGGGTGCTCGCCGCCGCGCAGCTGCATGCCGACATCGGCCTTGACGTAGCCGCAGATGTCCGGCGAATAGCCGTAGTCCTCAGCCTCCTCGAGGTACTCGTGGGCGACCCGGCGGACCGCAGTCTGTAGCGAGTTGATCTCGGGGAAGACGACGGGCAGATCGAACGTCTTCAGAATCTCGTTGATGCTTCCCATGACGAATACGTACGCCGATTGGCCACCGTTGCGGGCCGTGGCGTCGAGTTCTGCGAACCAATCCCGGAACAGGGCGGCGCCTTCGCGGTTACCCCTTCCGACCAGTTCCTGTGTGCTTTGCGTTGTCATGTCAACCTTCCTGAGCTCACGCGAAGAGCAGGTTCTCGATGAACGTTTCAACCTGCATTTCGAGCTGGTCGAACGAAGTCTCGTTTTCCTCGAACTCGCTGACGAAGTACGCGATTTCCGCATCGTCGAGGGCGTGCGTGTAAGCGACTTGCTCCTCGAGGCCGGGCTCGCACATCTTGGCGGCGGCGACGATGGCGGCATCGGCCTTGGCGCCGCGGATCCGCTCGAGCAGCATCTTCTCCTTGGGCTTGCGCAGATCGTGCTGCACCGGGCTGTAGGACGAGTGCTCGGTATAGGCATGGGCCAGGTTGTGGAGCGGGTCCCCCCCGGTAGGCACGTCCTCAGTTATCCAGCGCATCCCGATGTGGAAATCGTCGTCGACCACGTACGAGGTGCGGCCCAACATGCGAACCAGGTCGAACGGCGGCTGCTCACAGAACCCGCCTTCGAACACGATCCGAACCCGGTCTTCCGCCTTGGCAGTCCGTTCCCGGATCTGTGGGAGCAGGGTCGCCAGCATCTCGTTGTGCTCTTCGCGCGGGATCATCCCCGCCATCGACACCAGGGCGTAGGCGTCCTCGGCGGCGATGAGCCACGGGGTGTCGCGCTTGATGTCGTAGAGCTCGCGGAGCAGCCGGCGGTTCTCGTTGAAGACCTCGATCGAGTCGCGGAGATCGTCGTCGGTGATCTCGCGGCCGGTCACCTCCTCGGCCAGCCGCCGCATCCGGTCGTACTCGTTGCGCAGATACTCGATGCTCCCGGCCGAGTTCGGATTCTGCGGCAGGTAGAGGATCTGACACGGGTAGTCGAAGTTGCGACCCCAAATGGCAGCGAGATTGCGGGCGGCGTCACAGATCGGATGGGACACAAACATGTCCAACTGGACGATGTCGCTCAGCGCCAGCTCGAGTGACGATTTGAGGATCGAGCAGAGATACGACCCGAAGTGGGAATCCGCCTTGTTGGGCTCGACGGGAGCCCCCCGCACTTTGAAGGAGAGCATTCCGGCGGCGTGGACGATCTCCTCCGGGAAGTACACCTGGAAGTGCCCGGCCACCTTGCCGCCGGCATCACGCCAACGCTGCACGGTTTCGAAGTCGGCTGCTTCGACCTGGTCGCGGCACTCCAGCAGGGCATCTTCGAGCGACTTGCCGCGCCACTCCTCGAAGACCTTGTTAGCCGTGAGTGTCATTCCGTCCCTCCCGTTGGCTTGGCGGCGGCTCCATGGAAGAACAGATCCAGGACGTGATCGAGTCGGGCCGTGGTGGACCCGAAGACCTGATCGGCATATCTGCCGATCACGACTTCCACCAGGGCTATAAACGACCACGACAGGATCCGGGCATCTCCCAGGGCCAGCTCTCCGTCCTTGATTCCGTCGGCGACGATGGCCTCGACCTGCTCGGGTAGAGCCACCTGATAGGCCCTCACGAGTTGGTCACGCTCTACGCCGCTGAACGTGTTGATATCGCGCCGGACGAGGCGAGTCAGCTCTCGATCCTCGTCGGGAAGCTCCAGGAAGTCCCTGGTCAGCCGGGCGAGGCGCTCCCGGCAGCTGGCCGACATGGCGGTGGCCTGCTCGAAGAGGCGGCGTTTCGAATCGAGGTCGGCGAGCATCATGGAAACGTAGAGCTGTTCCTTGCTCGCGAAGTGGTGGTACAACCCGCCTTTGGTGACGTCGGCCGCCCGGGCGATCATGTCGGTGGTGACGTCGGCGTAGTTGCTCGAGACGAAGAGGCTCCTGGCGGCGGCGATGATCCGGGCCGCGGTGGCTTCGGGCTGGTTGCGAAGCTTGGTCTGTGCCTTCAACTCGCTTCTCCGGTTTCATCTGCGTTTCAACGTTACCGACCGACTGACCGGTCGGTAACTAGTAAAGTAGAGCATACCCGTTGGCATGTCAAGGGAATCCGGGTGATTGTCGCCTCAGCTGCACCGGCGCCTCGACGAATCGACGGACACGAATTCGTGCCGCTCGGCGCGATTTCGTATGAGGGGCGTGACCGCGCACGATCAGTTGCGGTCTCGCGCTGGAAGAGGTAGGCGAACGGTGATCCGGCGCTCGGCGCTATCTGGCGAGGTGAGCGTTCCTGTCCGGGATCTGGTGATCGGCGTGGTTGCAGATCTCAAGGTACGAGTTCGAATGCGTCGGTGTGGGTGGGGCGAACGATGGAGAAGTGCCGACGGTCGAGCGTAGCGATGCTGGTGATTCGGAGCCGTTCGGCGGCTGCTACGACTGAACCGTCGACGGTCCCCAGCGGCAGGTCCCGATACCGACTGACGAGTTCGGCGATGCGGAGCCAGTCACTTGCCATGACTGCCTCGATGGCGAACTCACCCGCGGCGAGGTCACCCAGGAAGCGGACTTCGGCGTCGACGCCAAGCCGTGTTCCGATGAGGTAGGCGACCTCGGAGATCACGAGCACGGGAACGATCAATGGACCGGGATGGTGCAGCAGTAGCTCGAGCGATTCGGCGTGGTGGCGGTCGTCGGCGTCGACGTAGGCATACAGCGGCCCTGCGTCGACGAGGAGGGTTATCGCGTCACCTCGGCTGCGAGGATCTCCTCGATCCGCTCGGAGATGTCGTCGCGTCCGCTGCGGCCGGCGCCGGCAGCGCCAAGACGACGGCCGCGACCGCCGAGGTGATCCTCGATTGCCTCGCGGGTCAGCTCAGAGACGGTGATTCCACGCCGTTCAGCCTCGTGGCGGAGCTTGGCGTCGAGTTCATCGGGCAGCTTGACCGTGGTTCGCTTCATGGTATGCCAGCATACCTGGTCGCGCGAGTGGAGGGAAGGGGTTCCGGACAACCCCGTGCGCGACGTGCCGATCGGCTCGGTTCCTGGTCGCGCTCGCTATGGCGCATAGCGCGTGATCGGCGCTGCTCAGCTGAGTCCGAGAACGGTGAGCAATGCCGCGTCGATGCCCCACTGTTCCTCAGGGGTGAGATGACCAGCGAGGTCGCCGAGGCGCCGGACATCGACTGCACCGACATGCTCGACGAGAACGCAAGTCGCCGTGCCATCAATCTCGACCTCCGGCCGGAACGATGCCGGTTTGGCACTGGTCGACGTTGGCGCCACCAGCACAACCGACCTCGGGAGGAAAGCATCGGATTGCACAACCACGCCGTAGCGACGCCCGCCTTGCTCGTGGCCCACACCTTTGGGAAGTCGCAGGGCAAAGATGTCACCCCGGCGCACGAAGGCTCTCCATGAGTTCGGCCACCGCCAGCATCTCAGCCCGGTCGTCTTCGTCGGCTTCGAGTGCCGCAACCTCGGCGGCGAGCGCCTGCTTGTCGTGAAGCCGCGATGCCGCTTCCACGAGTGCGGCGCGGATTGCTTCGGAGCGCGTCATGCCGGTTGCCTCGAGCTCGGTGAGGGCCCGGAGTGCTTCGTCGTCGAGTCGAACTGAGATCGCTCGAGCCATGCACCGCAACGTATCACGATCTGTGATACGTCACAAGGGCATAGAGAAGACGCCAATCCTCGACGTGCGGGCCCACTCCCTCGTGAATGCCCGATAGGCGCTGTTTCGTGATCGGAGTGTTGTCGCGGCGTATCTATTGTGATCGGCGTGGGAACGCGGCAGGTCTCGCGCACCCCGCAGCGTCCGGGAACCGGAGGCAATATCGATCACTCGGTAGGCCACCCTGAATAGGGGCCGGCAGGCTCTCGCCCGACGCTAGGCCACTTCCAGGACGAGGGACATCGCCGAGTCCCCGCCGGCGCAGCCGGAGAAGAGGCCGTAACCGCCGCCGCGGATGACGAGCTCCTCGATCAGCTCGATTATGGCCCGCATCCCCATCGGGGCCTGGGGATGACCCCAGATCAACGTCGACCCGTAGTTGTTGACGGCCTCGGCCGCGATATCCAGCTCGCGGCAGAAGTAGACGTCCGATACCGCAAACGGGTTGTGGGTCTTGATCGCCGCCATCTGGCCGGCGTCGAGTCCGGCCCGCTGCAGGGCGTCACGGGCGGCGGGAACAACGGCCTTGGGCATGAATGCCTTTTCGACCCGGGCCTCACCGTAGGACAGGATCCGAATGGAGGCGGGCCCGCTCGCCAGCTCGGCGGCCTTCTCCTGCGAAGTGACGATGATTCCCGCGTTCCCATCCGCCGGATGCGTCTGCGTGCCGAAGGTGATCGTCCCGTTTTCGACAACGGGCCGCAGCCGCGCCAAGCCCTCGGCGGTCATCTCGTGAACGCCCTCATCGGCCTCGACGACTCCGACTACTTTGCCGCGGCGCATCAGCTCGACCGGGACCATGTACTTCTTCTGGAATGCCCGGTCGGCGGCGAGGGCCTTTGTGTACTGCTCGTACCGCTCGAGCGCTACGGACTCCTGCTCCTCGCGGGTGATGCCGGCTGCGGCGGCCAGGTTCTCGGCCGTCTGCACCATGGCCGAGCCGGCATAAGGGTCCTTGTTCATGTTCCCGAGCACCGGATCCTCAAACGTGCCCTGCCCCCCGGGGCCGCCGGGATCGGGGTAGTAGACGTGGGGTCCGTTGCTCGTACGGTCGCACCCGACCGTGAGAATGCAATCCCGCTGGCCCGTCTCCACCTCGAGCGCGGCGCCGGCCAGCACGCGCACCGAAGTGGCACAAGCTTGCGAGACGGTGGGGCCCGTAACGCCCTCGGCTCCGATCATGCCCGCCAACCAGGGCGCTCCATAGAAAGCGAATGCCTGCGTCACCGTGATCCCCAGCGCGACCCCGTCGAACGACTCCGGCGGAATCTGCTTCGCGTCGAGAAACGCCTTGCCGACGCGACCGGCCAGCTTGATCGAGTGAGCGTCGCCGAGGCTGCCCTGCCAGCGACAGAACGGCGTCGACCAGTAGCCGCCGTAGGGGATGAAGGACTTCTCGAGAGTCATTGGCTCAACCTTTCGCACCCGACACAAATGCGGTGATTCCCTCGCGGGCGGCGCCGGTGCACGCCGTGGCCCCGAATGCTCGGTAGCCAACTTCGAGGGCCTCGTCGAGCGTCGCCGCGGCCGCCGCCTCGCGGATCGCTTGCTCAATGATATCGATGACCTCGCGGCTCACGCCCATCTCATCGAGAGTCGCAGATTCGAGCTCCGCAAACGGCGGGATGGCGACCGGTCCATCCGGTACGGACGGAACGCGGCCGGCGAGTGCGTGCACTCGTGCGACCGCCGCCGCCGTCAACGACCCGATACCGGATACCAGCTCGTCGACGAACCCCAGCTCCACCGCCTCGGCGGCAGTGACTCTCTTGCCCAATCGCAGCATCTCATGGAAGGTGGCGCCGGCCTTGCTCCAACGCCGGTAGGGAACCACCAACGCTCCGATACCCGGGGCGATACCGAGCGTGACCTCCGGGAGCCGGAACCATGCGTCGTCGACCGCAACGACGCCGTGGCACCGCAGGGCCAACTCGAGACCACCGCCGAGCGCCATCCCGTTGACCGCCGCCACCACCGGCTTGGTCATGGCATCGAGGTGCACCAGGAGGCGCGAGCAGTCGCGGGCGTACTGCGCTGCGACATCCGCGTGCCCGAGCATCGCCGGGAAGCGGTCGATGTCGGCCCCGGCGCAGAAAGCCCGGTTCCCGTAGCCGGTTATCACGAAACCGGCGACGGCCGGATCGGCCTCATGCTCACATATGGCGTCGAGCAACTCGTCGGTGACCTCGTCGTCGAGCGCGTTGAGCGCCTGCGGCCGGCGGATCGTCAGCACGACGACCCCGTCGACCTCGTCCACCAGGACGTGCCGCCGCTCGCCGGCATACTCTGCGAGCGGCCGCGCCGGCATCGGCATGCCGGGCCGCTCGGCGGCAAACCGTTCGAGTATGCGGTGGGCCTCGTCATCGCCCAGCTCCTCCATCAGCCGCTGCGGGCCTTTCTTGAACCCGAGGGCGAGCTGGCATCCCAGTTCGAGGTCGGCGGCCGTCCCGATGCTGCGATCGATGATGTCCAGCGATTGCGACAGCAGCACGCCGCACAGCCGGTCTCGAATCGTTGCGGCTACTGCAGCGTCCACGGCCACCTCCGCGCCCTGAGAAGACGTCAACCAGCGGTCCACTGAGCCGAATACGGGCGCCGGCCGGTAGTGCTCGCCCTCGGCCTCCATCTGCAGGGTGTTGGTCTCGATGATGATCGGGTTGCCGTTGGCCAGGTTGAGAACGAAGAAGGGGCCGGCGTGCACCAGCTCCTCGGCGACGCGGTCGATCTGGGCGGCCGTCGCCTGATCGAGCAGGTAGCCCGCTTCGTTGCACCAGTTGTCGAAGACCCGGTCCAGCATGAAACACACAACGTCGGCGGTGACCAGAGGCACCTTGCCGGTGATGCAGAACAGCCAGCGAAGGTATGCGGTGGTGTCGGGATCGGCACCCGCCCAATCGACGATCTCCACTGCGGGGTTGCGGAAAGCCGGAGCGAAGAAGTGAGTGACGGTCGCCCGCTGCGGATGCGCCAGCTTCCCAAAGAGACGTGCCGCCGGCAGCGAGCTCGTGTTGGACGTGATGAGGGCCTCGGGGCTCACGATCTCCTCGATGCGCCCGAAGATCCGGCGTTTCAACTCGAGGTTCTCCGTGGCGGCTTCGATGACCCAATCGCAGCCGGCTATCGCGTCGTAGTCGAGTGTCGGCACCAGCTGCTGCCTAACGCCCGCCGCCTGGTCTGCGGTGAGCTTCTTGCGGGCGAGGCCCTTTTCGACGTAGCCGGCGATCCGCGCCATCGCCGCGTCGAGCGGCTCCTGGGCGACGTCGACCAGCACCAGCTCGAGATCGGCGATGTTGCTCTTCAGGTAATAGCCGATGTCGGGACCGATCGTGCCGGCCCCGACGATCGCCACGCTCTCGGGAAGCGGTCGGGCCGGAGCGGCCAGCAGCGGGTTCTGGTATTCGGGCACATTCACTCCCCCACCTTGGCGGCGAGCGCTTGGACAACCTTCTCCGGCGTGATCGGAAGGTCTCGGATCCGCACGCCCACTGCGTCGTAGATGGCGTTGGCTATGGCCGGCGCCGTCGGCACGATCCCCGCCTCGCCCAGCCCTTTGGCCCCAAAGGGGCCTTCGGGGTCATTCGTCTCGACCCACTGCAAATCGATGGGGAACGCGATGTCGGCGGCGGTCGGGATCTTGTAGTCGGTGAAGCCGGGGTTGAGGATCCGGCCTTCGGCACTGATCACCTCTTCGTACAGTGCATAGCCCACGCCCTGGACGATACCGCCGTAGAGCTGGCCTTCTGCGGCCTGGCGGCTCAACACCCGCCCGGCGTCGGTCACGGCCACCAGCCGCAAGATGGTCACCTCGCCGGTGTCCTCATCGACCTCCACCTCGACGCCCTGGACGCCAAAGGTGTATGCCGCCGACATGTTGCCGTACCCCTCCTCCCAGTCGGGCAGATCCGTCGGCGGCTCGTAGAAAGCCTCTTCGGTGAATATCGTTCCGTCGCCACCCTGCTTGGCGAAGTGGGCGGACCGCAGGAAGCGTCCCAGCTCGACTCGCAGCCATGGCTCCTCGCCGGCGTCCTTGCAGAAGATCCATCCATCCTGCAGGTCGAACCCGTCACGGGTGACGGACCGGAAGTCGAACTCGTCGAGGCCTTCCCCCTCTCCGAGGGCCGCCAGGTTGCGCTCCACCTCGAGCGGATAGATCTCTTCGGCGAGCGCGAAGATCCGATCCCGGAGCTTGGCGCCGGCAGCACGCGCCGCGTTGCCGGCCATGAAGGCCCCCCGGCTGGCATGGGTGCCGACGTCCCATGGCGACGTGGCCGTGTCGGTCTGGTTGATGATCACCCGCTCCGGCAGGACGCCGACCGCTTCGGCAACCATCAGCGTCAGGGCGGAATGCAGGCCCTGGCCCATCTCGACGCCGCCGTAGCTGACGTTGACATTTCCGAAATCGTCCAGCTTGAGGATGATCCCGCTGCCGTCCGAGCGATAGATCTTGCCGCCACCGCCCACGTTGATCAGAGCCGCCATCCCAACACCGCGTCCGCGCGGGCGGGGCTCACTCCTCGTCCGCTCCCAGGCGAGGGTCGCCGCCGTCTTCTCGAGGCATTCGCGCAGGCCGCACGTCTGCAGATCGAGGCCCATCGGTGTCAGGTCTCCGGGCTCGTTGCAGTTCAGCAGCCGCATCTGGTACGGATCGATTCCGGCAGCGGCGGCCAGGTCGTCGAGGCTCGACTCGATAGGCCAAGTCACCTCGGGGTTGCCGTAGCCGCGCATGGCTTGGCAGTACGTGTTGTTGGTGTAGTCGATCTTGGCGTCGAAGCGGATGTTGGGCACCCGATGGAGCGAAGTGGCGGCCACCAGCATGACATTCGGATAGGTGGCACCCCATGAGACGTAGGCCCCGTTGTCCTGGGTGACCTCGATCTCGCGGAAGGTCAGCTTGCCGTTCTCGTCACAACCCTGCCGGATGAACAGCTCGGCCGATTGGCGGGGAGATAGGTAGGCGAACTCCTCGTGGCGGTCATAGAGGATCTTGACCGGTTTGCCGGTGCGCCAAGCCAACAGGATCGAGATGTACTCATAGGCGTGGGTGTCGAGCCCCGTACCAAAGGCCCCGCCGACGGCCGGAACAACCACCCGGACACTCTTGCCCGTCATCCCGAGCGCTCGCAGAGCGTTGGTGAAGTCGCGCTGTGCCAGGAAGGGGATCTGCGTCTTGGCCGTGACCGTGAGGTTGCCGTTGAGGTCGAACTCGGCGATGCACCCGGCCGTCCCCATACAGGCCTGTTGAATGCGCGGAACCGTGTACAAGCCTTCCACCACGAAACGGGAGGCACGCTTGCCCGCGTCGAGATCGCCGGAGCTGTGGCGACACAGCGCCGGTACCAAGTTGGAGGTGGCGGGCCGGCCGGCCGCGTCCGTCTCATGGATGAGGACGGCCCCGTCGGCCAGGGCCTCCTCGGGCGCGAAGAGGGCCGGTAGCGGCTCGTACTCGACGTCGATCAGGTCGATCGCCTCTCGCGCCACATCCGGGTCGATGGCGGCAACCGCGGCGATCTCATCGCGGAACTGGCGAACCTTGCCCTTCTTCAGCGCCAGGTTGTCGCGCAAGAAACCGAAACGCACCTCGGGCACGTCGTCGCCGGTGATGACCGCCCGTACGCCGGCCAGCCGCTCCGCTCGTGAGGTATCGATGCCGACGATTCGGGCGTGGGCGTGTTCGCTGAACTTGATCGCCCCGTGGAGCATGCCCGGGCGTGTGATGTCGCTGATGTACCGCGCTCTGCCGCCCACCTTGTCGGCGCCGTCGGGGCGAGCGACATCCCGGCCAATGTGGCGCAGCTCAGTCACTCGAGCCGCCCCGCGTCACGAGGGCCGCCGTCCGGATTGCGTCGAGGATCTGGATGTACCCGGTGCAGCGGCACAGGTTTCCTGTCAGCGCATAGCGGATCTCGGCGTCGCTCGGATTGGGATTCTCGGCGAGTAGAGCCACGCCCGCCATCACGATGCCGGGAGTGCAGAACCCGCACTGAGCGCCGCCGTGATCCAGAAAGGCCCGCTGAAGCGGCGACAGTGATCCGCTCGCCGTGGCGAGTCCTTCGACCGTTGTCACCGCCGTCCCGGCGGCTTCGCACACCGGGAAGAGGCAGGAGTTCACGGCAGCGCCGTCGACCAGCACCGTGCAGGCACCGCACTCCCCTTCGCCGCACCCTTCCTTGGTGCCCGTCTCGCCCAGGGTGTCGCGCAGGACATCGAGGAGCCGCCGATGGGGCTCGACCTCGGCGCGCACCTCATAGCCGTTCAGCCGGAAGCCGACCTCCACTTTCACGTTCCACCTCCGCTGGTTGAGGCGAGTTGCGCCAGGGAGCGTTCGACGAGCACACCGGTCAGGTGGCGGCGGTATTGCTCGGAGGCTCGCACGTCGCTTATCGGCGATATCTCGTCCTGGGCCTCGGCTCGGGCTCGCGCCCACGTCTCCGCCCCGGCCGCGGCGCCGGCGACCACGGATTCGGTCCGCGACAGCCGCCGCGGCACCGGAGCGACCGCCCCGGCCGCGATCCGGGCTGCCACACAGATGGCTCCATCCAGCTCGAGGCGGGCCGCGACACCGGTGATGGCCAGGTCCATCTGCACCCGGCCCTTGCGGAGGTACATCGAGCGGGCGTCCGGCGGCAGTGGGGGCAGCCGGATGGCCGTCACGATCTCGCCCGCCTCCAGCGCGGTTGCGCCCGGGCCGAGGATGAAATCCTCGATCGTCAGCTCCCGCACGCCGGCGGCGCTTCGCAGCTCGACGACTGCGTCGTATATCAGCAGCGGCGGGGCACAGTCTGCCCCCGGGGAGGCGTTGCACAGGTTGCCGGCGAGGGTCGCCATATTGCGGATCTGGGGACTACCGAACACCCGGATGGCATCGACCAGAGCCGGGTAGCCGGCCGTCACGGCAGGGTGGGCGGCCACGTCTCGGAGTGGGACCGCGGCACCGATGCGCAGCCCGGCGCCGTTCTCGATGTGAGCCAGCTCTCGAACGCGACGCAGAGAGATCAGGGCCGGCGGGCGACGACGCGTCTTGTTGAGGCGCACCATCAGATCGGTGCCGCCGGCGATGATCTCGGCATCGGGAAAACGCGCCGCCAGCTCGAGGGCCTCGGCCGTCGTGCTCGGCTGGTAGTACTCGAATCTCATCAGGCTATGACTCCATGCTCGCGCAAACCCGTCAGCTCGCTTGGCGTGAACCCGGCTTCCGCCAGTATCGCATCGGTGTGTTCACCGTATGCCGGCGGGAACGGGAGCTTCCTGCCGAGGTCCTCTAGATGAGGCACTGCGACGGCGGGCGGCGGGAGGCGGACGCGGTGGCCGGCGGGCGTCTCGGTGTGCAGCGCAGTGTCTCGCACGAAGGGAAGGTCGCCAACGTCCTCGATCGCCGTTATCGGCGAATTGGGGATGGTGGCGGCATCGAGCGCGGCGGCCACCCGATCGCTGTCGTGCTGCGCGATGACTTCACCGATCAGGCGGTGGAGGTCGTCCTGCCCGGCGCGACGGCCTTCGTTGCTCTCGAAGCGTCGTTCGGCCAACGCGGCAAACATGGGCTGGGCGACAAACCGGGCCCACTGGGCGTCACTGCCGATGGCCAGATAGATGAACCCGTCGGCCGTCGCGTAGGCGTTCACAGGAAAGAACTGGCGGTGGCGGTTGCCGTTGCGTCTCAGCTCCTCGGGGGCGCTGCCCATGTCGAGCAACGGCGTGAAGGTGTGCAGCCACGAGGCGGCGGCCTGGGCCATCGCGATGTCAATCATCTTGCCGCGGCCGGTTCGTTCCCTTTCGAGCATCGCCAGCAGCACCTGCGCAAAAGCTTCGTCGCCCGCCTTCAGGTCGGTGAGCGGGGGCCCACATTGAGTGGGCGGCCCGTCCCGCTCCCCGGTGAGATCCATGAAGCCGACCTGGGCTTGGGTGACCGGATCGTATCCGGGAACGTCGGGGTAGTCGAGACCCATAGCCGAGATCGCGCACCAGATAACAGCGGGATGGATCGAGTGCAGAGTCGCGTAGTCGATGCCGAGCTCCACATGGCGGGCCGGCATCGTGTTGGTGCACACCACGTCCACTGCGAGCTCCTTGATCAACCGGTGGAGGGCGGCCCGCCCCTCCGGGTCCTTCAGGTTGAGGGCGATCGCCTCCTTGCCCACGTTGGGTGCCACGTAGTAGCTGTGGCGATCGTCGCCACCAACAGGTCGGCCGATGTAGCGGTTGGGGTCGCCACGGGCGCGCTGTCCCGGCCGCGGTGTCGACTCGACGCGAATCACCCTCCAGCCGAGGTGCACGAAGCGCAGGGTTCCGTAGGGCATGCTCAGCGCCTGCTCGAGGCTGATCACGATGGGTCGATCGTTCATCGCATCAGAAGAGGATCGGCTCGTTGTACGTCCCGAAGACGTCGCGAAGCGCGGCGCAGACCTCCCCGACCGTTGCATATGCCTCGACCGCATCGATGGCTGCCGGCATGACGTTGCGGCCCTCGCCCGCCGCGGCCCGCAGCTCATCGAGCGCCGTGGCAACGGCCGCCGCATCGCGCCCGGCTCGGATCGCCCGGAGACGGTCGAGCTGGGCATCGGCCTCCTCCCGCCGGTAGGGGTGCATCGCGACGGCCCGTTCCGCCTCCTCCTCGCGGTAGATGTTCACGCCCACTTTCTTGACTGCGCCGCCGGCGATACGGCGTTCCCGTTCATAGGCCTGGCGGTTGACTTCGGCTTGGATCCGACCTTCCGCCACGGCGGCGACGATGCCGCCCTCGGCATCGAGTTTGCTCATGAGCCGCACCATCTCGGCTTCCATCTCGTTGGTCATGGTCTCGATGAAGTAGGAGCCCGCCAGGGGGTCGACCGTGTCGGCCAGCCCCACCTCGTGAACCAGGAGCTGCATCGTGCGCAGCGAGAGCTTGGCGGCATGCTCGGTCGGGATCGTGTACGCCTCGTCATAGCTGCACAGCGCCATCGTCTGAGTGCCGGACAGTGCACTCGCCAGGGCGTAGTAGGCGCCGCGCATGATGTTGTTCTCGGGCTGCTCGATCGTCAGGCCGCCCCCGCCGCCGCCGGCAATCATTCGCATGTGCATCGCCTTGGGGTCCGTCACCCCGTACTGTTCCTTGAGGATCTTGGCCCACAGCCTCCGGCCGGCCCGGAACTTGCAGACCTGCTCCCACAGGTTCCCGAACACGTCGAAGTTGAACGTGAGGCCGCGGGCAACCCGGTTGGCGTCGAGACCCCGCTCGAGCGAATGGTCGAGGTACGCCCTGGCAATGGCTAGCCCGTAGGCCATTTCCTGGGCCGGCGTGGCTCCCGACTCGCGGATGTGGTAGCCGCAAACACTGACGGGGCTGTAGCGGGGAGCGTTCTGGGCGCAGTACTCGATGGTGTCGCCCACCAGCTTGATCGACGCCTCGACTGGGAAAATCCACGTGCCCCGCCCGATGAACTCCTTGAGGATGTCGTTTTGCGAGTTACCCCGCAGTGTCGCCAGGTCGTAGTCCCGCTTGCGGGCCATGGCGAAATACATGGCGAGGATCGGCACCGCCGCCCCGTTGATGGTTAGCGATACGGTGATCTCGTTCAGCGGGATGTCGGCGAAGGCTTCCTCCATGTCGGCCAGCGAATCCACGGCCATTCCGACGCGGCCCACCTCACCCTCGGCCATCGGATCGTCGGAATCGAGCCCGCATTGGGTTGGCAGGTCGAACGCGACGTTGAGCCCGGTGTTGCCCTGCTCGATCAGGAACAGGAACCGCTCATGGGTCTCGGCTGCGGTCCCAAAGCCCGAGTACTGGCGCATCGTGAACGGGCGGGAGCGGTACATGGACGGGTGAATGCCTCGTGTGAACGGGTACTCGCCGGGGCGGCCGATCCCGGCATCGCCACCGGAGCCGGTGACGTCTTCGGGACCGTAGACGACCTTGACCTCGAGTCCCGACTCCCATTCGACCCGGTCCGGCTCCCGGCTACTCATCGAGGCACCTCCTGCTCGATATAGCCCACGATCTCGTCGAGGGGGCTTCCGGTGGGGAAGATGCCGCCGAATCCGAGCTGGCGCAAGGCGTCGTGATCCTGGGCCGGGATGTTGCCCCCGGCGAGCAGCAGCACACCGTCGACCTGAAGCTTGGCCAGTTCGTCGACCACCTTCGCCGCCAGCGGCAGATGGGCGCCGGACAGCACCGACAGCCCGACAACGTCGGGATCTTCATCGGCGGCGGCTGCCGCGATGGCCGCCGGCGAGCTGCGCAGACCGGTGTAGATCACCTCCATGCCGGCGTCCATGAGCGCCCGGCACACGACCTTGACGCCCACATCGTGGCCGTCGAGGCCCGGCTTGGCCATGAGCACCCGGATCGGGCGAGACGTCATCTCGTCAAGCCCCTGGCGATATTGAGACGGAGGATCTCCGATGTCCCCCCGCCGATGAGAGTGAAGCGAACGTCGCGCAGGTAGCGCTCGACGTCGTACTCGGCGGCGTAGCCGTAGCTGGCCATTATCCGGGCCGCCCGCTCACACACCTCGAGAGCCGTCTCCGAGGCGAACAGCTTGGCCATTGCCGACTGGTCGGTGTTCTCCAGGCCGCGCTCGGCGCGCCAGGCCGCCCAATGAGTGAGTTGGCGCGCCGCCGCCAGCTTGGTGCGCATCTCGGCCAGGTGAATCTGAATCGACTGGAACCGGTTTATCGCCTTGCCAAACTGCACCCGTTCCTGCGAATAGGCGAGGGCATCGTCGAAGGCCGCTCCGGCGACGCCCAGCGCCAGCGCCGCGGTCATCAACCGGATCTCGTCGAGGATCTCTCGCAGGCTGGGAACCCCTTCACCGCGCCCGCCCAGCATGGCCGTCGCCGGTGTCTCGTCGAAGAAGACCTCCGAGGTCAGAGATGCCTTGACACCCATCTTGTCGATCGAGCGCCCCACCGTGAGGCCCGGGGCGTCGCGTTCCACCAGGAAGATGCTGAGCTCCCTCTCGCCGGTGCGCGCAAACACGGTGAACATGTCGGCGACGGGTGCCGACGTGATCCACGTCTTCTGCCCGGTGATGAGCCAGGCGTCGTCGTGCTGGGCGGCGCTCGTCGTCATCGCAAGCAGGTCGCTGCCGGCGTCGGGCTCTGTCATACATATCGTGCCGACGACGTCTCCCCGCAAGGCCGGTGCCAGCAGGCGCCCTCGCAGATCGCCCTCGGCAAAGCGGTGCACGAAGAAGGTGCCCATGAGCGACTGCATGCTTGCGGCGGCGGCCACGGCCAGCGAGCCCCGGGCCAGCTCCTCGACGGCCACCAGGTAGGACAGCGGGTCGGCCCCACCGCCCTCGGGCTCTGGATAGCGCATCGCAAAGAAGCCCAGCTTCCCAATCGCACGAAACAGGTCGGCCGGGAAGCGGGGGTTCTGATCGAGATCTCTCGCCAAGGGCCGGATATCGTTGTCGGCGAACTCCCGGAACAGCTTGCGCACCGCCTCTTGTTCCTCGGTCAGCGCGAAGTCCATGGCTCAGCGGGAACCCCGGAGCTTGGCCGTCTCGCCCTCGTCGATCTCCAGAGTGGCGGCGTCGATGGCGACACCGTATGTGTCGCGAGCTGCCCCGATCGAAACCACCCCGTCGCGCACTTCCGCGAGGACCTTGGCGGCCGGGCGCTTGTGCGGGTCACCGTATCCACCGCCGCCGCCGGCTTCCTGGATGTACAGGGTGTCCCGCGGCACGGACTCGACGAGGTCTTTGCTCGTCGTCTTGTAGACGCGGCCATCGGGATAGTGGAGCTCGATCTTGTTGAGCGTGCCGTCGGTGCCGCCGGCGAGGCCGAACGCCGGTTCCTCGTCGCCGTCGCCGAACGTCACCAGCTGGGTATCGTCCGACCCGATGCGATAGCGGGTTTCGACACCCAGGCCGCCGCGGTGCTCGCCGGCGCCGGCCGAGTCGGTCAGGAACTCGTGCTTGAGGAGGAGGTGCGGCGTCTGCTGCTCGAACATCTCGTAGTCCTGGTCGAGTAATCCACCCGAAGCGTCGATCATCCCGATGTGGTCGTAGCCGTCCGTGTCGCACATTGCCCCCGAGCCGCCCTTGAGGCCCATGAACATGATGTCGACGAACGTGTCGTTCTTGCGCGGGTCATCGCCGCTGGTCAGCGAGCACAGCAGGTTGTTCCAACCGGCCGTCACCCGGGTGGGGATTACCGGAGCCAGAGCGCGCATGATGGAATCCGCGTTCGGCGGGCACAGGTGGTTGCCGAACGTCGTTGCCGCCGGATACGCCGCGTTGAGGATCGTGCCTTCGGGGATGATGATGTCGATCGGTTGGATCATGCCGTGGTTGTGCGGGATGTCGGGATTGACCATCTGGAGGAACGTCAACAGCGTTGCCGAGGCGCTCGAGGCGTAAATCCCGTTGACGAACGCGTCTGTCTGGGCGTCGGTGTCGGAGTAGTCGAACGTGATGTGGTCGCCGGCGACAGTGATCTTCACCCGGATGGTGTAGCTCGAGCCGACGTTCTTGCCGTCGAAGAACACCCGGCCCTCACCCTCGTACACCCCGTCGGGAATGGCGCGGATCTCAGCCTCCATCATCTTGCGGGTCGCTTCGAAGAGGTACTCCTTGTGGGCCTCAAAGCGCTCCAACCCGTACTTCTCGACCAGGGCCATCAGGCGGCGCTCCCCCACGGTGCAGGCACCGATCTCGGCGCGCATGTCTTCTTGCACGATGTCGAGCCGCACGTTGGCGAAGATGAGATCCCACACGTCGCGGCGCAGTTCGCCGCGCTCGTACACCTTCACGGCCGGGATCCGCAGCCCCTCCTGCCACACCTCGGTGGCATTGGGGTTGTAACCGCCGCGGACGTTGCCGCCGATGTCGGCCTGGTGTCCCTTGGTGGCCGACCAGCCCACCAGATCCTCACCAACGAAGATCGGCTTGAAGGCTGCCACATCGTTGTTCTGGTTCCCCAGAGAGAAGACATCGTTGTGGAGGAAGACATCGCCCGGATAGACGTTGCCGGCGAATTTCTCTGCAATGTGGGCGCACACCGGGCCCAACGAGAAGCTGAGAATCGGCAGGTTCTCCGTCTGCTCCAGCATGCGGCCCTCGGCGTCGTAGAGGCCGGTGACGAAGTCCTTCGCTTCACACAGAATCGGCGAGCGAGTGGTCTTCTCCATGGAGATGCTCATCTCGTCGGTGAACGCCTTGAGCGCCCTTCCGATGATGGACACCAAGACCTTGTCGATCTCGGGTGCGGCAACGTGATCAGCCATGAATCATCCTCCGTTAGCGCGCAGCAGGCAGCTGCCGTGGTCGTCAACTCGCGCTGTGAAAGAGGAGCTGACGAGAATCGTCGTGTCGACCCGTTCGATCAGCGCCGGGCCCGCGATGACGTTGTTCGGCTCGATGCGGTGCCCGTCGTAGACGGCGACGTCGGCGAAGGCGTCGCTCTCGGGAACGTAGGCGCGGCGCGTGCCCTTGAGCGCCCCGCCCGGGTCCTCGCCCCCCGGCTTCAAGGTCGGTAGCTCGGGCTTGTCGGTCCGTCCGACGGACCGCACCCGGACGTTGATGAGCTCGAGTTCGGTGCCTTCGTCGGCCAGGTTGTAGCCGTAGAGGCGATCGTGCTCGCGATGGAAGGCCTCGGCAATCGTGGTCAGGTCGCCGGCGGCGATAGCTTGGGCGGCAACGGGCACCGTCACCTCGTGGTATTGCTTCACGTAGCGCAGGTCGAGATCGATCAGGTGCTCGACCCGCTTCGGATCGATGCCCTCCAAGCCGAGTTGGGTATCGCCCTCGGCGGTCATGGTCGCAACCAGCTCGGCCAGGCGATCCATGTCGAGCTCGCCGAATCGGGACACATAGGACCGCACGAAGTCGTGCTGGAGGTCGCTGAGCACCATGCCGGCAGCGCACAGAACCGAGGCGGTGGCCGGCACGAGGAGCGAGGGGATCTCCAGCTCGCGAGCGATCATGCACGCATGGAGGGATCCCGCTCCCCCCGCCACCACGAGAGGGAAATCGCGCGGGTCCAAGCCGCGCTCAACGGTGATCTCGCGAACCCCATGGGCCATGTTGGTGTTGATGACCCGGTACATCCCGGCCGCGGCCTCCTCGACACTGAGGCCGAGCGGCTCGGCGATGTGGCGCGCAACCGCCTTGCTCGCCTGATCTGACTCGAGTGGCATCGCTCCTCCGGCGAAGAACTCGGGGTCGAGGTACCCGAGAACTACGTTGGCGTCGGTGCAGGTGGGAAGGTCGCCTCCGCGGCCGTAGGATGCCGGGCCGGGATCGGCGCCTGCAGACTGCGGGCCCATCCGCAGCAGCCCTCCCTCATCGATCCAGCCGATGCTGCCCCCTCCGGCCCCGATGGTGGTGATCGCCAGCATCGGCAGTGCGATGCGCAGCCGATCGATCTCGCTCTCCTGATACATCGCCGCCTCACCGTCGCGTACCAATGAAGCGTCGAAGCTGGTACCTCCCATGTCGACAACGATGCAGTCGTCACTTCCATGGGCCCTGGTGTGGGCCACCGCCGCCCCCGGGCCCCCGGCCGGCCCGGAGAGCAGTGTCGTCGCCGGTCGCCGCATCGCGAGCTCGGGGAGGGCGACCCCGCCGTTTGATTGCATGATCAGCAGCACGCCACCGAAGCCGGCTGCTTCCAGCTTGGAGGTCAGGCTCTCGAGGTAGCTGTGCAGAATCGGGCCAATGTAGGAGTTGAGAACGGTGGTCGAAACCCTGTTGTAGAAGCGGATCGTCGGCAGTACCTCAGACGAGACGCTGAGAAAGGCGTCCGGTAGCTCCCGGCGCACGATTTCGGCGGCGACGTCTTCGTGAGACTGGTTGGCAAACGAGTTCATGAAACAGATGGCAACCGCCTCGACCTGCTCGCCGGCAAACAGCCGAACGGCTGCTTGCACGTCATCGAGGTCGAGAGGCTCCACCTCGTCTCCCTGGTAGTCGAGCCTTCCGGCCACCGGAGCGCGCAGATGGCGCGGTACCAGAGGCACGACATTGGTGAATCGGTTGTTGTACTGCTCCTCGCGTATGCCGCGCCGCATTTCGAGCGCATCGCGGACCCCCTTGGTGGTCAGCAGGCCCGTCTTGGCACCGTTTCTCGTCAGCGTGGCGTTGGTGGTGACCGTGGTGCCGTGAACAATGGTCGTTATCTGACTCGCAAAGGAGGTGAAGTCGGTGCCTTGGTCGGCGGCAATCTGGCGGATCCCGTCGAGAACCCCGATCGACGGATCGGACGGTGTCGAGAGCGTCTTGGAGGTGGAGACCGTTCCATCGGCCGACCACAGAAAGAAGTCGGTGAAGGTCCCGCCAACGTCGACACCGAGTTTGTACGCCATTCTCAGGCCCGCTTTCCGGTTTCGCCCCAGCCTACCGCGGCGATCTCCATCATCGCTGGGGGGCCGCAGGGTGGTCACGACCCGGTTCGCCGATCGCCGCCCGACCCGTCAGCAGGCGTGACGCCGCCAACTCCCGACCCAGTTCTTCACCGAGGGAGAAGGCCTTTCGCCTGGCGACGGTGTGGGGCGAGCCATGGAACTGTTCCGCCGTCGCGGCCAGGACGCCGGGGGGGACCGGAAGCAGATCGAGCCCGGCGACCACGCCCACCATGACCACATTGAGAAGGCGCCCGCTGCCGGCTTGGCGAGCCAGCTTGGTACCTTCGATCAGATGAACTTCGCGGGCGACATCCTCGATTTGCGACACGAGGGAGCCGAGATCGGGATAGCCGACACGATCGAGGGTGACGTTGGTAGGAACGATCGGGGTCCGATTCACGAGCACGCTGGCAGTGCCCGATATCTTGGGAAGGGCCCGCGCCGCTTCGAGAGGCTCGAGCGCGACGACGACTTCGGCTTGCCCGGGAGAGACGTAGGCGGTGTTTCCGGGCCCGAGCACTACCGTCGCCTCGACGCTGCCGCCCCGCTGCGACAGGCCGTGGATCTGGCCGACCCGGGCTTCGAGGCCGGCCTGCACGGCGGCCCTTCCCAGAAGGCGAGCCAGACTGACTACGCCCTGGCCGCCGACGCCGACAACGGCAATCTGCAGAGTTCCGCTCAAAGCGACCCGACCTCCGGCGATCGCGCCACCGGGTAGATGGCGTCGTTCGGACAGAACTGGGCACACACCCCACAAGCCACACACAGGCCGGAGTCGATCTCGATCAGGCCGTCTGCGACGTAGAACGCGGGACAGCCGAACAGATCGAGACACGCGTTGCAGTTGCCGCACAGACCACAGATCATGCACCGGGAGGCCTCCGCTCGAGCTGTCTTCTCGGTGAGGGTGCCGACTACTTCGTCGAAGGTAGCCGCGCGCGTGCGGGGATCGAGTTCCGGAGTCGCTGCTCGCGTCGTGTCGTCGACCCGCCATACTCCGGGCCTCCCGGCCGGTGGGCCCGAAGGGACCCGGGGCGGGGGTGGCCGCTCATCCGCTTTGGCGGCGCCCCGCAGCTTGCGGTCGATGCCCCAGGCCGCCCGCAGCCCGCCGGCAATCGCATCGGTGACGCTGCCCGCGCCGTCTGCCATGTCCCCGGCGGCGAAGATCCGCTCGTGAGCCGTGGCCCCGCACTCGTCGTCGACAACCGGCCCGTCCGCCGAGACCGGGACGTCGCCGGGTAGCCACCGAATCGAGGGGTCGGGGCGCTGCCCGACGGCGATCACGACCAGGTCGGCATCGATTGCGGTGGTGGTGCCTGCGACCACCTCGAAATTCTCGGGATCGGTCCGGCCTCGAACTCGTGGCTCCACCGACACGAGCTCGATGCCCGCGGCGACCAGCCCGACCGCCTTGCGCCGGGTGCGTAGTTCGACGCCTTCCTCGCACGCCGCGGCGATCTCGCTGTCGATCGCCGGCATTTCCGCCCGGTCCTCGAGGCACGCCAGCACTACTCGGGATGCGCCGCGCCGCAGCGCCGTGCGGCCGGCATCTACGGCCGTGTTGCCGCCACCGACGACGACGACCCGGTCGGCAGACGCGCCGCCTCCGTTGAGGTAGTCGAGCCCTTGGACGACTGCGGGGCCCCGACCGCTGAGCTCGAGGTCGGCAGCGACGCCGGTCCCGATTGCCAACAGAACGGCGTCGTGAGCTCCGAGGAGCTCATCAATGTCGACATCGGTTCCCAGTCGTGTGTTGCCCTCGAACGTGACTCCCAAACCGAGGATGCGATCGACGTCGCGACGCAGCGCCTCGGGTGGCAGCCGATATGAGGGGATTCCCGTGGCGAGCAGCCCCCCCGGCTGGTCGTTGGCATCGAGGAGGCGGACGCCGTATCCGCGCAGCGCGAGCTCATGGGCGGCCGCCAGCCCGGCGGGCCCCGCTCCGACCACGGCAACCGTTTTGCCGTTGGCGGGCGCAGGCTGCGGCCGATAGGGGAACTCGTCCTGGGCGCCGGCCCAGTCCATGACAAACCGCTTGAGCTCGTTGATGGCGACCGGCTGCTCGCCCAGGACGCAGGCGTCCTCGCACGGCCGGTGGCAAACGCGACACACCGAGTCTGCCAGTGGCAAGCCGCTCATTATGAGCTCGAGGGCGTCCCCGTAGCGCCCTGCGGCGATGTGCGCCGAGTAGCCCTGGATGCACAGGAAGAGGGGGCACTTGGTGGCGCAGGGAGCGATCGGCGGTCGGTTCAGGTCCGTTCCGGCTTCGAGCGACCGGGCACGGGCCATGGCGCGTTCGAAGCCGATTTCCACTCCCTGGGCGCAACGCTGCCCGCAACTCGAGCGCCCGCAGTGCTGACAGCGGTCGTGATCGATGGCGTAGGTGGCGATTCCGCGTGTCGTCGGATCATCGCCTTGGCGGGCAATCGCAGTGGCGACTTGCTCGGCCACAGTCGCTTCGGCCTCGCCGGCAGCGTCGACCAGATCGACCTGGGCCACGTCGTCCGGGATGGCTCGCTCGCGACGCCCGACTTCCCGCTCGAAGAAGATAGGGCAGGCTCGCTGCGAGATGATGACGCTGAGCTCATCGCGCTGTTTGGCTCGCTCAAAGGCGGAGACGGCGGCGGCGAGGTCGTTGGGGTCGATCGTCTCGACGTGACGGGCGCCGAGCGCCCTCACCACGGCGGCGATGTCGGCCGAGCGCTGCACGACCCGTCCCTGGATCTCGACCCCGGGACTCTCCTGGAACCCGGTCATGGCCGTCACCTGGTTGTCCATCACGACCGCCACCATGTTCACGTTTTCCTTGATGGCGTTGAGCAATGCCGGCATCCCCGAATGGAAGAACGTCGAATCGCCGACGAAGCCCAGGGTTCGTTTCCCGGTCGTACGGGCGACACCTGCGGCGAGCGTGAACCCGGCGCCCATCGAGAGCAGCGCATCGCCTGCGTTCAACGGAGGCAGGGCTCCGAGGGTGTAGCAGCCGATGTCATTGAAGTAGAGGGCGTCGTCCCCGAAAACGGAGCGTGCCGCAAAGAACGCCGACCGATGAGGGCAGGCCACGCACAACGTCGGTGACCGCACCGGGAGGGGTTGCGGCGTTCGGGCGGGCTCGAGCTGGGAACCGAGGCCGAATACGTCGTGGAGCGCCGCCTGGATGACCTCGGGCCCGTATTCGAACTCCCCGGGAAGATGCCCGGTGCGCTGACCGAGGATCTTGGTGGAGAGCCCATGGAGCGTGCAGAGAGCCCGCACCCGATCCTCGAGATAAGGGGAGAGCTCCTCGACCACGATTACCGTGTCCATCTCGCGCAGTGCCGCGACCAGCCACTCCTCGGGAAGCGGGTAGACGATGCCGAGCGACAGTAGCGTCACACTGTCTGATGCCCCGGCCGCCTCGAGCACGTCGACGCACACCGCGGCCGGCGCCCCTGAAGCAAGGATGGCATTGCGGCCGGCTCCGCTGCGCTGGAAGAAGTGCGATTGGCGCATGAAGGCGGCAGCAATCGCCAGCCGCTCCTTGATCTCGACCCTCATCCTCCGCGCGTTCGCCGGCATGGGCAGGAACCGCTTCGGGTCGCGCTGAAAACCCGTAACGACGGGCCGGGCCCTGGGCCCGAAACGGACCGATGCCGATGTGTGGCAAACCCGTGTCGTCGGCCGCACGACGACGGGCAGGCGACTGCGCTCCGAGAGCTCGAAGGCAGCCCGCGTGACTTCGAGAGCCTCCTGGGGAGTTCGCGGATCGAACATCGGAAGGTGCAGCATCTCCGCCAGATGGCGCTGATCCTGCTCGTTGGGGCTGGTGTGGAGCGACGGGTCACCGGCGCTCACTATGACCATCCCGCCGACCGTTCCGATGTAGGAGATGGTGCCCAGCGGATCGCCGGCGGACATGAGCCCGAGGTGCTTCATGGCCACGATGGAGCGGGTGCCGGCCAGAGAAGCCGCGAACGCCATCTCCAAAGCCACCTTCTCATTGACCGAGTACTCGAACGGAATGCCGAGCTCCGGAGCCAATCGAGCGAACGTGTCGGTCACCTCGGTGGATGGAGTCCCCGGATAGCCGCTGGCAAACCCGACTCCGGCCTCGATCGCTCCGCGGGCAATCGCCTCGTTTCCCAGCAGCAGCTCGGTACGGCCCGCTTCGTCCGCCAGCAACGGATGTTCACTCATCGTCCGCTCCCACACCGGGAGACAGCTGCCGGGGGATGGGCAGATGCAGACGCATCAGTCGGGAACGACCGCGATAGCAGTGACTTCCATCAGCGCGCCGACATCGGCGAGCTCGGCGAGTCCGTAGAGGCCCATCGCCGGAAAGTGCCGGCCCATATGACGCTGATAGACGGGACCTAGTTCGCGCCGGGCGGCCCGGTACGCCGGAACGTCGACTGTGAAGATCTGCATCCAAACGACGTGCTCGGGGAGGCCTCCCGCCCCGGCCAGCGCAGCGACGAGGTTGCCCAGGGCCACGTCGAACTGTTCCAGCCACGTGTCGCCGACGATGACGCCCTTGTCGTCGAACGCTATCTGGCCCGCCAGGTAGACCGTACGGCCCGGGGCGGCGACAACGGCGTGGGAATACCCGATCGCCGGTGCCATCTGGGGCGGGTTGACGAGAAGATGCTGGCTCAGCGCTGGGTCCTCGCTCAATCACCCTCCTCAGTGGGTGGCCGCCCTCCTCAGTGGGTGGCATGGTGCGAGGATAACAAAACGCCGGGTCACAGAGGACGCACGGTCGCCGAGATTGTCGCCTTGCCGGCAATGTGGGACCGCGGCTTCCCCTCCAACGCAGGGGAAGACACGACCTAGCCGGTGACCACCGGCACGTTCTTCATGGCGGCCGCGACCTTCTCGTCGGGGTAGTCGTAGTCGACGAGCTGGCCCGACAGATAGGCGTCGTAGGCCGTCAGGTCGAAGTGACCGTGTCCGCAGAGCGCCGTGAGGATGACTTTCTCCTCCCCCGTCTCCTTGCAGCGGTTGGCCTCCCGAACCGCCGCGGCGAGCGCATGTGTCGGCTCGGGAGCCGGCAGGATGCCTTCGGTACGGGCGAACTGCACGCCTGCGGCGAAGCACTCCGTCTGGTTGATTGCTTCGGCTTCGACGAGCCCGAGCTCGTAGATGTGCGACACCAACGGCGACATACCGTGATAGCGCAGTCCGCCGGCGTGGATGGGATCGGGAATGAAATCGTGCCCCAGCGTGTGCATCTTGACCAGCGGGGTCATCCCGATGGTGTCGCCGAAGTCGTACCGGAACTCACCCTTCGTGAGCGAGGGGCACGATGCCGGTTCGACACACCGCACCGTCGGATTCATCTTGCCGGCCATCTTCTCCCGCAGGAACGGGAACGACAGACCGGCGAAATTCGACCCGCCACCCGTGCATCCCACGAGCAGGTCGGGAGTCTCCCCCACCTTGGCGAGTTGCAGCAGGGCTTCCTCACCGATCACCGTCTGATGCAGCAGCACATGGCTCAAGACGCTCCCCAGGGCGTACTTCGTGCTCTCGTCGCCCACTGCGGCTTCGACGGCTTCGGAAATGGCGATCCCCAGACTGCCCGGGCTGTTCGGGTCCATCGCCAGGATCTTGCGCCCCGCCTCGGTGAGATTCGATGGGCTGGAGTGGACGGTCGCCCCCCAGGTCTCCATCATCGTCTTGCGATAGGGCTTCTGGTCGAAGGATATGGCCACCTGCCAGACCTCGCACTCCAGTCCGAACTGGGCGCACGCGAACGCCAAAGCCGACCCCCACTGGCCGGCCCCGGTTTCGGTTGTGAGCTTGGTCACACCTTCTTGAGCGTTGTAGTAGGCCTGCGCCACGGCGGTGTTCGGCTTGTGCGAACCGGCCGGGCTCCCCCCTTCGTACTTGTAGAAGATCTTGGCCGGAGTATCGAGCGCCTTCTCCAGGGCACGGGCGCGGTACAGAGGACTGGGCCGCCACTTCTTATAGACATCCATCACCGGCCCCGGAATGTCGATGTAGCTGTCCTGGCTCACCTCCTGAAGGATGAGGCCCATCGGGAACAGCGGGGCGAGGTCGTCGGGCCCGATCGGCTGATGAGTCCCCGGGTGCAGCGGCGGGGGCGGCGGCTCCGAGAGATCGGGAATGATGTTGTACCACTGAGTAGGTATCTCACTCTCGTCGAGAGTGACCTTGATGTAATCCGACATCCCATCCTCCTCAAAGCCGAGCAATTCCGCTGATCGTACAGGATCGCCGCGGCGCCTGCCGGGGCGCCAAACGGTGTCGAGCCACGGTCCCGACGCGGCAGGCATCAGATCTCGACGACGGCACGAAGAGGGTGCCCGTATACAATCGGCCCCCAGCTAGAGAGGCGAGATTGGAACACTTCGAAGTGCGCGTCAACGGTGAGCCGCAGGAACTCCTCGTGCGGCCCCATCGAACCCTTCTCGAAGTGCTCCGGGAGGATCTCGGGCTCACCGGCACGAAACACGGGTGTGAACTGGGCGAGTGCGGCGCCTGCACCGTGCTGATCGACGGGAAGCCCCAACTGTCGTGTCTCACCCTCCCCGCTCAGGTCGTGGGGCGCGAGGTGACGACGATCGAAGGCGTGGCCGACGGTGGCACCCTCCACGCCCTCCAGGAGTCTTTCGGGGCTCTCAACGCCGCCCAGTGCGGCTACTGCACGCCCGGCATGATCGTCACCGCGGCGGCGCTGCTCGAGCGTGAGCCCGATCCCAGCCTCGACCAGATTCGCCACGCTCTCGGCGGCAACATGTGCCGCTGCACCGGCTACCTCAAGATCCTCGAGGCGGTCCAGCTGGCGGCGGCCCAGCGGGTGACGGCGCCATGAGCGGGCTCGCCGCGGGACGAGGGCACGGAGCGGTGGGCCGCCCCGCGGGCCGGGTCGACTCTCATGGCCAGGTCACAGGGCGCGCCGTCTATGCCGACGATCTCATGCTCCCCCGCACCGTCATCGCCAAGCTGTTGCGCAGCCCCCACGCCCACGCCCGCATCATCGGCATCGACACGGCCGCAGCGGCCGCCCTCCCCGGCGTCCAGGCCGTTCTCGTCGGAACCGACCTTCCCGTCAAGTACGGGATCCTGCCGGTGAGCCAGGATGAGAACGCCCTGGCCATCGACAAGGTGCGCTACGTCGGCGAGCCGGTCGCCGCGGTGGCGGCCGTCGACCCGGAGACTGCCGACGCCGCGCTGGCTTTGATCGAAGTCGAGTACGAGCGGCTGCCCGACGTCACCTCCATCGAAGCGGCCCTCGATCCGACCCAGCCGCTGATCCACGGCGATGACGAGGGGGCCGGCATCGGCGCCAACGTGGACAGGGAGGCATCGCTCGAGTTCGGCGACGTCGACGAGGGCTTCGCGCTCGCCGACCACATCCAGGAGGACACCTTCTTCTTCCAGGGCAACACTCACGCCGCCCTCGAGCCCCATGCAACCGTCGCCAGCCTGGGCGATGACGGCCGGCTCACCGTGTGGTCCTCCACCCAGGTCCCCCACTACCTGCATCGGATTCTGGCCAAGGTGCTCGAGATACCGGCCGGGCAGATCCGAGTGATCGCGACTGCCGTCGGCGGCGGCTTCGGCGGCAAAACCGACATCTTCTCGCACGAGATCGTCGCCGCCCGCCTCGCCTTGACCACCGGCCGCCCGGTCAAGATCACGCTCACCAGAGAAGACGTCTTCTATGCGCATCGGGGCCGCCACCCGGTGCTCATGTGGGTGCGAACCGGATTCACCGCCGACGGCCGCATCACGGCGATGTCTTTCCGCTCGTACCTCGACGGAGGCGCCTACGGCAGCTACGGCGCCGCCAGCCTGCTGTACACCGGACAGCTGCAAACGACGACTTACAGCATCCCCCGCTACCGCTTCCAGGGAGTGCGGGTCTTCACCAACAAGCCGCCGTGCGGGCCGAAACGGGGCCACGGAACTCCCCAACCGCGGTTCGCCATCGAGGTGCATCTCGACAAGGCGGCGGCCGCACTGGGGATCGACCCGGTGACGTTGCGGCGCCGCAACCTCGTGAAGCCGTTCTCGCACACGGTGAACCACCTCCGCGTCACCAGCTGCGGCCTCGCCGAGTGCCTCGACGCAGTCGTCGCCGCCTCCTCGTTCGCGGACAAGCACACCTTGCTTCCGGCCGGTCGCGGCATCGGCCTGGCGGTGGGCGCCTACCTCTCGGGAGCCGGCTTCCCCATCTACTTCAACGACATGCCGCAATCGGAGGTGATGCTCAAGGTCGACCGGGGCGGGGGCGTCACGGTCTTCTCGATGGCCGCCGACTGCGGCCAGGGCTCGACCACGATGCTGGCCACCGTCGTCGCCGAAGTCCTCGGGCTGGAGCCGGCCGACCTGGCGGTGGTCACCGCCGACACCGACCTCACCCCGATCGACCTCGGGAGCTATTCGAGCCGGGTCACGTTCATGGCCGGCAACGCCGCCCTCGAGGCCGCCCAACGCCTCCTCGAAGAGATTCTCGAGGCGGTCGCCGCCGAGCTCGGTGTCGACCCGGATCTGCTCAGCGCCGAAGACGGGTCCATCATCGTCGACGACAACCCCGACAAAGGGGTCACCTGGGCGGAGGCGGTGCAGCTCGCCATGGCGCGCTCGGGAGCACTCGTCACGTCGGGGAGCTACAAGACTCCGCAGGGTTTGGCGGGGCGCTACCGCGGCGCCGGCGTCGGCCCGACGCCCGCCTACTCGTATACGGCCTGCGTTGCCGAAGTCACCTGCGATCCCGACACCGGGTTCGTCACGGTCGACCAGGTCTGGATGGCCCACGACATCGGCAAGGCGCTCAACCCCTTGCTGTCGATCGGCCAGATCGAGGGCAGTGTCCACATGGCCCTCGGTGAGGTCCTGATGGAGGAGCAGGCGTTTCTGCGCAACGGTCTCCACCGGGGGCCCTCGCTCCTCGAATACAAGATCCCGACCATCCTCGAGATGCCTCCGGTGCAATCGATCATCATCGAGACCGAAGACCCGGAGGGCCCCTTTGGGGCCAAGGAAGTCGGCCAGGGCGCACTGCTACCCGTGATCCCGGCCGTCGTCAACGCGGTGCACGACGCCCTCGGGATTCGGGTTGATGAGATCCCGCTCCGGCCGGACACGGTGGTCACCGCCCTCGCCGATCTGGCCAAAGGGGGCTCGGGAAGGGTCGGGCCCACCAGCCTGCCCGACCACGAGTTCCCGCCCTTGTTCCGGGTCGAGCCGCCCGCCGACTCCCCGGGAGCCGCCTCATGATGCGCCTCCCCAAGCTGGCAGTCTCTTCGCCGGCGACCGTCGAGGAAGCGGCCGGGTTGCTTGCCGAGCTCGGCGATCGAGCCGTCGTCCTGTCCGGCGGCACGGATCTGATCCCCAACCTCAAGCGCCACCAGCTCACGGTCGAGACGGTCGTTCTCCTCGGGCGGATCGATGATCTCGATGGGATCCGCCGCGAAGGCGACACCGTCCACATCGGGGCCCGGACAACACTGCGGGAAGTCGTCGATTCTGATCTGGTGCCGCCCGTGGTGGCGCGCGCGGCCGGACTGGTGGCGTCGCCCACCATCCAGAACCAGGGCACCATCGGCGGCAACCTGTGCGTCGACACCCGCTGCTTCTGGCTGAACGTACCCGACCTGTGGCGCCAAGCCGCCGAGCCCTGTCTCAAGGCCGCCGGCGACACCTGCTGGGTGGCACCGGCCAAACAGCACTGCTGGGCGGTGAGCTCTTCGGATCTGGCTCCGGTTCTGGTCGCGCTCGGCGCCGCCGTGACTCTCGTCGGCGCCGGCGGCGCCCGCACGATGCCGCTCGCCGAGCTCTACGTCGACGACGGCATCGACTACCTCGCCAAGTCGCCGGACGAGATCATCACCAGCGTGGCCATTCCCATCGACGACGGCCTGCGGGCGACATACCTCAAGCTGCGGCGCCGGGGCAGCGTCGACTTCCCCATCCTCGGCGTGGCCGCCGCCATCCGCGGCGACGAGGCCGGCATCTGCACTGAAGCGAACATCATCCTGGGGGCAGTCGCCTCAGCGCCGCTACGCGCAGCCGAGGCCGAGGAAGCGCTGCTCGGGCAACCTCTCGGCGCGGACTCCATTGCCGCCGCCGCCGAAGCCGCCCGCAAGCTGGCCCGCCCCCTCTACAACACCGACCTCACGTCGCGCTACCGCAAGCGGATGGTCCCCGTCTTCGTCAAGCGGGCCCTGGAGGAGCTGATCGCACCTCCCGTTCTTGCGTAGAACCCGACAGCAGGCAACTGCGCGCAGCTTCCAAGGAAGGATGAGCAGCCCTCCTCAGTCGAGGACCTTCACCGTCCCCGCCGAACCGTCGACGAACAAGCGCTGTCCCGTCTCGATCTTCTGCGTGGCGAACCCGGTCCCGATCACGGCCGGAACGCCATACTCCCGACACACGATGGAGGCATGCGACATCATTCCGCCGATATCGGTCACCGCGGCCGCGATCTTGGAGAACGCAGGACCCCAGCTCGGGTTGGTGATCGGACAGACGAGCACTTCGCCTTCCTGCACGTTATGGAGCTCGTCGGCGCTGAGGATCACTCGCGCCACGCCCTCCACTGCGCCCGGCGACCCGGCAAAGCCCTTCAGGTCGTAGTCGCCCTCGTCGTCGCCGCCAATGCCGAGCCAGTTCTGGATCGAATCCGACGTGATGCCCCACAGCATGATCGTGAACGGCTCGGTGACCACCTCCGGCGGCTCTCCCAGTGCCGGAATCGGCGTCCACTCAGCGAGCTTCTCGAAGAGCACCTTGCGCCGGGCGACCTCCTTGGGCCAGTACGCGGGCCCCCGCGCCGGTGTCCCGACACCCCATGAGGCGATGAGGTCGTAGAGTGCCGCCTCGACCTCAAAACGGTGCAGGTAGAACATGTCGTCCACGGCTTCGAAGAACCCGTTGTCGACGAACACCTGCCCGAACTCACGCATCTTGTTCCAGAACACTGCGTGGTGCCAGTGCTCCACGTAGAAGTTGTGGTCTTCGATGAACGGGAAGACCGTCCGGGCCAGACCCAGCTGGTCGTTGAAGTTCTTCAGATCGTCGCCGTCGAGCAGTGCGGCGTATTCGGCCGAGAGCCGATCACGCTCCGCGATGACCTCATCCATCGGCCGCTCGATGCTGACTCCGGCTTCGATCTTGGCGATGTAGTCGGTGATGCCGCTGAAGGGATAGGTCTGGTCGTTGATCCAGGTCTTGTGATGGTGATAGAAGCCGGAACCCACCGAGAAGTAGAACCAGGGGTCCTTGGCCTTCTCGAGCTCTCCGATCCACCGCCGGCCCTCATCCGTCTGCTCGAGGGTGGCAATGACCGCCGCCGGGTCCGTGTCCTTCTTGAAGGCCTCGACCACTCCGAGGTCGACGGCCTTGGCCGCCAACTTCTTCAACTCCGCATCGGGGCGGAACAGGAGGACGTCGATGCCGGCAACCATCTGGGCGACGACCTGGTCGGGGATGTCCGGAAAGAGCTGCTTGCAGAACCCGAAATAGGTCAGGTAGGCGGCATATCCCAGGTTGAGGAACTCGAAGTGGAGATGCCAGATCTTGTGCATGTTCTCGATGACCCGGTTGTAGGCCACCAGCAGGTCGTACGCCGACGTCAGCCCGCGACCGGCCCGAACCGTGTCCAAGTCCTCCATCTCGGGGAGTGGAGTCACCTCGACCGCCTGGAGCTCCTCGACCGTTTCCGTGGCCTTGGCCTTCCACTTTTCGTAGAGCTCGTCCCAATGCTCGTAGTAGTAGCCGGCCCGCTCCATGAAGTGGGCGACGCGAGCGCCGACCACTTCCTCGTCCATGATGGCGTTGGCGCTGATGTACAGCCGGCCATTGAGCACACGCTGGTCGATTCCGAGGGCCGGCGGCACGATGTAGACCCGCGAGTTCATCTCGCCGAGCGCCACCCACCAGCTCTCACTCGTGATCGTGTCGAATGGGTACAGGACCTCGGGGTGGTGCATGCCATCGAAGAACCAGAACTTGGACTCCTCGAACTCTCTGCGTTCCTCGCTGAATAGGTAGTAGTACGGATAGAGATCCTCCCATCCCTCACAACCGTCCGGGGTGGGCACCTCAAAAGGACTAGGGAACCTTGTCTCGCTCATCAACCCTCTCCTCGCCTGGTATGTCCGCGGCTCGTCTGCCGCTCGTTCAAGTGCCGCCAGTAGTCGACCTAGCTCATCCGCCGCCCTCGTTTCCCGGGCTCGCCGGCGTTGGTCCTCGCAATCGAACGCCCGTCACGAGGTTCGCCACGATGTGATCCATAGTCGACTTCTCCGCGGATGACACCGGAATCCTGTCCCTTTCGCTCCATACCGTTTCGGGGCGGCTCTGCAGGAGCATGATGTGGTCCGGTGGGTTCAGGTCGGCATCGACCGCCCACTCGAGATCCAGCGGCCGGCCCTCGTGCGATTCGACGCGACGCGCCAATTGCGTGAGGGCGAGGATTTCGTCGTCGGTGAGGCAGGCGATCTCGCGTCGCTCTTCGGGCACCTCGGTCTTCTCGACACGCCTACCCACCGGGACCGCCCGGTATTCAATCGTCTTCACCGACACCGTACGGCGGGCGATCCGCCCGGCGATCTTGTCCACGAGATAGTTGTCCGGCGTTACCTCTCCCGACGCCACCGACTCACCGAGGCCCCAGCTCGCGTCTATTGCCACCTTGGAGCGGTCGCCGTTGATGGGGTTGAGCGTGAACATGACCCCGGCAGCTCGGGCATTGACCATCTTCTGGATGCAGACACACATGAAGACCTTCTCGTGGTCGAAGCCCTGTTCCATCCTGTAGGCGATCGCTCTCCCGGTGTACAGGCTCGACCAGCAGCGCTTGACGTGCGCCACGACCTCGTCGGCTCCGACCACCCACAGGAACGTGTCCTGCTGGCCGGCAAAGCTGGCGCCGGGGAGATCCTCGGCGGTGGCGCTGGAGCGCACGGCCACCGGCATCTCCGAATCCCAGCCGCTTCTCCGGGTCAGCTCCTCGTAACCTCGACGGATGGCGAAGTCGACATCCGGGGGCATCGGCCGCGCTTCGATCCCCGCCCGGATCCGGCTGCTGATCTCCTCGAGACCGTCGACATCGTCAAGATCGACGTCGTGGAGGAGCTTGGCGATCGCATTCTCGGTGCGCCCGCTTCCGAGCATTGCCCGGTAGGCGTGGGTGGTTACAGCAATACCGGGGGGAACCGGGATTCCGGCACGGATCATCGTCCCGAGACCTGTGCCTTTGCCGCCGACCAAGTCGACGCAATCCTCGGTGCAGTCCTCCAACGAAAGGATGTAGTTCGAGTCCATCGTCACCCTCCTCTCGCGCCACGACCGGACGAATCTGCGGTTGTCGAGATCTGCTCGTCGAGCCATGGAATGAGGCGGCCAATGTCGGCGAGGACCACATGGGGCCGGTGATCCTCGGGAGCTTCGTCGAGGTGGTGCGCCTCGGCCGTGCCGGTGAGCACGAGGCACGTGTGCATCCCGGCATTGCGGCCCATTGCGATGTCGGTGGCGAGCTGATCACCGACCACCAGACCTCGCTCCGGGGCAACGCCGAGGATCCGCATGGCCATACGCCCCGACCACGGCGAGGGCTTGCCGGTGACGATCGGCTCCTGGCCCGTGGCGTAGGCGACTGCCTTCACCATCGGTCCGGTCGCCGGGACGAAACCTTCTGCCGTCGGCACCCGCGGGTCGTAGTTGGTGGCGAAGAACTCGGCCCCGCTCCAAATCGCCTGGCACACCACGTTCAGCCGGTGCTGATCGAAGTTTGGATCCTTGCCCATGACGACCGCCGCCGCTCCCCCGGGGTTTTCGGGTTCGACGAGGTCGAGGTTCCGCGTGCGCAGCGCCTCGAGGAGCCCAACGTCGCCCACTGCCAGGATCGGGCTGTTGGCGTGGAGCTCGGCCATCACCTCGGCAGCCACCAGTGCCGAGGTGATGACTTCGTTCGGCAATCCACCCTTTGAGCTCGATTCGATCGATGTCGACGGCGCTGCGTTCGAGACATTGGATTACACGGTTTTTGACATCCGCAGACGCAAGCTGCTTCGATTTCAAGATTAAACGCGAACC
>JBFISZ010000002.1:0-41303 GCA_041608315.1 Acidimicrobiia bacterium | reverse complement strand
GACACGACAGGGCATAGCGACCTTCGAAGCCGCACAGCCCCGGCATCACCGCGACCTCGAGGAGCATCTCTTCTCCATCTTGAACGACATCGAGATCCGCCAACTCGCCACCATCACAACCAAGCTTCTCGCCGCCGAGCAGAACCAACGATGAGAGCGTGCGATCCTCGAATAGAGCGGGCGGAGCCCAAGCCAGGCGGGACTGAGCAACACGACAAGCCTGGCAAATCGCCAACATATATGCCCCGTGGACCCAGTCGGACCCAAGCTTGAGCTTCTGGGCCAACCAGGCCCTAGCGATGATCCAGCACACAGATCACTCACCGCCCGGCGCGATATCGCGCACTCCGTTCCGAGCCGATCCGGCACTCACTCGGCGCTCTAGCTCTGCTTTCGCGAGCTCAGAGAACCGCGCCGCCCCATGGCGTGCCCACCCGCTACGCAACGACGACGTTGACCAGCTTCGGGGGGCGGGCGATGACCTTGCGCACCTCACCGCGGCTCGTCCATTCGGCAATCCGTTCGCTGGCGAGGGCGGCGCCCTCGGCGTCTTCGGCGGTGATATCGGCGGGGACCTCGATGCGGTCTCGCACTTTGCCGTTGACCTGGATCACCATCGTCACCGTCTCGTCACGGGCCAGCTCCGGGTCGGCGGCCGGCCACGGGCTGGCGTGCACGGAGGTCTCGTGGCCCCGGCTGCGCCACACCTCCTCGGTGATGTGCGGTGCGATCGGGGCGAGAACCAGCAGCAGCGTGTCTACCGCCTCATTCCAGGCATCGCCGGAGACGTTGGCGTCCCCGCGGGCCGCCAGGAGGTCGTTGCGCAGCGTCATCATGGCGGCGACGGCGGTGTTCCATTTGAAGTCGACCATGTCCGCTTCGACCTTCTGGATCATCTTGTGAGTGGCGCGCCGCAGCTCGGTCGTGGCGTCTTCATTCACCGCCTTAGGCTCGTAACCGCCCGTACCCAGCTTCCAGACATCGTCGAGAAAGCGCCGGGCGCCGGCGATGCCCCGTGAGTCCCAGGGGCCGCCTTTGAGCCAGTCGAAGGCGAACATCAGGTAGGTGCGCACGGTGTCGGCCCCGTATTGCTCCACCAGCTCGTCGGGATTGACCACGTTGCCGCGCGACTTGGACATGCGTTCCACATGGAGGTGCTGCTTGAGCTGGTTGATGTCGTTGTCGCCTGGGATGGTGGCGATTTCGACGTGAGCGTCGGCGAGCACTTCCACGGTGACGGTTCCGTCCTCGGTGGCGACCTTGAGGATGCGCTCGGTGCGATTCATCAGCTCGCCGACTACCGCCCCGGCGACGTCCCCGCCAACCCGGACCGAGGTGGCGCGCAGCACGTCGCCGTCCCAATCGCCGTCGGCGGCCAGGCGGTCACCACTGCGTTCCTCACCGAGGATCTGGCCCTGGTTGCGCAGTTGCCGGAACGGTTCATCGAAAAAGCCGTCTGGGGAGCGGCCGTGCTCCTTCATTGCGGCGATCGTGTCTTTGAAAACCCCCAGGTCCCGCATCACCTTCACGAAGAACCGGGCGTACAGCAGGTGCATCACGGCGTGCTCGGCGCCGCCGGTGTAGGTGTCCACCGGCAACCAGTAGGCGGCTTCCTCCGGGTCGAAGGGGGCAGTGTCGAAGTGGGGCGACAGGTAGCGGAACCAGTACCAGTTGGAGCACATGAATGTGTCCAGCGTGTCGGTCTCCCGCTTGGCCGGATTCCCGGCAGAGTCGACCGTGTTCAGAAACGGCTCGTGATAAGTGAGCGGGCTCCGGCCCGTCGGCACGAAGTCGACGTCCTCGGGCAGTACCACGGGGAGGTCAGAATCGGGAACTGTCTCCATAGTGCCGTCGCTGCGGTGAATGATCGGGATCGGCGAACCCCAGTAGCGTTGCCGGCCGATCAACCAGTCCCGAAGCCGGAAGTTGACGGACTCCGTGCCGGCTCCGTTCTCCTCGAGCCAATCGATGGCGGCCGCGATGCTGGGGTTCTGGCGCCCCTTGGCCATCGTTGTGGCGACGCCGCTGATCGGTCCGGAATCGACCATCGTTCCCGGACCGACATATGACTCGACCATGGCGGGTTCGCTCAGCTTGGCGGCGCCCTCAGGGTGGATGACGGGAACGATCGGAAGCTCGAAATGGCGGGCGAACTCGAAGTCGCGCTGGTCGTGGGCCGGCACCGCCATGATTGCGCCGGTGCCGTACGAGATCAGGACGTAGTCGGCGATCCACACCGGGATGTTCGATCCGTTGACCGGGTTGACGGCGTACCCGCCGGTGAAGACTCCGGTCTTGTCCCGACTCTCTTCCATCCGTTCCAGCTCGGTGCGCCGGGCCGATGCAGCCACGTAGGCCTCCACTTGCTCGCGCTGCTCGTCGGATGTCAATCCCGCCACCAGCTCGTGTTCGGGCGCCAGCACCATGAACGTGGCCCCCCACAACGTGTCGGGGCGGGTGGTGAAGATCGGGATTTCGCCGGCCGGCGACTCGAAGGTCACCAGGGCCCCCTCGCTACGGCCGATCCAGTTGGTCTGCATGGTTTGGATTGGATCCGGCCAATCGATGCTGTCGAAGTCGAGGAGCTCGTCGGCGTAGTTAGTGATGGCGAAGAACCACTGCTCCATCATCCTCTGTATGACGGGTTGGCCGGTGCGCTCGTCCTTGCCGTCGATGACCTGCTCGTTCGCCAGCACCGTTTGCAGGGTCTCCGACCAGTTGACCAGGGCTTTGCTCCGATAGGCTATGCCTGCCTCGAACATTCGCTTGAAGAACCACTCGGTCCATCGGTAGTACTCGGGATCGCAGCTCACCGTTTCGCGTTCCCAGTCGAACATCGCCCCCATCGTCCGCAGCTGGATGCGCATCCGCTCGATGTTGTCGTAGGTCCATGGCCACGGGTGGATGTTGTTTTGCACGGCGGCGTTCTCGGCGGGCAGGCCGAAGGCGTCGAAGCCCATGGGGAAGAGAACGTTGTACCCCTTCATCCGCATGAACCGGGCCCGGGCGTCGGACGGTGTCATGGCATACCAGTGGCCGATGTGGAGGTCGCCCGACGGGTAGGGGAGCATCGTGACTGCGTAATGCTTGGGCCGTGACCAGTCGACCTCGGCTCGATAAAGGCCCTGTTCTTCCCAGGCCTGCTGCCACTTGGACTCGATTGACTTGTGGTCGTATGCCATCTCTCTACCCCGTATTGAGCCGACAATGGTAGGAGCCTTCGCACCGGCTGCGGTTGATCGGCCTGCCTTGGCCGACGGCCTGTCTAGCCTCACGCTGTGAAACGCTCCTTCTCAGCAGCCGAAGGCCTGGCCGCCACCGGGGTCGATCGGGAGTGGCTGGCTCGGGTGCTGCCGCGAGTCGACCCGTCACAAGTGCCGGTGCGGGTGGCTCCGCGATGGTTCCGGGCCCTGTGGGCGCGAGGGATCGCTGCCGTCGCCATGCCGTGGGCGGTGTACTTGACTCCGACGATGATGGATCGATACGAAGCGGCCACCGACTCGTCCGCCCTCGGCCGGTTGCTGGTCCACGAGCTGGCCCACATCGAGCAATTCCGCCGGCTGGGCGCAGTTCGCCATGTCGCCCAATACGCCTTCGATTATTTGCAGGGACGGCTGCAGCGCAAGGGCCACTGGGCGGCGTATTCCTCGGTCCGGCTCGAGATCGAAGCCAGAGGCGTGGCCGCCCTCGTCATGGAAGGCCCCCGGTGAGCGACTTCGAGGTGCCCGAAGCTCCTGACCTGTCGAACCTCCCTCCACCGCAAGGGCCCCCGGCTGGGGGGCCGCGGAGGGACGCCTACCTGCCCCACAGCAACTGGAGCTACGGCCACATCGCCATGGTGCTGGCGTTCGGCATCATCGTCGGCCCGCTCCTCGCCTTGATCGCCGTCGGGGTCGTAGGCGGAAGCAGCGCGATCGAAGACGTTTCGCCACTCGCCCTGCTGGCGGCGCAGGCAGCGGCCAGCCTGGTCGCCGTCGCCGTAGCCAGCCGGTTTCGCGGCTCGAGATCATGGCGGACCGACTTCGGTTTCAAGATCGAAGCGAGGCACGTGTGGGGTATCGGCGCCGGCATGGTTCTGCAGGTGGCAGTGGCATTGCTGACGCTGCCGCTCGTCCAGCTTCTGTCCGAAGACGACGGCCCGCAACAGGAAATCGCCCGGCTCGGGGCGGAACTGACGAATTGGGAAATCGCCCTCTTCGCCCTGCTGGTGGCAGTCGTAACGCCGGTCTTCGAGGAGATCGTCTATCGGGGCATGCTGCTGGGGCGACTCGTCAAGTCGATGGGTCGGCGCAGCGCGGTTCTCATCTCGAGTGGCGTCTTCGCGCTGACACACCTGCTCGACCCGAACGCCATCCTCGTGGTGCCCGGCCTGTTTCTCGTCGGGCTGGCCCTCGGTTATCTGGCGCTCCGGGCGGGGAATATCGGCTTGCCGATCTTCGCCCACATGGGCACCAACGGGCTGGCAGTGCTCTTCCTGGCCTACGGCGACGAGTTGCAGGAGCTCTCCGAAACGGTGGAAGCCGTGCTCATGCCCCTCCTGTCTTAGTCGGCAGGGGTCTAGATCCGGCGGGGGTCGTCGGCTAGAACTCGTACTGCGGAGCCGGCGATGGCGGACGATAGGTAGCGCCATCGATTCGAACAGACAGCGGGTTGCTGCGGTGCTGGTTGCGGCGACGCTGGCCGCGGCAGCATTCTTGTACTACGGGCAGCCGGCGACGGACGCCGTGGCGCCACCGGCCCCGGCAGTCACCACCGACACGGGACGGATCACCGTGCACGTTTCGGGAGCGGTGGCGTCACCGGGCCTGGTGGAAGTGGCACGCTCGGCCCGAGTTGCCGATGTGATCGCCGCCGCCGGAGGAACGACCGCCGACGCGGCCCCGGGACGCGTCAACCTGGCGGCTCCCGTGCGCGACGGTGAGCAGATCGTTGTGCCGTCCGCGACCGCGCCCGATGAGGCGCCGCCGGCGGCCGATGGGCGGGTGCGGCTCAACACTGCCGACGCCGCCGCGTTGGAGCAGATTCCTGGAGTGGGCCCGGTGCTGGCGGGGCGCATCATCGCGGTCAGGGACAGTGCCGGTGGTTTCACGACCGTTGAGGATCTTCTCGACGTCGCCGGGATCGGCGAGGCCAAGCTGGCGGCGCTCCGTGACCATGTGGTGGTGCCCTGAATCTGCGGTGGCCGCGCGGGACCGGGCGAACCGGGTGCGTGGCCGCGGCGGTGACGGCCTTGGGCGCGGCACTCGGGTTCGGCGGGGGCGTCGGGGTGGCGGCTGCCGCGGTTGCCGCGATCGCCCTCTTCGTCGGGCGGCGGATCACGCTCGCCGCGTTGCTGCTGCTGGCCACGGCGTCCGGTGTGGGGGCGGCGGCCCGCACCATCCCCACCCCGGTGGTGGCGCCCGAAAGCAACGGGACCGTCGTGTTCGAGGCGATTGCCCAGAGCGACCCGGCCCCGGCCGGCGCGTTCGGCGGGGGATGGAGTTTGGTGGTGCGCCCGATCGGCGGGGGCGCCGGCGGCGAGGCGTCGTTAGCGGTCACCACCGCCGAGCGCCCCGACCTCATGGTCGGGGCCCGGGTGCACGTCGTCGGCCGGCTCACGATGCGGGCGGGCCGCCTCCACCGGCGGCCGATCGCCGGCCGCGTCGCCGCTCGCGGACTCGAAGTCGTCGAGATGCCCCGGGGCGCCATCGCCTATGCCAATGCAATGCGGTCGCGCGTGCTGGGCGAGTTCCCGGCGACCGACCAGGCGGGCGCCCTCATGCGCGGCTTCCTGATAGGGGACACTTCCTCCATCGGGGCCACCGAGCTCGAGGACATGCGGCGGACCGGTCTGTTGCACTTCGTCGCAGTATCGGGCGGAAACGTCGCCATCTTCCTCGGCGGCGTGTGGCTTCTCCTCGGCCTGATCCCGATGGGGCCCCGCGTCCGAGCCGGCGTGGGCCTGGTCGGCGTCGGCTTGTTCGTTCTCGTCACGCGGTGGGAGCCTTCGGTGTTGCGCGCCGGCGTGATGGTGGCGTTGCTGCTCGCCGGCCGCGTGGCCGGGGTGCCGGTGGACGCCTGGACGGCGTTCGGTGGTGCCGCCACCCTGCTGCTGCTGACCGCCCCGCAACTCATCTTCGATGTCGGGTTTCAGCTCTCGGCCCTCGCCACGGCCGGGCTCCTGCTCGGCTCTCACGTCTGGAGTCTGCGGCGGCCGGCTCCGGTGTGGCGCTCGCTCGGAGCCACCGTCGCGGCCCAACTGGCCGTCACGCCGCTGCTCTTGTGGCATTTCGGATCGGTGCCGGCGTTCTCGGCGCTCGCCAACGTGATCGCGGCGCCGCTGGTGGCGTTGGGCACCGCAGCCGGGTGGGGCCGTGTTTTCACCGGGGCACCCGGTCTCGATCGGGGGGCCGAGATGACGGCCCATCTCGTGCTGCGATTGGCCGACTGGGCGGCGCAGCTGCCCCAGGTCGGCCTGATGGGGGTGCTCGGTCTGCTTGGGTTTCTGGTCGTGTTGCGCTGGCGGGCCTCGGTCGGGATCGGCGTGGCGGCAGCGGCCGTAATCGCCTCGTCGATCACGCCGGGGGCGCCGCCGGTGCCCGCTGCCACTTTCCTCGACATCGGGCAGGGCGACGCCGTCCTGCTGCGGTCGCCGCAGGGCCAGGTGGTTGCCGTCGATACCGGCCCCGACCCGGTGGCTTATCGGGCGGCGTTGCGGCGTCATGGAGTTGGTCACATCGATCTGTTGATCCTCACCCACAGTGACAATGACCACATCGGCGGCCTTGCCGCGTTGCCGGGTCGAGTCTCGGTAGATCGCATCTGGTATCCGCAGTTCTCTGCGCCGGAGCCGTGGGCCGACCTCCTCGGCGAGCTCGATACTCCAGCGGCACCCGTCGCGGCCGGCACCACCGCGACGATAGGGATGTTCCATCTCGAGGTGCTGGGCCCCGGGAGGCGTTTTGCCGCCGACAACGACGGCTCGGTGGTCGTCTGGGCCGAGGCCAACGGGCATACGCTGCTGCTCACCGGCGACATAGAACGGGTCGCGCAGCTCGAGTTGCCGAGCCTTCACCCCGATGTACTGCTCGTTCCGCACCATGGGTCGGCGACAACCGACCTCGACTGGTTGGCGGCCACGGTCGGGCCGCTGGCCGTAATCAGCTACGGCGAGAACAGCTACGGCCACCCGTCGTCCCGGGTCGTGGATGTTCTGGACAAGGCGACGACCCGCGTCCTTCATACCGAGGGGGGCGATGTGACCGTGAGGCTCGAGCGATCCGGGCTATTCACCGCTGAGCTCAGGAGTCGTCGCCCGCCGTAGCCCAGCTCCGTCCGTAGGTCCACGGTGTGGCGCGCTTGGTGTAGATGGTCTGGTAGACGGATATGGCTCCGCGCTCGAAGGCCGTTGCCGACCCCGCCATGTACGTCCGCCAAATCCGGTAGGTGCGCTCGTTGGCGGCCGCCACGGCCAGCTTGTGGTTCTCTTCGAGTTCTGTGACCCAGTTGTGCAGGGTGAGCGCATACGATTGGCGGAGGCTCTCGATGTCGCGGGCTTCGAAACCGGCATCTTCGGCGATGCGGACGCTCGTTTCAAGCGGCAGCAACTCACCGTCGGGGAAGACGTACGTGTTGACGAAAGAGGCCTTCTTGCGTTCCAAGCGCCGCGGCCGCGAGCGCGTGGTGATGCCATGGTTGAGCAGAACTCCATCGTCGGTCAATAGCCCGTGGAGCTTGGCGAAGTACGTCTCGAGCTCGCTGCCTCCGACGTGCTCGAACATTCCCACAGATGCAATGGCATCGAACTCGCCGGTGACGTCCCGGTAGTCCTCAACCTTGATGGTGACGCGATCGCGCAGCCCGTCCTGGCGAACTCGCATTTTGGCTTCCGCGGCTTGTTCCGGGCTCAGGGTGATGCCGACAGCCTGGACGCCGTACTGTTTCGCGGCGTGGCGCACCAGCGCCCCCCAGCCGCAGCCGACATCCAGCAGGTACTGGCCCGGCTGCAGCTGCAGTTTTCGGCAGACCAGGTCGAGCTTGCGGTGCTGGGCGTCGGCCAAGGACTCTCGCGGGTCGAGGAAGTAGGCGCACGAATAGACCATCTCGGGGTCGAGAAACAGCTCGAAGAACTCGTTGCCGGTGTCGTAGTGGTGGCGCACGGCCGCCCCGTCGCGTCCCAGTGAGTGGAGACGGCCCCGGATGGTGGGGCGGGTGGCTTCCTTGCGTCGGTTGTCGGTCGGCAGTCGGCGGAGCAGGTTGATCAGTTGCAGGACGGCGCGCGGCGAAGAACGCAGCGGATCGAGCTCGGCGCCCCACCGCATCAGGCCGAACATCTCGCCCTCGATGTCGATGTCGTCGTAGACGTAGGCCTCGCCGAAAACGAGATCGGACGGGGGAAGCAGCGCAGCCCTGAGCGAGCCCGGATGGCGCAGCACGATCGTGGTGGCGGCGTCGGTGCGGCCCCACGTTTCCCCGGTCCATGTCCGCATCGCGGCGGGTTCCACCGACGATTTCGACACGAGGAGGTCGTAGATCTGCTTGCTTATCGCCAGAGCATCACTCATCGGTTTCCCACCTCCGCTGTGACCGCGTCCTGTTCCGATTCTAGATGAAGTCGTTCTCACGGCACCCGCGGCAACGTCCCGGCCAGGCTCTAACCTCGTGCCATGAAGTCAGTTGTGCTGGTGAGCGGTCCTCACGATGCCGGCCCCGGCGAGCGAGAAGTGATGCTGCAGCGGGCCACGGCGGTTTTCGAGCAATTCGAAGTCGATGAAGTGACCCGCATCGACGTTCCGGGGCGAGGAGCCGGCGAGGAGCAGTCCGATTCGGGAATCCGTCTTCCGGTACAGAGCCTGATCCCGGCCCTCCAGAGCGGCTCCCTCTTCGGTGAGCGTATCGGGGTGCTCGTCGTCGATTCCCAGTGGTTGTTGAAGGCGGAGGCAGAAGTGATCGCCGAAGTGCTGGCCACCGTCGACGAGGCTGCCGTGATCGCGGTGTTCGTCGCCGCCGGCAGCGTGACCGCCCCTTTGAGCAAAACGCTCAAGGCCCGGGCCGAGCAGATCGCGATCAAGCGACTCACCGAACGATCGACGCAAGACTGGTTGACCACCGCCGCTCGGGACCGCCACATCCGGCTCGGCGACGGCGCGGTCGAGGCATTGGTCAAGGTGTTCGGGACCGATGTCGGCTCGCTGGGTCGGGCTCTGGATCAGCTCGCGATCGACCACGATGTGGTCACCGGAGACGAGGTGGCCGAACGGTTCAAGAACCGCCCCGATGAGCCGGTGTGGATGTACGGCGACGCCGTCAGCCGGGGCCACGTCGGAGACGCGCTGCGCCGTCTCGGTGATTTCCTGCACCACGAGCACCCACTCGTGCTGCTCGCCTACCTCAACAACGACTTGCGCCGGCGGGCGCTGGCCGCAGCCGCTCCCGACTACGAGACGTTCGTAGCACAAGACGGGGGCCGGGCCGGGTACGCCCTGGAGAAGGTGTGGAAGGCTCGCAACCGCACCAAGGGGGAGGACTTGCGCCGCGCCGTCGATGCCCTGGCGCGGGCCGATCTGGCGCTCAAGTCGCAGCCCGAGGCGACTCACCGGGTGATGCTGGAGCGCCTCACCGTCGCCCTGTGCCGCTGGTATGGGGGCGGGCGCCGCTAGCGGTCAGAGGTCGAGCCGCGACGCGGCTTCGTTGCACGGGATCGCGGCACTCTCCGGATCATGGGCCGCCAGGAATGCCTCGATCTCTCCGCTCGAGGTGATCCACGTCGTGGCACCGTCGTCGCTGGTGGCGAAGACGATTCCGACCAGGCGGTTCTCATTGTCGTAGGCGCCGGCGCCTGAGTCGCCGGTGGTTGTGACGGCGGCGAGTTCGTAACCCAGGCGCTTGTGACGCTCGTTGCCGAGGATCTCTTCGATCGAGATGCGGACCACGTCTGTGACCTCGAACGGAACCGTTCCCGAAGCCGCCCCGCCGACGATGCGGCCGTCGTCACCTCTGCCGGCAGACGAGGTCGCGACCGGCGGCACGCCGTTCTCGTGAACGCGCAGGATGGCGAGATCCAATTCGAGGTCGGCGGTCGCGACCGCCGCATCGACCGGTCCGGCGTCGCCGAGCGTGACTGAGATGTCGTCGGCCCGCGCCACCAGGTGCGCCACGGTGAGCACCAGGCCGTCACCGACGGCAATCCCCGACCCGGTGCGGTCCGGGGCGAACCCGCAGCCCGTCGTCTCAATGCGGACGGCCCGGGCGGCTGGATCGAATCGCACTGCGGAGGTCGGCTCCGTTGTGCCACCCGGTTCCGGGGCACACCCGGCGGCCACCAACGCAACCATTGCCGCCGCCAGCCAGGTAGTCACTCGTCCGTTGCGGATGAGACGGCCTTTCGCATTCCAGTGCTCCGAAGAAGCGATTGTTGTAACGTGAGAAAGCTAACGCACTGGACGCCGGGAGGGGCGATTGAGCGACGCGGGCTCGGATCCCGACATCACTTCGGCTGCCGAAGAGCTGCTGGAGACCCTCACCAAGCATCGCGCGGAAGCCGAGCCGATTGAGGTTCCCAAGGGCATCGTCGGCTGGCTGTATTGGCTGCGGCAGGGTATCGAAGCGGTGACAACGCTCACCGGCAAAGCGTCGTGGATCCTCGTTTGGGTCGTCTTTGTGCTCGGCCTGTTCAACGTGGTCACCCGCTACGTAGCGAGGTTCATCGAGCGTGACATCATCGTCGGGGAGGTCTTCGACTTGCAGTGGATGATGTTCGGCGCTCTGTTCCTCCTTGGCCTCAACTACGGAGTGCGCGAGGGGGTCAATCCCCGGATCGACTTCTGGTGGGCCGACTTCTCGAACAAGAAGAAGGCCATCATCGATCTGGTCGTCCACAGCTTCCTCTTCCTGCCCTTCCTGGTGATGGCGATGAGGGCCCTGTGGGGCTGGGCCCTCACCGGCATGGGCCGATCCTTCGATGGCTCGTGGCCGACGTGGAAGTTGTGGGAGGTCTGGGAGCAGTCGACCGACGCCGGGGGCCTCCCGCGGGGACCGATCAAGCTGCTGATCCTCATCGGGTTCTTTTTGATGGCAACGCAGATCGTCGCCGAGATCATCAAGCAGATCCTCGTTCTGGCCGGGCATGAGGAACTTGCGGGAGTAGCCGCCTACGAAGCACCGCTACGGGTCGAATAGTGGAAACCGGCGTCGCCCTCTCGCTCATAATGTTCGCCATCTTCTTGGTGTTGATCCTCATCGGGTACAACGTGGCTTTCTCGTTTGCCTCTACCGCCCTCCTCTTCTCCTTCATCGGCAATCTGACGGGAACCTTCGAGCCCAACACGCTCAACGTGCTTCCGGCCCGATGGTTTGGTGCGGTGTCGGACCCGACCTTGCTGGCCGTGCCCTTCTTTGTCTTGATGGGGGCGATCCTTGAAAGATCGGGCCTGGCGGAGCGGTTGCTCACCGCGATCGGGATGCTGCTCGGGCCGATCAAGGGCGGCGTGGCGGCCGCGGTCGTTCTGGTCGGCACCCTGCTGGCAGCCGCTACCGGTGTTGTCGCCGCCACGGTGATCGTGATGGGCCTGCTGTCGTTGCCGACGATGATCCGTCTCGGCTACGACCATAAGCTGGCGACCGGGGTCATAATCGCGTCGGGCACGCTGGCGCAGCTACTGCCGCCGAGCCTGGTGCTCATTCTCCTCGCCCAGCAGATGGGCGTCGGGATCCTCGGACTGTTTGCCGCTGCCCTGCTCCCGGGGCTCCTTCTCAGTGCCCTGTACGCCGGCTACGCCATCAGCGTCTCGTACCTGCGGCCGGGAATGGGACCGGCAATGTCGGTCCAGGAGCGAACGCTGACCGGGAAGGTATTGGCGCTCGAAGTGCTGTTCTCCGTGGTGCCGATCATCATGCTGATCGTCGGAGTGCTGTTTTCGATCTTCCAGGGCATCGCAACTCCTTCAGAATCGGGAGCCGTCGGTGTCTTCGGTGCCCTGCTGCTCGCCGTACTCGCCTACTGGTTCGACAAGATCCTCATCCGAGCGGGGGCCAACCACATCACGCCGCGGTGGCGGCTGACGCCCAAGGCACTGCGGGAAGCCGCCAAGTCGACGGCGAACATCAGCATCCTCGTCATGACTCTGCTCTTCGCCTCGTCGTTCTTCTCACTGATGTTCCTCCAGCTCGGCGGGTCGGACGCCACCGCAGACTTCCTGGCGAGTATCGGCGGCGGGAAGACCGGCTTCGTGCTCGTGGCGATGGTTGCGGTCTTCCTGCTCGGGATAAACCTGGAGTTTCTCGAGATCACGTTCATCGTCGTGCCCATCTTCCTGCCGGCGATGGACACTCTGGGCTTCACGATCCAAGAGAAGCTCTGGTTCACGGTCATGATGGCGGTGAACCTGAACATGGCCTTCATCTCACCGCCGGTGGGCTTCTCGCTCTTCTATTTGCAGAGCGTCGCCCCCGATGAGGTGAGGACTGGAGACATCCACAAAGGAGCGATTCCTTTCATGGTGCTTCAAGGTATTGCCCTGGTGATCCTGGGATTCTTCCCGGGAGTCGTCGAAGCCTCTTTCAATCTTTTTGTGCCGAGTGGATGACATCTGTAATCGCAAAGTGCTAGAAATGGCCACCGATCCCAGGAGGAGCGCAAACCCATGACTGAACATCAATTCACGGAAGAGGTCCCGACCGAAGAGTCGGCTGCGCGGCGGGGGTTCAGCCGCCGTGACTTCATCAAAACCGGTGTCGGGGTAGCCGGCTTCGCCGCGGCCGGCTCGATTCTTGCAGCGTGCGATTCCGGCGACGGCGATGGCACGACGACAACAGCGGCCGGCGGGGGAACAGACACCACCGTCACCGATATCACTGAGGCCATTCTCTCGCAGTCGGATCTACCGGTGCTCGACTGGCAGATGACCACGAGCTGGCCCGGCTCGCTGATCGGGACGATCGGCGCCGGCGCCCAGATCTTCGCCGATGAGCTGAAGAAGCTGACCGGAGGCAAGTTCACGATTACCCCACGGGTCGCCGGCGAGATCGTCGGCGGGCTGGAAGTCCTCCCGACGGTGCGTGACGGCGGTGTGGAAGCGGGGCACACAGCTTCTTACTACTACGTCGGCATCAGCCCCGTAACTCAGTTTGGTACGGCGGTTCCGTTCGGTCTGACGTCCCGTCAGCAGAACGCGTGGCTCTATGAGGCCGGCGGCCTCGAGATGCTGCGCGAGTTCTACGCATCGCAGTTCGGGCTCATCCAATTCCCCGCCGGCAACACCGGCGTCCAGATGGGCGGTTGGTTCACCAAGGAAATCAACTCGATTGCCGACATTGCGGGCCTCAAGATGAGGATCCCCGGCCTGGCCGGTCGCTCGTTCAACAACCTCGGCGCGGAGCAGGTGACCGTGGCGGGTGGCGATATCGTTGCCTCCATCGAAACGGGCGCCATCGACGCCGCCGAATGGGTCGGGCCTTACGACGACCTCATTCTGGGGCTCGGACAGCTCGGTACCAGGGTATTCAACTACCACCCCGGGTGGTGGGAGCCCGGCAGCAGCCTGGAAGTCCAGCTTCCGCTCACGCTGTGGAACGAGTTGCCGGAGGAGTACCAGGCTGCGGTCGACAACGCTGCCAAGGCGGCCAACATCGGCACGATGGCCAAGTACGACGTCCTCAACTCGGACGCGTTGGAGCAGGTCAAGGCGGTCGCCGAGATCAGGGAATTCCCCGACGATGTGCTGACCGCGTTCAAGACCGACTTCGAGACGGTGCTCGACGACGTCGCCGCCGGCGACGGTGCATTCGCCGAGATCCTCGCTCCCTGGCGTGAGTTCCGCGACAAGGTGCAGGAGTGGCACTCGCTCGCCGAGTCGTCGATGCTCCGGGCCGCACTGCTGTAGAGAAGACCGTCCAACTGAAGCGAGTGGGGCGGGCCGCGAGGGCCCGCCCCACATTTCGTATGTGCGGATGCGTTCGTGCTCTAGCGGGTGTCGGTTGGGCCGGCGGCCGCCATCCGGCTCATCGCCTGTTCTGAGCTGCGGGGCACCGTGAAGACGCGCTCACCCACTTGCCAATCGGTAGCCAGCAGGGTGCCTCCCACCGGTGTCACCTCGACGTCGCCGGGCAAGCGCTCCCGCAGCTCCGTTGCGACCTGGCGGATCTTGCTCGCCTTGAACAGAGCCAACCCGTCGTCGGTCTGGGCGACGACCGAGTAGTCCGTGGTTGCGGTGACGGCCACCGCGACGGCTGCAGCCCCGATCGCGACTCTCGTTGGCCAGTCCTCGATACCCCCAATCGGCGTCAGCAGCGTCACCGCGGCGAAGACCGTCGCGGCGTACGGCACCATCCATTTGTGTCGTTTCCACACATAGGCCGCCTCGCGCACAACTACCTCGCCGCCCAGCGCCCGGGTGACGCTGCGAAAGAGGACGGCGCGGCGCAAGTCAGGCTGCCTGCCCGGTGAGGCGGGAGATGGATGGGACGCACATGGCGTAATCGTACCGGCTGCCCCGGTGCGCTCGATTCAGGGCCTGGTCCGCCGGACTCTCGTGCGGGGCTAGCGTCCCCCTCCGTGACTTTCATCCTCGCTATCGGTGCCGCAGTCTCCTACGGACTCGCCGACTTCTCGGGCGGCTACGCCTCCAAGCGACTGCCGCCGTGGGGTGTGATGGCGTGGTCACAGTCTTTGGGAGTTGCCGCCCTGGTCCTCGGGCTGCTGCTGTTTCCCGCCGACATAGTCACGGCCGGCGACATTGTGTGGGGGGTCATCGCCGGCGTTGGCGGAGCGATCGGCCTGGGGCTGCTTTATCGCTCGCTCGCCGAGGGAACCATGGCAGTGGTATCGCCGGTTGCGGCGGCAACGTCGGCCATCCTGCCGGTGATTGTCGATCTGGCCACGGGCGGCGAACTGAGCACCCTGGCCGTCATCGGCATCGTGATCGCACTGGTCGCCATCGTGACGATCGCCCGGGAGCGTTCTCACAAGCGACTGAGCCCGCGTCTGCTGGTTATGGCGGTTGCTGCTGGCGCCGGGTTCGGCACGTTCTTCGTGGCCATCGCGCAAACCGCAGAAGCGAGCGGCTTCTGGCCGCTGGTCGGCGCCCGGGCGGCAACGATTCCGCTCGGCTTCCTGTTGCATAGGCTCCTCGAGCCGCCCACCCGACCCGGCGGGGCGAGTTTGCGGTGGATCGCCGGTGCCGGCCTCTTCGATATGGCCGCCAACCTGCTCATCGCGGCGGCTCTCCAGCGCGGTCCGCTTGGCATTGTCTCAGTGCTGTCGTCGCTCTATCCGGCCGTCACCGCAATGGTGGCCATGGTCGTGCTGAAAGAGCGGCTGTCTCGCACCCAGGTGGCCGGCGTCGGCCTGGCGATGCTCGCGGTGGTGCTGCTCGTCAACTGAGGGGTGACGGAGCGGAATTGCACCCCGGCGGTTAGCCGTCGTACGGGCGGACCGCCTTGACTTCGTACTTGAAGGTGCCGCCGGGAGCCTCGAAGCTGACGGTGGCGCCCGGCTTAGCGCCCATGAGGGCACCGCCCAGCGGGCTGGAGGGCGAGGCGAGCAGCATGCCGTCGACCTTGTTCTCCGGTGGCGCCACGAAGAGCTCCATCTCGTCGCCGTCGTCGTCGATGACGGTTACCACCGAACCGACGTCGACCCTGCCGTCGTTGGAGGCTTCGGCAATCTCGGCGTTGTCGAGCGTCGCCTTGATCTGGCGGATGCGGGCTTCCATCAGCCCCTGATCGTTCTTGGCGGTGTCGTACTCGGCGTTTTCCCGAAGGTCGCCGTGGCTACGAGCCTCGGCGATGCGCTGCTCGATCACGGCGCGACCCTCGGTCGTCAGGTATTGCAGCTCATCCACGAGTTTCTGGTGAGCTGCCGGCGTCAGCCAGGTCTTGGCGATGTCGGTCATGGAGTCCATCCTGTGGGGGACTAGCCGAGGAGGCTGTCCACCTGCTTGGCGAGGCGCGCCTTGCGGCGGCCCGCCGTGTTCTTGTGGATGAGGCCCTTGGCGGCGGCCTTGTCGATGTACTTCTGCGCGCTCCTCAGCTGCTCGGTGGCCGCGGCACGATCGCCCGACTCGGCAGCTTCGATCGCGTTGTGGATCCGGGTCTTGAGCTCGGAACGAGCCGACTTGTTGCGCTCGTATCGAGCTGCGTTCTGCCGGTTGCGCTTGATCTGTGATGCAATGTTGGCCATGCCAAGAACCTTCGAGGGGTGGTCGGGGCGGGCGGCAATATAGCACCGCCCTCGCTGAAGGTACAATGCTAGCTCGCTCTTTCCCTTGGGAATCCCATGACTGAACCGGCGCGGATCCGGAACTTCTGCATCATCGCCCACATCGACCACGGCAAGTCGACCCTGGCCGATCGCCTCCTCGAGGCCACGGGGGCTATCGACGCCCGGAACATGCGCGCCCAGGTGCTCGACACGATGGACCTCGAGCGCGAGCGCGGCATCACGATCAAAGCCAACTCGGTGTCGATCCGATATACCCCGCCGGGCGGGCAGGAGCACCTCTTGAACCTCATCGACACCCCGGGCCACGTCGATTTCTCGTATGAGGTGTCGCGCAGCCTGGCGGCATGTGAGGGAGCGCTGCTGCTCGTCGACGCCTCGCAGGGCATCGAAGCGCAAACGTTGGCCAACGCCTATCTGGCGATTGAGAGCGGGCTCGAGATCATCCCGGTGATCAACAAGATCGATCTGCCGGCGGCCGATCCGGTGCGGGTCGCCAAGGAACTGGCGGGCATTCTCGGCGGCTCCCCCGACGACATCATCGCGGTGTCGGCGAAGACGGGCGCCGGAATCGCCGAGATGCTGGACGCCATTGTCGAGAAACTGCCACCCCCCGAGGGCGATCCCGAGGCGCCCCTGCGGGCGCTGGTCTTCGACTCGTACTACGACACCTATCGCGGCGTCGTGTGCCATGTGCGAGTGGTCGATGGAGAGCTCGAGACCGGCGATGAGCTTCGCTTCATGGCGACCTCGATGCTGGCCGATGCGGACGAGATCGGGGTACACCTTCCGGCGAGCCGGGCCGTCAAGAAGCTCCATAACGGCGAGGTCGGCTTCCTGATCACCGGGATCAAGGAGATCGATCTGATCCGGGTGGGCGACACCGTCACGTCCGCCGCAAACGGCGCCGAGCGGGCGCTGCCCGGCTATAACGAGCCCAAGCCGATGGTCTATAGCGGCATCTTCCCCATCGACGGCGACGACTTCGAGCGGTTGCGTGATGCCCTCGAGCGGCTGCGGCTCAACGACTCGTCGCTCATGTACCGAGCCGAGACCTCGCGGGCTCTCGGGTTCGGGTTCCGGGTCGGGTTCCTCGGGCTGCTCCACATGGAGATCGTCCGGGAGCGCCTCGAGCGAGAATACGACCTCGATCTGGTGACCACGGCGCCGTCGGTCCAATACGAGGCATCGACTTCCGATGGGAGGATCCTCAAGGTGAGCTCACCACAAGATCTGCCGGATCGGGCGGTTCTGGAATCGATCGCCGAGCCGTTCGTCAAGGTGATGATCATCACGCCGTCCGAATACGTGGGCACGGTCATGGAGCTGGTGCAGCAACGGAGGGGCGAGATGGGTGAGATGACCTATCTGAGCCCGACGCGAGTCGAGCTGCACTATCAGCTCCCCCTCGGCGAGATCGTCTACGACTTCTTCGATCAGCTCAAGTCGCGTACCAAGGGCTACGCATCGATGGACTACGAACCGGCGGGGTATCGCACGTCGGATCTGGTTCGCGTGGATATCCTGCTCAACGACGTGGCCGTCGACGCGTTCTCGACGATCGTGCACCGCGACAAGGCCTATAGCTATGGCCGGCAGATGGCGACGCGGCTGCGCGCGCTGATACCGCGCCAGCTCTTCGATGTGCCCGTCCAAGCGGCGATCGGGGGGCGCATCATCGCCCGGGAGACCATCAAGGCGAAACGCAAGGACGTGACCGCCAAGTGCTACGGCGGCGATATCACCCGCAAGCGCAAGCTCCTCGAGAGGCAGAAAGAGGGCAAGAAGCGCATGAAGATGGTCGGCGCGGTCGAGGTTCCCCAGGAGGCCTTCGTCTCGGCGCTGCGCATCGACGAATAGGCCCCTGATGCTGCCGCCCAATTCGATCGAGCTGGCCGACCTGGCGGCGGGGTGGCGGTCTGCCTACGTTCACATTCCGTTTTGCCGGCGGCGCTGCCCCTACTGCGACTTCGCCGTCGTGGCCCCGGGCGATCCCCACACCGATGATCTGGCGGACCTCACCACACGCTACCTGGCCGCGCTGCACACCGAGATCGACATGCAGCCGGCCTGGAAGCCGCTCGACGCCGTCAACCTGGGCGGCGGCACCCCCTCGTCCATCGGTGCTGCCGCCATCGGGGAAGTGGTCGAGCATCTCGATTCGCGCTACGGGATAACGCTCGGCGCCGAGGTCAGCATCGAGGCCAATCCGGAGGACCTCTCCGAGGAGCTGGTCGAGGGGCTGCGAGCGGCCGGCGTCAACCGGGTCTCGATCGGCGTGCAGAGCTTCGACGATGACGTGCTGCGGTTCCTGGGGCGGGCCCACACATCACAAGAGGCGGCGGCCGCCCTCGAAATGTGTGTCCCGTACTTCGCTTGCGGCGTCGACCTGATCTTTGGCGCCCCGGGGGAATCACTCAACTCGTGGCGTTCGACGGTGGCGACAGCTCTGGCGGCCTTTCCCCAGCACCTCTCCGCGTATGCGCTGACGGTCGAGACCGGGACCGAGCTGTGGCGAGCCGTCCGCAGGGGGGCGGCCGCTCCGGACCCGGACGACCAGGCCGACAAGTATGAGCTGCTCCAGGCCGCCGCCGGCGCCGCCAACCTCGTCCAGTATGAAGTGTCGAACTATGCCCGGCCCGGGTTCAGTTGCCGCTACAACCTCTCCACCTGGGGCCAGGGGGAGTATCTGGGCTTCGGCCTCGGCGCTCACGGGCATCGCGCCGGAGTGCGCTCTCGCAACGTCAGAGGTGTGCTCGCCTATGTGAAAGCGGTCGAATCAGGTGATCTCCCCGAGGCCGGCCGGGAGAGGCCGGCGGATCCAGAAATGGAGCGGCTGATGCTCGGTGTCCGGCGCAGCTGCGGGGTCGACCTGGGGAGGTGGGAGGAGACGGCGACCGGCCACGCCGGTCTGCAGCGTCTCGCCGCGGCCGGTGTCATCGAGATCGATCGGGGGCGATTGCGCGTGCTCCGGCCCCTGCTGGCGGACGACGTGGCCGCCACCGTCTTATCACTCTCGCAGTGAGACTGCTAAATTCGGATGATGCTTGATGACCGCAGGGCACGGATTCTGCAGGCTCTGGTTGAGGAATACATCCGGACCGGCCAGCCGGTTTCGTCGCGCGCCATCCTCGAGGCCAGTGCGCTTCAGGTCAGTTCGGCGACCATCCGCAACGACCTCGCCAAGCTCGAGTCCTACGGGTTCGTCGAACAGCCCCACACGTCGGCCGGGCGCGTTCCGACCCACCAGGGCTACCGGTACTACGTGGACCACTGCTCCCCGGCCCGTCTGCGCAGTGCCACCAGGATGCGCATCGAGTCGTTTTTCACCGAGGTGCATCGGGAGTTGAGCAAGCTGCTCCAGGAGACCACAGGGCTCCTCTCCGATCTGAGCACTTATCCCGCTGTAGTCGTCGGGCCCGGTCTGGGAGCCGATCGAGTCGTCGCGCTCCACCTCGTTCCTCTCGGGCCGACCGTGCTGCTCGCAGTGACGATCGCCGAGTCTGGACGGGTGGTTCGTGACGTTGTGAGGCTGGGCCACGAGGTTTCTGAAGCCGACTTGAGTCGCGCCGAGAGGATTCTCGCCAAGGTCTACAACCACCGGACGCTGGAGGAAGGGCGCACTCGAGCGCTTGCCCTCGCCGACGAAGAGCTCGCCGACTCGGTGCGGCGTGTCGTGCGGGCGGTTGTCGACACTCTGACTTCGGTGGAGACCACCACGCAGGACCTCTACGTCGGCGGGACCAGTCAGCTGGCTTCCCTGTGGGAGGACCTCGCCCAGGTGCACAGCATTCTCGCCTTGCTGGAGCGTGAAGCTGTCGTGCGGCAGATGGTCAATCAACCCGGGGCGGGCACCTCCGTGCGCATCGGAGCCGAGCTCAATGTCGACGGTGTGGAGCTGGCGGTCGTCTCGAGCGACTACGAGGCCGGCGGGCACGGCATCGGCCGCGTCGGGGTCATCGGCCCGATGCGGATGGACTACCGGCGTACGATCAAGCTCGTCGAGGAAGTATCCGACGGACTCGGTGAGAGTCTGGGCAGCGGCTGATGAAGGACTACTACCGGATTCTCGGCGTCGAGCGTGACGCATCTCTCGAGGTCATCAAGAAGCGGTTTCGGCAATTGGCTCGCGAGTCGCATCCCGACGCCAATCCGAATGACCCGACTGCCGAGGAGCGATTCCGCGAGATCGCCGAGGCATACGAAGTGCTCTCCGACCCGCAGAAACGAGCCCGGTTCGATCGTGGGGAGGAGTTCGGGGCCGACCTCTTCAGCAGTTTCGGAGGTCTCGACGAGATTCTCTCCCAGTTCTTCGGAGGCGCCGGTGGGTTTGGCTTCGGTCGGGCGGCCGCGCCATCGCGGCGCGGACACGACGTCGTCGTGGCTGTAGAGCTCGAGTTGGCCGACGCCGCCTTCGGGTTGAGCCAAGAGATCTCGTTTGTGGCACCGGCCATCTGCACGGTCTGCGAAGGGTCCGGTGCGGCTGCCGGACATGCGCCCGTGTCATGTCCGACCTGCGGCGGGCGTGGTCAAGTGCAGGCCACTCGCAGCACCTTCCTCGGCACGATGACCACCGTCGCCGAATGTCACAGCTGCCGGGGTCGCGGCACCATCGTCGAAGAGAAGTGCCCGGCCTGTGCCGGTGGCGGCAGGCTCAGCCAGGAGATGGAGCTCACCGTCGAAATACCGCCGGGCGTCGACGACGGCACGCGGCTGCGCTTGCCCGGCCGGGGCGGCGCCGGCGAGCTGGGGAGCCCGCCGGGAGATCTGTACGTCCAGGTCAAGTTGCTTCCCGACGCCCGTTTCGAACGGGTGGGGGCGGACCTGCATCACCAGGTGAGGCTGGGTATGGCCGAGGCAGCTCTCGGCTCCATCATCCGGGTGCCGCTGATCGAAGGCGACGACGTCGATGTCGACATCCCGCCCGGCACCCAGCCGGGAACGGTGTTCCGTATTGCCCGCAAGGGAGTGCCGCATCTGCGCCGCCGGGGCCGGGGCGATCTGCTCGTCAACGTCGACGTGGCAGTTCCTGACAGGCTGAGCCCGGAGCAGGAGGACGCCCTCCGGGCCTATGCCGAGCTGCGCGGCGAGCAACCCCTCCCGCCGAAGCGAAGACGAAAACGTCGATAATTCGCAAAATGACAGGGGGGAGACGTTTCTTATGACTAAGATAACTAGAACGCGGTGCGCATTATAATACGCGCGCAGCGTGTCGGGCTCCATCAGGCGCCGCAGGAGGGCGAAAGTGCCTAGTTATAACGAGATGGTTGGCAAGCGTTTGCGGTCGATTCGCAAGCAGAGGGGCTTGTCACTCCAGGACGTACAGCGTCTCTCCGAGCAGGAGTTCAAGGCTGCCGTCCTCGGGGCGTACGAGCGTGGAGAACGGAGTTTGTCGTTGCCGCGGCTCCATCGGCTTGCCGCCTTCTTCTCAGTACCGGTTGGGCAGCTTCTGCCCAACGAAGACACGGAGACCCGCGCAGTTCCGGTTCCGGCCGGAGGCCTGACCATCGACTTGAATCGGGTCGAGGCGCTATCCGGCCCCGACTCGATAGTTGTCGAGAGATTCCTGCGGGGCATTCAGATGCTTCGTCAGGACTTCAACGGCAAGGTGCTGACGATCCGCAGTAACGATCTGCGGACACTGGCACTGCTCTTGGATCAATCGGAGGCCGTATTCGCAGAGCGTCTGACCGATCTCGGAGTTGCCGCCGACGGGCCGTAGCGGGACTCTGGTTTCCCCCTGCTGCGCGCGGGCCGGTATACTGCGTGCTTGTCTTTGTGCGTAGCCCACGCATATCTCCCACACCCGCTATGTAGCGAGATTTCGTGACGTCTTCTGCAACTCGAATACAGCTCCTGGTCCCGAGCAATCGACTCATGGTCGATCTGCTCGGCGATCGCGACGTGTTCCTCCGCCAGGTCCAGGGCGCCTTTCCCGACGTGCGCATCGTGGCTCGCGGCAACGAGTTCGACATCAGCGGCCCGGAGCAAGCTATCGACGACGCCAGAACGGCCCTCGATGAGCTGCTGATCGTGGTTCAGGAAGGCCAGCAACTCGATGAGGACCGCGTGGCCCGCGTGATCGAGATGGTACAGAGCGCGGTTCCTTCGCCCTCGGGCGTGTTCACCGACGGTATCCGGGTGGGCCGGGGCAAGATCGTCCGGCCGAAGACCCACGGTCAGAAGAAGTACGTCGATTCGATCCGCGACAGAACCCTCGTGTTCGGGATCGGCCCCGCCGGTACGGGCAAGACCTATCTGGCGATGGCGTGCGCAGTCGAGTCCCTGGTTGCCGGCGCAGTGCGGCGCATCATCTTGAGCCGCCCGGCAGTCGAGGCAGGGGAGCGGCTCGGGTTCCTTCCCGGTGATTTGAGCGCCAAGGTCGACCCGTACCTGCGCCCGCTCTACGACGCCCTCTACGAGATGTTGGGGCCCGAGGAGACCGCTCGGCTCATCGAGAGAGGGACGATCGAGATCGCTCCGCTGGCCTATATGCGGGGGCGCACGCTGAACGACGCTTTTGTAGTTCTCGATGAGGCCCAAAATACGTCACCCGAACAGATGAAGATGTTCCTGACGAGGCTCGGGTTCAATTCGAAGATGGTCATCACCGGCGACATAACCCAGACCGACCTGGCGGAAGGCCGCTCGAGCGGGCTGCGTGTCGTGCAGCGCATTCTGCGCAAGGTCGACGACGTCGGTTTCTCCATGCTCGGCGCCAAGGACGTGGTGCGCCATCGCCTCGTAGCAGCCATCGTCGACGCCTACGCCGAGTTCGACGCCAAGCAGGCGAACCGATGAGCGGACTAGCCAGGCGATACCCCATCGCGCTCAATGTGCTCGTCATCGCAGTGACCATCGTCTTCGTCTCGCTGGTGCTGCTGGTCGGGCGGGCGACTGCGAAGCCGACCATCGAGCTCTCCGTGGGCGACGTGGCACCGGAGACGTTCATCGCGCCGAGCGCCATCGAAGTCACCGACGCTGCGGCGACGGCGCAGCTCCAGAACGCGGCCCGGCTCAACACGCCGGAGGTGTTCACCATCGACCCAACGGTCAGACGCGACGTCGAGACCAACCTCAAGACGCTTCTCGGCTCGATCGCCCTGAATGCATTCGACCGTTCCGAGCCGCCCCCAACGGACGAACCGGGAGGCGAGCCTCCGGTGGAGACGGCGCCGCCGGAAGAGACGGCCCCGCCGGAGGAGCCCACCACCAGCGCACCGCCGAGCACGACAGCACCGCCGGGCGAAGGCGAAGAGACGACTACGACCAGCTCTACGACGACGACCACCACGACCGAGCCACCGACCACCACGACGACGCTTCCCTTGCGTGCCATCGAAGACCAGCTCGCGGACCTCCAGCAGCAATATCCGTCCTACGCCGATGACCTGACGGTTTTCGTCGAGCAGTTCAACCTCGACGTGGCGCGCCGTGAAAACGGCGAGCGGGAGGTCTTTCCTGATCTCGAAACCGAGGTCATCGAACTGGCGCGAGCTCAGATGGAGCAAGAGATCAAAGGCGCAGACGTTCCGGAGATCAAAGACCGCTTGGTGGGCCAGCCGCCCTTCATCTTTGCCCCTGGGCTGTCACCGGAGGAGCTCCCGGCTGTGCGCCGGGCCATTGCCAACATCGTCGCCGACAACCTGCTTGCCAATTACTTTCCCGACCCGCAGGCCACGGCCGCCGCCAAGGACAATGCCGCGCTCGCAGTGCCCGAGGAGAAGGTGCAGTACTTCGCCGGGCAGGTCCTTGTCGCTGAGGGAAGCAACGTGACTGCCGTCGAGCTCGACGCCATCGACCAGCTGGGCCTCCTGGAACCGGAAGCGACGACCTCGCGCCGGGCGATCGTGGCACTCGGTGGCATGGCCGTGTTGCTGGCGGCGTTCTTCCTGTGGCGGGTTGCTCCCAACCTGTGGTCTCAGCCGCGCCACTTCGCATTGCTGGGGATACTGCTCGTGCTCGCCGCGGCGGCAACCAGAATCCCGGAGATCGTCGTCACGGAAGACAACATGGCCATCGCATACATCTTGCCGGCCGTGATGTTCGGCTACATGGGGGCGATCCTCTACGACCCGAGGACGGCTCTCCTGCTGGCGATACCGGTTGCCACCTTCACTGCCATCTCCACGGCCGATCCGGCGCTGACGATCTTCGCGGCCGGCGCCACTGTGGTGCCGGTAGCTTTCGTCTCGGCGGTGTCGAGTCGACGGGAGTTGCGGGTCGCCGTCGGTCTGTCGGCGCTCGTGCTGGCGCCACTGGCGGCGTCGGCTGCGTGGCTCTTCTCCGATGCGGCCACCGCCCTTCCCGCGGCAGCTTTCGCAGTCGCCGGCGGCGTAGTCGGCGGCCTGGTTGCCCAGGGACTGCTTTCGTTCCTCGAGAACCTGTTCCGCATGACGACGACGCTGACGCTGCTCGATCTCACCGACCGTAACCATCCCGGGCTCCGTCTCCTCGAGGAGAAGGCGCCGGGAACGTTCAACCATTCGATCCTCGTGGGCACCCTGGCCGGCAAGGCGGCGCGCGCCATCGGCGCCCAGCCGCTGCTGGCTCAGGCGGCGGCCTACTACCACGACCTCGGCAAGACCGAGAACCCCCAGTACTTCATCGAGAATCAGTTCGGCGTGAGCAATCCCCACGATGAGATCCACCCGATCGAATCCGCCAACATCATCCGGCACCACGTGATCGACGGCGAGCGACTCGCCAGGCAGCTGCGCATTCCCGACACCGTCGCCGACGGCATCCGCATGCACCACGGCACCGGGCTGATGCGCTACTTCTACCACCGGGCGCTCGAGAACGATGCGACGGTCGACCCCGACGACTACCGCCACCACGGCGCCAAGCCGAGGCGCAAGGAGATGGCGATCCTGATGATCTCGGACGCCGTCGAGGGCGCCGCCCGCTCCCTCGCCCAGCATGAAGACCCCACGGCCGCCAGTATCGTCAAGATGGTCGACTCGGTCGTCGGCGAGAAGCTGGAAGATGGGCAGCTCGACGAATCCGACTTGACGTTTGGCGATCTCACCCGGGTCAAGCGGGCCCTGGTCGACGCTTTGATCGGGTACTACCACACTCGCATTCCCTATCCCGGGTTTCCGGGCACCGGCGCCGAGGGTCAATGAAGATCGAGTTTCGCGACGACAGAGACGAACCATCCTTATCGGCCCCAGTCGATATTGGCGAGCTCGAGTCGGTGGCCGCGGCCACCCTTGCCGCCGAAGGTCTGGGTGGAGATATCGAGGTCGCCATCGCCCTGATCGACGAGGCGCCGATGGCCGCGCTCAACAGCACCCACCTGGGGAAGGTCGGGCCCACCGATGTGCTGGCGTTTCCGCTCGAACCGCTCACGCCGGGAGCGGCGCCGGCCGTGCCCGCCGGCGGGCCGCCGGCCCACATCGGCGACGTCTTCATCTGCCCCGAGGTGGTCGCCGCCAACGCCGCCGCGGCGGCGGTATCCTTGTCCGACGAGATGGCATTGATGGTGGTCCACGGATTGCTGCATCTGCTCGGCTACGACCACACTGTTGACCGCGAGGCCGAGCAGATGGAACAACGTGAGAGGGACCTGCTCGCCGCCGTTGGGAGGACGCGCCCGTGACGGGAGTTGCTCTGGCGGTTGCCGCAGTGATCGTGCTCGTCACCGGCGTGATCCGGGCGGCCGGCGCCTCCCTGGTTCGCACCCCGCGCGCCGACGCCGTTCATGACGCCGCCGACGGCAACCGGCGCGCCGTCATAGTTGCCGCGCTTCTCGAGGAACGCCCGCGGGTGCAGCCCGCTCTCGGCATGATTCACACCGGCTTGTTGGTCTCGGCGGCGATACCGGCCACGTGGGCGCTGAGCAGGCTCGCCGGGGGCATCCCTCTTGCCATTGCGCTGGTCAGCCTCGGTGCGCTGTTCGTGCTCATTGGCGACCTGCTGCCGAGGAGTTATGGGCGGAGCCGCCCCGCCACCCTGGCCTATACGTTCGCCTGGTTGCTGCGGCCGGCCATAGCTCTTGGCCATGCCGCCACCGACCTCATCAGCGATCTCGACGAGGACATCGTCGAGGAAGAGGAAGACGCCGACGACGTGCAAGAGAAGGAGCTGATCTCGTCGGTGCTCGATTTCACCGACACGCTGGTGCGCGAGGTGCTCGTGCCCCGCATCGACATGATCACGCTCAATGCAACCGCCACTGCGGAGAGCGCTCTCGATCTGATCCTGGAAGCGGGCCGCAGCCGGATCCCGGTGCTCGGCGACGGGATCGACAACGTCGAGGGCGTGCTGTATGCCCGCGACCTGTTGACGCTGATGGACGAGGGCGGCGAGGAGTCCACGCTCGTTCGTGACCTCATGCGGGCGGCCTACTTCGTGCCGGAGACCAAGCGAGTCTCCGAGCTGTTGCGCGAGATGCAGGCCAGCCAGGTGCACCTTGCCATCGTTGTCGACGAGTTCGGCGGCACCGCGGGCCTGGTGACCATCGAGGACCTGCTCGAGGAGCTTGTGGGTGAGATTGCCGACGAGTACGACGACGAGGTGCCGATGGTGACGGCCCTCGGAGAAGGCTCGTATCTCATCGATGCTCGCCTCGGCATCGATGAGCTGGGTCAGCTGATCGGTGCCGAGCTCCCCGACGAGGAATGGGATACCGTCGGCGGGTTGATCCTCGGCTTGGCGGGGCGGGTGCCCAAGGAAGGCGAGGCGTTCGAACTCGAAGAGCACGTCTTCACGGCCGACCGGGTGCAGGGCCGGCGCGTCGCCCGGGTCCGGGTTCACAGCAGGTGAAGTCGGGTTTCATCTCCGTCGTGGGGCGGCCCAACGTCGGCAAGTCGACTCTCGTCAACCGCCTGGTCGGGGAGAAGGTCGCCATCACCTCATCCCGCCCGCAAACGACCCGCAACACCATTCGCGGAGTGCTCACCCGGGGCGATTCGCAGTACGTCTTCGTCGACACTCCGGGCCTCCACAAACCGCGGACGGCTCTTGGAGAGCGACTCAACAAGCTGGTCTACGGGTCGCTGGCAGAAGCCGACGCCGTGCTCTTTGTGCTCGATGCCCGGGCTCCGGTGGGGCCGGGGGATCGGTTGATCGCCGAACGTCTCGGACAGGCCAAAGCGCCCGTCGTCGTCGCCGTCAACAAAGTGGATATTGCCAAGCCCGATCAGATCGCTTCCCAGCTGGCGGAGGCGTCGGTCTGGGACTTCGCGGCCTACGTTCCGATCTCGGCCCGCACGGGCGACGGTGTCGCCACTCTGGTTTCCGAGCTGGAGCCTTTCCTGCCCGAGGGCCACTTCTTCTTTCCGCCGGACGCGGCGTCCGATCAGCCGGAGGAGCTGTTTGCCGCCGAGCTCATCAGGGAGAAGTACCTTTCTCGACTTCGTGAGGAACTGCCGCACAGTCTGGCGGTAGTCGTGACCGACCTCACGACCCGCGATGACGGCCTCGTCCACGTCGCGGCGACTGTCTACGTCGAACGAACGTCCCAAAAGGGCATGGTGATCGGCAAGGGTGGTGCGATGCTCTCTGCGGTCGGAACCGAGGCCCGGGCCGATCTCGAACGCCTCTTCGGTGCCAAGGTCTTCCTCGAGTTGCGCGTCAAGGTCGAAAAGGACTGGCAACGTCGCGATCCGGTGCTGGATCGGCTCGGGTTCTGAGTCGAGCAAATCAGGATTTGCTCGAAACTGTCTGATGCGCCGCTTCGGCCCGCAGCGCCTCTGGGATCGAACCGCGCCGATCAGTCGGGTTCTGCGCTTGGAGAATGGTTTGAATCGGCTGTCTCTGTGTCTCGTATGAGGGACATCGTGAGGCAGATTCGAACTGCCCCGGGCGCCGCCGGGCCCGGTTGATAGACTCGGCATTCGCCCCGCTACCAGGAGCTGATCTGAATGCCCGACACGATGAAAGCCCTCATCCTCCAGGGTGATGGCTATGCCACGGCGCCCCCCGAGGACATCGCGCTGCACTCGATGGAGACCTTCGTTCGGTTGGGGGACCTGCCGGTGCCCGATCCCGGCGAGGGGCAAGTCCGCATCAAGGTGGCGCTGGCGTCGGTCAACCCGTCCGATGAGATGTTCATCCAGGGCCTATACGGCCAGCCCCGTATCAAGGGCAACGCCGCCGGGTTCGAAGGTGTCGGCGAAGTCGTTGCCTCCGGGGGTGGTTCCCTCGCCGACGGCTACGTCGGGAAGCGGGTCGCGTTTGTCGCCGGCGCGGGTGCTCCCGGCGCGTGGAGTGAGTACTCCATTGCCGAGGCCGCCACGTGCATCCCCCTCATCGACAGCGTTCGCGACGAGGACGGCGCCGCCATGATCGTCAATCCGCTCACCGCACTTGCCATGTTCGGCATCGTCAAGCAGGAGGAGGCCCGAGCTTTCATCTTCTCGGCGGGAGCCAGCCAGCTCTCCAAGCTGATGATCGGCGCCGCCGCAGATGAGGACTACCGGCCGATCGCCATTGTCCGCCGCGACAGCCAGATCGAACCGCTCAAAGCGCTGGGGGCCGCCCACGTGCTCAACAGCGAGGCCGGTGACTTCGAGCAGCAACTGAGGGCCGTGCTGGCGACAGAGAAGCCACGCGTGTTCCTCGACGCGGTCGCCAATCAGGTCAGCGCCAGGGTGTTCACCGCAATGGGACGGCACGCCCGCTGGATTGTCTACGGCAAGCTCGACACCGAGCTTCCGACGCTGCTCGAGCCCGGTCAGCTCATCTTCATGATGAAGCGGATCGAAGGCTTCTGGCTGGTGCGCTGGATGCAAGAAACCCCGATGGCCGACAAGGTTGCCGCCATCGAAACCGCGCAGAAGCGCTTCGCCACCGGCGAATGGAAGACCGACGTGACCGCCGTCCTGTCGCTCGAAGAAGCCATGACGAGTTTGCCGGCGGAGCTGGCCAAGCCCAACGGCAAGGTATTCATCAAACCCTGATCGGCCCCTCGGGCCCCTCAGGCTCTACGACGCCTCCGCGGATGGCGAAGCGGGCGAGGTCGACCCGGTCGTGGATGGCGAGTTGGTCCATCAGATTCCTGATGTGGTGCTGATCCGATGCCGCCGACATTTGAGGACCTAGACAGGAGGCTCGGAGGCGCCCGCTCCGTGCCACGCGTCGATCTGCCGGTAGCGCTCGGGCCGGCTCCACAATGGTTCGGTGCCGTCGACTCCTTCGCTCGAGCGGCGGTGGGTGGCTGCCCACTCGATGGCGGCCCGTTCGCCGTCGATGGCGATCTGGGGTAGCTCGGGTGCCGCAATCGCAAGGGGGTAATGCTCCCTTTCCGCGACGAGTGCCAGAGCCTTGGCATGGCTCGCGACGAGTTCGGCAGGGCTGCCACCCGGCGCGCTGTTGATCAGGAGGTAGTCCGGCAGACGGGCGTGATGGCTGTTGCGTGTCACGAGGGCGCGACCGCCCGGGAACAGGCTCGTCACGTGAACGATGGCGTCAGTGACGGCCGCGTAGGACCGACCGTCCGGGGCAAGTAAGAGCGACTCGATCACGTTCACTGGGCCGATAGAGAAGCGGAGGGCACCAACCTGTTCGAAGCCGGCCGCGGTGAACTCTGCAACGAAAGCGCGGGCATTGCGCATGACTGCGCCCGGCTCGATGATGGCGATCCTGTCCGGGTTGAGGCGGGCGCCCCGGCCACCCGGCGGACGGTTCCGGAACCACAGGATCAGGGCTGCCGGGCCGAGGACGATGAGCGCCGTCGTCCAGCTCCCCGCCAGGATCGCCGCGGCCAGGCCGAAGCCGACGAGCGTCGGCACGAACCATCCGCTCAAAGGGTGCATCCATGTCAGCGCGGCAAATCCGCCGCTCAGTAGGAGCACGAGGAATGCCGTCGACCATTTCTCCTGCGTGGCCGCAAGTGCTGCGGCGTAGAGGCCGCCGGCACCGACGAGGACACCGAACGCCCGCAAGACCCAGAAGAGCGGGCGGACGGCCGAAGGCAGCGGAGGGTGTTGGCGGTGTGGCACCAGGACATTATCGACATCGCAGCGGCGGAATGAACCCGGGAGGCGCCGGAGGCCCACCATCGCGATTCGGCCGAGCGGGCGCAGGCCTACGATGCGCGGGCCAGGTTATGTGTGGAAGGGGCTTATGGCTGAGTATCCGGCCGAGTTTGAGTTCGACGTCCTGCTGCGGGACGGCGACGTGGTTCACATGCGGCCGATCCGGCCCGATGACGTCGATCTGTTGCGGACGTTCTACGGGCGGGTGGGGCCGCAGAGCGCTTACTTCCGGTTCTTCCGGGTGAAGCGTGAATTGAGCCCGGAAGAGCTGATCCATTTCACGAACGTCGACTACGACGATCGGATGGCCCTCATCGCCATCCACAACGGCGACATGGTGGCGGTAGGTCGCTACGACGTTTTCGCCGAGAAGACAACGGAGGAAGGCAAGGTGGCAGAGGTCGCCTTCCTCGTCGAGGACGCCTTCCAGGGAAGGGGTATCGGCACCCAGCTGCTGCAGCAGCTCACCATATATGCCCGCTCCCGCAAGATCATGAAGTTCGAGGCTTTCGTGCTCCGCGACAACCGGGCGATGATGCGGATGCTCCGCGACTCGGGCTACACCCTCACCCGGGAGCTGGACGAGGGAGTCTTTGGCGTCGAGTTCCCCATCGAGTACTCGCTCGAAGCGCGCGAAGCAGAGTGGGAGCACGAGCGCCGGGCGGTGACCGCATCGCTCATGCCGCTGCTCTACCCGACATCGGTAGCCGTGATCGGCGCCAGTCGCGACGACGAGTCGATCGGTGGCCGGCTGTTTGCGAATCTCCTCGCTCGAGGCTTCACCGGCCCCGTGTACCCGGTCAACCCAAAGTCGTCGTATGTCCATGCCGTCAAGGCGTACCCGACCGTGCTCGCCATCGATGAGCCGGTCGACCTGGCGTTCATCGCGGTGCCGGCCGGCGCCGTGCTCGACGTGATCAACCAGTGCGGCGCCAAGGGTGTCCGCGGCGTCGTGGTGATCTCCGCAGGGTTCGGCGAGACGGGCGGGCCCGGCGCGGAAATGGAAGCCGCCGTGCTGACCGCAGCCCGCCGCCATGGGATGCGGATGGTGGGACCGAACTGCATGGGTTTGCTCAACGCCGACCCGACGGTGAGCCTCGACGGCCAATTCGGCCCGGTCTTTCCTCCCGCCGGCAACGTCGCCATGGCCAGCCAGAGTGGGGCCCTCGGCCTGGCGATCCTCAACGAGGCCAAGGAGCTCGGGATCGGCCTGTCCACGTTCGTTTCCCTGGGCAACCGGATCGACGTCTCGGCCAACGATCTGCTGCTGTATTGGGACGGCGATCCGGCGACCGATGTGATCGTTCTCTACATGGAGTCGTTCGGGCACGCCAGGCGCTTTGGCCGGCTGGCTCGCAGAGTGAGCCGCACCAAGCCGATCGTGGTCGTCAAAGCCGGCCGCTCGTCCGCGGGTGCCCGGGCCGCCGCCAGCCACACCGGATCGCTGGCGAGCCTCGACGTCGCCGTCGACGCCCTCTTCAACCAGTCCGGGGTGATCCGCACCCGGACGCTCAACGAGCTCTTCGATGTGGCCAGCCTGCTGGCGAATCAGCCGCTGCCGCAAGGGCCCCGGGTGGCGATTCTCACCAACGCCGGCGGCCCGGCCATACTCGCCGCCGATGCCCTCGAGAGCTTTGGGCTGGAGCTTCCCGAATTCTCGCCCGAGCTGCAGGCCCGGCTCTCCGAGTACCTGCCGGACGAGGCCAGCGTCTCGAACCCCGTCGACATGATCGCCTCGGCCAATCCGTATACCTACGGAGCCTGCCTCAGCGAGCTGCTGTCGACGGACGAGGTCGACGCGGTGATCGTCGTCTACATCCCGGCCGCCCCCAAGGGCACCGAAGAGGTCATTGCCGCCATGACGAGCGCCATCGAGGGGGCGACCCGGGACACCACGATCGCCGCGGTTCTCATGGCCGCCGAGGAGGAGATCGAAGCGCTCACCCGGGCGGCCAACGTGCCCGTCTACGACTACCCGGAGTCGGCGGCCCACGCCCTGGCTGCCGCCTTCCGCTATCGCGAGTGGCGGGAGCGCCCGGAAGGTGTCTACCCCAAATTCGACGCCGCCGGCCGGACGGCGGCCGACGCCACAATCCGATCGGCGATCGCCCGGCTCGGCACCGGGGGCGGATGGCTCGAAGACGCCGAGATAGCGGCGATTCTCGGCGCCTACGGCATCCAGACCGCCCGCTCGGTCAAGACCACTTCCGAAGACGAAGCGGTCGTCGCCGCCGCCGAGATCAACGGACCGGCCGTGCTCAAGATCGTCTCGCCTTCGACCCTGCACAAGTCCGACGTCGGCGGCGTCGTGCTCGGCGTCGAGGGCGAGGACGCCGTGAGGGCTGCCTACCGCCAGGTGGCGGCGATCAGCGACGATGTCGAGGCCGTGCTCGTGCAGGACTTCATAGCCGGGGGCCACGAGGTCATCATCGGCATGACCGAGGACCCGCTGTTCGGGCCGCTGATCGTGTTCGGCCTCGGGGGGATCTTCGTGGAGTTGATGCGAGACGTGTCCTTCCGCATCAACCCGCTGACGGATGTCGACGCCCGTGAGATGCTCTCCGAGGTTCGCTCGGCCGAGATCCTCGAGGGTTATCGGGGTGGCGAAGCCGGGGACGTCGATGCACTGCAGCAGGTGCTGCTGCGAGTCTCGACCCTCGTCGATCAGCATCCCGAGATCGCCGACATGGATCTCAACCCGGTGAAGGTCCTGCCGCCGGGGGAGGGGGTCTGTGTCGTCGACGCCCGGATGCGCATCCGGCCCATCGAGGGGGTCTTCCTCCCCAGTCGCAAAGACATTCCCGGACGCCTGCTGTAAGAATCTGCGAATTCAGTTGTCTTACTACTAGAAGGGCTTGGCTCGTCGCGACTTGTACCGGGGTTGTGGCGGCGATGGAAACGGCGCTCCGTGGCCGGAAGACCGCTTTGGGTTGTGGCGGTCGAGGACCGAACCGGAGCCGTGAAACCGTTGTCTCACAACGCAGGTGACTAGTTATGGGGTGCCCGCCCAGCCTCGCACAATGCGGCGGGGACGGCTACGGTTCTTGTAGGTTTTCGCGAGTCGATTGGAAGGCATGGCGCTCCCGCTACCCGCCGAGGATGGAGAGCTGGTCTCGCTCGCCCGGGCGGGAAGTGAGGAGGCGTTTGCCGCGCTCTACGAGCGCTACTTCACCAACGTCTACGACTTCCTCACCCGTCTGCTGCGGGATCGCCAGGAAGCCGCCGACGTCGCCCAGGACACCTTCATCAAGGCCTTTGAGCAGCTCGGGCACCTGGAAAACCCGGAGCGCTTCAAGAGTTGGCTGTTCACGATCGCCCACCGCAACGGTCTCAATCGTATCGAGCACTCCAAGCGGGCCGTCGCCGTAGGCGACTTCAACGTCAGTGGGCGCGAGGTTGCGCACTTGGGAGTGATCGACGTGGACCGTGCGGGGGATCCGGAGCGATCGGCCGAGGCGCAGGCCGCCGCCAGTCTCATCTGGGAGGCGGCCGCCGGGCTCGATCCGCGGACGTACGCGGTGATGGATCTTCACGTCCGCCAGGGTCTCGGCAGTGCCGAGATCGCCGAGGTCATGGGTGTTTCCAAAGGCAACGCATACACCATGGTCAGTCGCATGAAGAAGTCGTTCTCCCAGACGCTATCGACATATCTCCTCATGAGGAACGGCGCAGCCGACTGCGAAGACCTCGCCGCCATCGTCGCCGAGTCGGGCGGCACCCAGCTCACACCGGCGCTGCGCAAGGCAGTCGATCGCCACGCCAAGTCGTGTGACATCTGCCAGGAGAACCGCAAGGTCCTCTTCATTCCGCTCAAGATGTTCGCGGCACTCGCCATCGCTCCCGTCCCCGCCGGGCTCGAAGCAACGATCTGGGGAAACGTCGCAGCTGCCGGCCTCAGTGGTGGCGGCGCCCCAAGCGGTGCGGAGGCCGCCGCGGCGCCGGGAGCCTCCGCCTCCAGCGTGTCGGCATGGGTCAGATCGAACCTGGGGATGGTTTCCGGGGCCGCCGTGCTGATCGCGGCGCTCGTCGTTGCCGGTGTCGCGATCATCGGGAACGACGCCTCCGGTGATGCCGAGGTCCTGTCCTCCGGGCTGGCGGCCGACTCGACCACCTCAACCGTGGCCGCGAGCACGGCGCCGTCGCCAACCACCGAGGCGCCGGTCACTCCGCCCCCCACGTCCGCGCCTTCGGATGCATCGACCACCACGACTTCTACCGCAGCGCCACCGACGACGCTCGCGCCCGTGACGCTGGTGGCGGCGGCCGACTTCGCTCGGTTGGCCGAGGACAGCTCGATCGTCATCGACGTGCTGGCCAATGACACCGGCTACGCTCCGGGCGCCGCCCCGGAGATCGCCGCGCCTCCCAGCCACGGGAGTGCCGGCGTATCCCGCTCCTCCATTTGGTACGCCCCCCGCGCCAACTATGCCGGCTCCGACCGGCTGGCCTACTCGATCCGGGACGTGGACGGCACGACAAGCACCGCGCAGGTGAATATCACCGTCACCGGCGTGAACGACGCCCCGACGGTGCCCGGGCCGGGTGCCCTCTCCATCAACGAGGACGGGACGGCAACGTTCGATCCACTCAAAGGAGCCGTCGATGTCGACGGCGACCGGCTCAGGGTGATCTCGTTCGACCCGGCCAGCAAGAACGGCGGGTCGATCACGGCCGGCAGCATCGTCTATCGCCCGCCGGCAGACTGGGCGGGCATCGACAACTTCTCCTATGTGGTCGGAGACGGCACGGTCCGAGTCGTCGTGAGCGTCGTGGTGAAGGTCACCGCGGTGAACGACCCCCCGTCGGGGCCGCCTCCGGTGTTGCAGGCGACCGAAGACGGCACCGCGACCGGCAATATCCTCGTCGGGTGGAGCGATGTCGAGGGGGACATCTTCGTGGTCGCCGACCCCGGAGCCCGCGCCACCGATCAGGGTGGATCGGCCACCGTCGACGCCCAGGGAGGTGTGGTGTACGTGGCTCCGGCCGACTTCGCAGGCACCGACGGTTTCACCGTGAAGATCTCCGACGGCTCCGACACGATCACAGTCGACGTAGTCGTTGAAGTTGCCGCGGCCAACGACCCACCTGTTGTCACCAGTCCGACTTTTACCGTCTCCGAGGCGACGGCGGTCGGCGAGATCATCGGCGTGGTGGTTGCGTCCGATCCCGATGGTGACGATGTTCACTTCGAAGCCGCGGCGCCGGCGGTGATCGATATCGGCCGTGACGGCACAGTCGTGCTGGCGGAGCGACTCGACTTCGAAGTCGCCACGAGTCACCGCCTCGACGCCCGAGCCGTCGACGAGGCCGGGGCGGCGACCCCGTTCGTCGTATCCGTCGTGGTGACCGACGTCGATGAGGCGCCGCGCATCAGGGATGCAACGTTCCGTGTCGACCCCGACGCCCCGGCGGGCACGGTCGTCGGGACCGTTGCCGGCACCGACCCGGAAGGCTTGGCGGTCACCTACCGGCTGCGGAACGCCAAGGGCCTCGTCTCCATCGACAGCGCGACGGGCGTGATCAGCCTGGCGGCCGACGTCAACCCGGCGGTGTTCCCGATCACCTTCAGGGTCGTCGCGTCCGACCCGGCTGGCAATGAGGATCGGGCTCGCGTCATCGTGCTTCTCGCCGATGTCGATTCGCCGGTCATCACAAACTTCGCGGCCAACGTGGACGCCTTCTATGAGCCGCCTCTGGGCGGCGGCGTCTGCGATACGCGGCCGCGGATGGCAACCTTCACCGCGGACATCTTCGACGCCTCCGGCGTGCGCGGCGCCGATCTCCATTGGAGGATCACGGTCGTCGGCCAGGAGACGACCGGTGTCGTCAAGATGCTGCGCGTCGACGGCGTGTGGACCGTCGACCTAACCGCCCCACCCGGCATCCTGATCGACGGCAAGCCGGCGACCATCTACTCGCATATCCGCGCTCGCGACGACTTCGGCCACTTCTCCGAGTCTGCCGAGATCGGGCTGACGCTGCTGCCCTGTCAGCGGCTGTAGAGCGAGTCGAGCTCCGCAGCCAGGTCGGTGTCCTTGGCGGTGAGGGCCCGGGCGCTGTGGGTTGACAGGACCACCGTTACCTTGTTCCAGCGGATGTCGATGTCCGGATGGTGGTCGGCAACCTCGGCGGCCAACGCGACCTGGGTCACGAAGGCCATCGACTCCTTGAAGTCGCGCAGCACATATGTCCTCGATATCGACTCGCCGTCGAGGGCCCAGTCGCTGTGGCCGGCGAGAAACTCGGCGCGGGTGGCTTCATCGAGTCGACTCATTGGTACCTCCGGGGTTGTCGTGCGCTGCCACAGGATATGGCTTCGCGACGATTACGCTCACGCTATGGGACTTCGCCACGACCAGGGCATCGTGCTGCGCGGTTATCCGTTTGGCGAAGCCGACCGGGTGGTCGTGCTGCTCAGCCCCAACCATGGCAAGTTGCGCACCGTGGCCAAGGGCGTCCGCAAGACGAAGAGTCGTTTCGGCGGCCGCCTCGAACCGTTCAGCCACGTCGATCTCGTGCTCTATGAGGGTCGCAACCTCGACACGATCACTCAGGTCTCTCTCGTCGAGCCATTCCATCGCCTCCGCGGCGATCTCGATCGAGTGATCTCGGCGGGCACGATGGTCGAGGTGGCCGACGCCGTGGCGCAGGAGAATGAGCCGACCCTGCGGCTCTTCCTGCTGCTGCACCGGGGCCTCAAGGCGCTCGATGCGCCGGATCCCCATCCCGACGTCGTCACGTCGTTCCTTCTGAAAGCGGCCGCCGTGGTTGGAGTGGCTCCCGCCCTCGACAGCTGTGCCTCGTGCGGGCGGGACGAGCGTCTCGTTCGGTTCAACTTCGCTGAAGGTGGTGTCCAGTGTGAGTCGTGCCGCACCTCCGGCTCCTACGCCCTCAAGGTCGGGCTCACCGACTACCTGGCGGAAATGGCGGTTGCCGACCTCACTGCCCTGCCTCCCTTCGATCCGTCGATGAGTCGCGATGCGATGGGAGTGGCCCGCCGCTTCCTCGAGTACCACCTCGAACGCCGTCTCGAGAGCCTGGCCGTGCTCGATGTCTGAGCAGGTCGATCGCCGGCGAGTACCGCGCCACGTCGGTCTCATCATGGACGGCAACGGTCGCTGGGCGGAGGCGCGCGGCCTGCACCGCACCCAGGGCCACGCCGCCGGGGAGGCCGCCCTGTTCGACGTCGTCGACGGGGCGCTCGATCTCGGCGTCGATTGGCTGACGGCCTACACCTTCTCGACTGAGAACTGGAAGCGTTCGGACGAGGAGGTGCAGTTTCTCCTGCACTTCAACGTCGAGGTGCTGCAGCGGCGGCGCGACGCCCTCCATGAGAAGGGGGTGCGAATCCGGTTCATCGGCGACCGCTGGGACCCTCGCGTCCATCAGGGTCTGCGCGACGAGTTTGCGGCGGCCGAAGAGATGACGCAGGACAACCGCACGCTCGAGCTGGTGCTCGCCTTCAACTACGGGGGCCGTGCCGAGATCGCCCGGGCGGCTCGCAAGCTGGCCGCGCAGGTCGGTGCCGGGGAGCTCGACCCGGCCGCCGTCGACGAGTCGCTGGTGGCGTCGCTGCTCTCGATACCGGACATGCCCGACGTCGACCTGCTGATCCGCACCAGCGGCGAGCAGCGAGTCTCCAATTTCCTGCTGTGGCAGGCGACCTACGCCGAGCTTGTGGTGTCGCCGCTGATGTGGCCCGACTTCGACCGGCACTCCTTCGTCGACTGCGTCATCCAGTATCAGGCCCGCAGCCGGAGATTCGGCGGCGCTACGTAGGACCGCGGTCGGGCGCTTCGTATGTGTCCCCCCGGAGGGGGGAAGTCCCTGCGAGGCGTCCGCCGGGACGCCGATGGAGGTAAGGGGGGCGCGTCGCCGGAAGTGGATCCCGGTTCGAGGGCTCTGTCACCGTTGGGGATGTTGGTACCTGTGGACGGGACCACGTCGAACCAGCGCCCCCATCGGCGCCTGGCGGCGCCACTTCCACCGCCGGGGGAGGACACGAGGGGAGCTGGCGAGATCGCCGCGTCATTCGACCGGCTCTGTATGCCCCTATCATTCCCGCTTCGCTCCCAAGGGAACCAATGCCTGCCGACTTCGATACGATCGTCAACCTCGCCAAGAACCGCGGCTTCGTTTTCCAGTCGTCCGAGATCTACGGCGGCCTGCGCTCCGCATATGACTACGGGCCGCTTGGCGTGGCCCTGCTGCGCAACGTCAAGGATCTGTGGTGGCGTTCGATGGTGCAGACTCGCGACGACATCGTGGGCATCGACTCGGCGGTGATCCAGTCCCCGAAGGTGTGGGAGGCGTCGGGCCATCTCAGCTCGTTCAGCGACCCGCTGGTGGAGTGCACCAACTGCAATGCCCGCCACCGTCTCGACAAGCTCGAAGATCCCGACCAGTGCCCGACATGCGGGATGCGAGACACGTTCACCGAGCCCAAGGACTTCAACCTGATGTTCGAGACCCACATGGGGCCGGTGGCGTCCGCCGACAACGCCGTATATCTGAGGCCGGAGACCGCCCAGGGCATCTTCATCAACTTCGAGAACATCCGGCGCACGGCCCGGATGAAGCTGCCGTTCGGAATCGCGCAGATCGGCAAGTCGTTTCGCAACGAGATCACACCGGGCCAGTTCGTCTTTCGGACCCGCGAGTTCGAGCAGATGGAGATGGAGTTCTTCTGCCACCCCGATGACTCGGCCAAGTGGCTCGACTACTGGCTCAACGAGCGCCGCAGGTGGTATGAGGATCTCGGCATCACTGCCGACAATCTGCGGCTGCGGGCTCACGACGCCGAAGAGCTCTCCCATTACTCGGCAGGCACCTACGACGTCGAGTACAAGTTCCCCTGGGGATGGGACGAGCTCGAGGGCATCGCCAACCGCACCGACTTCGACCTGTCCGCCCACGCCCGGCTGAGCGGCAAGGATCTCACCTACTTCGACGCCGAGGCCGACGAGCGCTTCTTCCCGCACGTGATCGAGCCGGCCGCCGGGGCAACCCGCACCACGTTTGCGTTTCTGATCGACGCCTACGGCGAGGAGGAGGTGCGCGGTGAGACCCGTGTGGTGCTCAAGCTCGACAAGCGGCTGGCGCCCAACAAGGTGGCCGTGCTCCCGCTGTCGAAGAAGCCGGAGCTCGTCGAGATCACCCAGCGGGTCGCCGGGCCTTTGCGCGAGAAGTGGGATATCGAGGTCGACGTCACCCAGTCGATCGGCAAGCGCTACCGGCGTCAGGACGAGATCGGCACCCCGTATTGCGTCACCGTCGACTTTGACTCGCTCGAAGACCAGCAGGTCACCGTGCGCGACCGCGACACGATGGCCCAGGATCGCGTCCCGATCGAGGGGTTGATGCGCCATCTCGATGACAAGTTGGCCGGCTAGCTGTACTGCCGCGATACGTTGTTGACACCTGTGGTGGTTTGCAGGCTCGGTTGGGGCAGTCCAGCCACCGCTGGTGCCTGCGGGTAACGGCGGCGTTCCGTTCTTGCGTACATCCCGGCCCATATGGGCGGCGGCTTCAGATACGCAAGAATCTCGGGCTGGGAACGTGGCGCTGAGGCGGGACCACATCTATGCCTTCATGCACCGCAACTCGGCAAGCGCCGCCCGCCACTTCGGCCTCCCCCAGGATCGCACCATCGAAGTCGGCGTTCAGGTCGAGATCTAGGTCAGCCGGCCATCGCGCACGTAGATGTTGCGCATCATGCTGTCCGCTTTGAGAAGATGCCCCGTGAAGGTCACCCGATCGCCTCGATTGAGGCGGGCCGCCGTTCCCGCCGGAAGCTGCACCACTGCATCGATCTCGGAGACGCCATACAGGTCGTGCTCGATCTCAGCGATGGCGATCACGGCCTTGGTTCCCGGCTCCGGGCCGAAGTCGAGGTCGCTGCGGTAGTCGCGGATCGACCGCACCTTTCCGCTCCACGTGACCACGCGGCCCAGGTAGTGCTCGTCGAAGATCTCGGCCGTCTCGAACGACAGCCGGTTGGAGACGAACAGGTCGTCGAGGATCTCCTGCATCTCGACCGGGCTCGGGTCGGGCGCCGGGACGGTGGGCTCCATGCGCTCCAGTGCCCGCTGCAGCCCGGCCACCTCCTCGTCGGCCGGGAGCCGCTCAGAGAGACCCGTCAGCAAAGGCGCCGCCGCGGCGAGCTGCCCCGAGCTCGCCAGCATCTCGGCCTCGAGCAAGGGGGTGTCGATGTCGTCGGTCGCGGCGGCGGCATGGCGCAGCTCCGCGGCGGCGGCACCCATATCGCCCCGAGCCCGGCTCCGCAGGGACCGCTTGACGCGCTCGTCGTCCCCGGTGAGGCCGGCGAGGACGCGTCCGGCGCTGACGAGCCGTCTGGTGTTCGTCACCAACTGCCTGGTCTCGGTTTCCTGTCCCCTGGTGACGATCTCGAGGTAGTCGGGAGTGAGTTCGACCCCGCGGTACAACGCATACAGCTTGAGCAGCAGGGTGCGGCGGGGGAGCGTCAGGTACTCGGATGCCTGATACTCCGAGCCGGCCTTGATCACGAAGGCGTCATCGAAGGCTACGTCGCCGATCTCGACGTCCTGGGCGCCGAACAGCTTGGTGACTCGGCTCAGCCCCGTCTGCCGCTTGAGACGGACGGCAGTGCCCGGCGTCGGGAACACTGCTCGGTACCGGGTCCAGTAGGTCTTGTTCTTGCCACCCGTGCTGTATACGTCCACTCGCACCAGCAGTCCACCCATGCTGCCGGTGAGTTGGGGGCGCGTCCAGGCGCTGCCGCTGTGGGCCAGGCCCAGTTGCCGGGCCGCCGCGGTCCAAGCCGTCTGGACCATCCGGGCGCGCTGCATGGCGGCGACGGCGGCGAACGCGATCACCGCCAGGATGACCGGGACCAAGAGAATGGGCATGCGGTGAGTCTACGGCGAGCGAGAACCGGGGAGACGTTTGCAGCAGGATGGGCGAGGTGGGCACATGCGACGCGTTGACCGGACAACCACTTGCTCCCGGTCGCACTGAGGGAGCCCGCGTCTCGCCCGACCGCGCTGCCCCACCGCCGACCACGCCCATCCCATAGACTTGACTTCGACACATTCCGGCGGCGAGGCAGCATCCATGGCGGGAAAGACGATTCTGATCTTGGG
>JBFISZ010000001.1:0-44088 GCA_041608315.1 Acidimicrobiia bacterium | reverse complement strand
CCCAAGAGGAGCTGAAGACGTTCTACAACGTCATCGCTCCGCAATCGCTGATCCCGGTGCACGGCGAGTATCGGCATCTCGTCGCCAACGCCGCAGTCGCTCGCGAAGTCGGTATCGCGGACGTCCACGTCTGCGAAGACGGCGACCGGGTGGTTCTCGACAACGGCAAGCTCACGGTTGAGCGCGAGGCGCTTCCGGCCGGCCTCGTCTATCTCGACGGATCCGGCATCGGCGACGTCGAAGACGTGTTGCGCGACCGCCGCCACCTGGCCGACGACGGCGTCATGATCGTGACCGTGGGGGTCGACATGCACAGCGGCAAGATCTTGATCGGGCCCGACGTCGACAGCCACGGCGTCACCGGAGACTCCGACGAGATCCACAAGCTGGTGGAGGACCGCATCACCGAGGCGATCGGCGAGCTCGAGCTGCCGACCGACCTCGACACGGTCCGCCGTAAGGTCCGCAGCGCCACCGGCCGCAAGATCAAACAAGAATTGCGCCGCCGCCCCGTGGTCTACCCGGTAGTGATCGAGGTGTAGCGGACGTCTCCGCCTTCGCCGGTTCTCACCCGCTTCGCGGTTCGTCGAGGAGGCCGTAGCGGGAAGCCCAGACGATCGCTTCGGTGCGGTTGGCGACACCGATGCGGGCATATAGCTCGCTGAGCAGGCGAAACATCTCTCGTTCCGAGAACCCGGCCTCGGCGGCCAGCCGGCTCACCGTCGCTCCGGCGGCGAGGCGCCGAATGCGGCCGACCGCGACGTCGTCGATCGAGAGCGCTTCCCCGAAGCCGGCGGCGACCCGGGTGGCGAGGGCCCGCATGATCGACGGCGAGGCGGATGCCCGCCCGGCCATGGCGTGCTCGAGCGTCGCCAGGAGCAGCTCGATGGGGTCGTCCGCCGCGATGGCGGAGATGGCGCCGGCCCGAACGACGGCGGCGAACTCGGCCACCCCCAGGTCCGGGGTGATGACTATCACCGGGATGTGCGGGTATTCCTCGGTGAATCCTGCGATCGGCGGAACTTCGGCGGCTGCGGACACGTGAAGGAACAGGGCCTTGCCGCTCCTCCCGGGCTGCCACTCGCCGAGGTCGGGGTGCTCCCGCGCCTGGTAGCCGGCGTCGGCGAGCACCGCGGTCACGCCCCGCCTCCACAAGGGAGTACCGCCGACGACGCCGATACGTTGCTCTGCCACGAACTCGATCCTAGAGCCCTGACCAATGCTGGCAGGGTACTGCCGAGCCTCCGTGGCCGGCCGCCAGAATCTCGTCGGCGGTCTTGCCCGACCCGTCATAGACGTCCGTGAGCAAGCGAGAGATGCTGTGAACACGAGGCGGCCAAAGCAGTCGCCGCAATGGGAGGAGAATTCCCGGATGGAAAAAGCAACGGAGACCCAGGGTCGCGTATCCAAGAGCATCAACTCGGTGCTTTCTGGAACCGGCAGCATCGTCAAGGGCGTTGCGGACGTAGCTCGTGACAGCGTTGTGACGGCTCTCCAAGCTGTTGGCGATGCCGGAGGCGCCGTGCTCGATGTGGCCGGCAACGTCGCCGGTGGTGCGTTCAATGCCGTCAACGAGGTCGGTACCGGCCTGGTCCGTACGGCCAAGGGCCTCGTCGTGGGTCTCGTCGAAGGAGTCGGCGAGGTGGCTACGGTCACCGTCGGGACCGTTTCCGACATCGTACGTGCCGCGTTGAAGGGCACCGGCGGAGTCGGCGCCGATGTCACGAAGACGGCGGCCGGGATCGCCGAAGGCGTCATAGTCGCAACCAAGACGACTGGTCTGAGCCTCGCCGATGGTGCGGTCGAGCTGGGTCGCTCAGTGGTCGGCGGCGTCAAGGACGTCGGTGGCGACGTCATCGGAGCCGCCCGGAGCACGGTGTCGGGGGCGATGTCCGGTGCAGCCGAGATCGGCGGCGACGCCCTCGAGGCTGTGAAGAACACGGCGAAGGGCCTCGTCGAGGGCGCCGGTGAGGTTGGCGGCAGTGTCACCGACGTCACCACCGGAGCAATCTCGGGTGCCATTGCCGGCGCCAAGAAGATCGGCGTCAGCGCCGGCGATGCTGCCGCCGCGGCGGCGTCGGGAGCTCTGGAAGCGGCTGAGCAGATCGGTGAGTCCGCGGTTCATGCCGTGCGCGACGTGGCCGCCAGCGGCGTCGACGGTGTCAAGGGCATCCTCAAGGGCGAGCAAGACACTCCCTCGAGCTGACCCCGCCGACCTTGACAGGAGCAATCCCCGCGGTCCCACCGACCGCGGGGATTGCCCGCGTCCGGGGTACCCGGATTCGCCCCGGCGCCGATCGGGGCGAATCTCGCGGGGCAGAGGCGATGCCCGCCCCGAGCGGGGCGTAACCGGGGGAGACCCTCCTCGCGAAATCTGTCCTTGGCCCGCGAAAACCGTTGCTATACAACGGATCGCGCGGTGCGCGCGCGAGTTCGCGCGGAGGGTCATTTGCGCCCGAGGCCGCGTCCGGTATCGTTTGGGTCCCATGCCAACACGGAGCAAGACCCGTGGGGCTACGGGGCGGAGTAGGGCCAGCAAGAAGAAGAGCCGTGCCGGCACCGGATTCCTCAGCGCGCTGCGGGGAATGAGGCAAAGGCTGCGGGAGCGGATGGGGCGGCAGACGGACGACGTCTGGGGTCTCGTTCTCATCGTTGTCGCGATTCTGGTTCTCCTCGCCTTCTTCGACTTGGCCGGTCCGGTTGGGCACGGCACCGCCAAGGCTCTCTTTTTCCTCTTCGGCACCTGGGCGGTCTTGGTCCCTATCGTCCTCGCAGTAGTCGGCGGCGCTCTCCTCGGGCCGATGCCACGGCCGGACTACACCAAGCTCGCCATGGGGCTGGTCGTCGTCTTCATCGGCTCGCTGGCGATGTACCACCTCATGACCGGAACGGTCTCCCTGGCGGAATCGCTCACGTCGGTGACCACCCGGGGAGGAGTCGTCGGCTCGCTGATCGCCTTCCCGATGCGCCGTCTCATCGGCTTCTGGGGGGCTTTCCTCGTACTGTTCGCCATCGTCACGATGGGCTCGCTGCTGGTGACGCGGGCCACCATGCGCGACGTTGCCGCCTCGATCATGAACGGACTGCGCGGTTTCCGCCGCTGGTTCTCGCCGCCGCGGCCGGTACTGACGCCGCCGGTGCCGGTAGCGCCGTCGGTGCCGGTCGCGCCCCGCCGGGGGGGACCGCCCAAGGTCGCGGCGGCCAAGTCGGCGCCCAAGAAACCCAAGCCGAAACAACCCGTCCACCCGGTGCCGGTTCCGCCGGCCAACGGCAAGTTCAACCTGCCACCGGTCGAACTGCTGCGCACCAGCGAAGGGGCGGGTCACAACCGGCGCTCGCTCGAAGAAGCGGCCGTGGAGCTGGAGCGGACCCTCCACCAGCACGGCGTGGACGCCCGGCTCACCCGTATCGTGCCCGGGCCCACCGTCACCCGATTCGAGATCGAGCTGGCCCCGGGCGTCAAGGTGTCGCGCGTCACCGGCCTCGCCAACGACATCGCCTACGCGATGGCGTCGGCCGACGTCCGGATCCTGGCGCCGATCCCCGGCAAGAGCGCCATCGGGATCGAGGTGCCCAACCGCAGCCGCCACCTCGTGACCTTGGGCGATGTTCTCAGCAGCCCGGAGGCGCAGGCGAGTCCGGATCCGCTGCGCGTCGGGCTCGGCAAGGACATCTCGGGCCACAACCGCCTCCTCAAGCTCGACGAGCTGCCCCATTTGCTCATCGCCGGCGCCACCGGGGCCGGGAAGTCATCCTGCATCAACTCGCTCGTCACGTCGATCTTGATGCGGGCCACGCCCGATGAGGTCAAGCTGATCCTCGTCGACCCCAAGCGGGTCGAGCTCGGGCAGTACAACGGCGTGCCGCACCTGCTCACGCGGGTGATCACCAACCCGAAGAAGGCGGCGGACGCGCTGCAGTGGGCGGTGGCGGAGATGGACCGCCGCTACGAGCTGGTCGCCGACGCCGGGGTGCGCGACATCGTCAGCTATCGCGAGAAGCACGACGCCGGAGGTCTCGACCCGGACGCCTTTGATCGGTTCCCGTACATCGTCATCATCGTCGACGAGTTGAACGACCTGATGATGGTTGCCGGGCGCACGGTCGAAGACTCGATCGTCCGGATCGCGCAGATGGCCCGAGCCGTCGGGCTGCACCTCGTGCTGGCGACGCAGCGCCCGTCGGTCAATGTCATCACCGGCGTCATCAAGGCCAACGTCCCCTCCCGGCTCGCCTTCTCCGTCGCCTCCCAGACCGACTCCCGGGTGATTCTCGATGCTTCGGGCGCCGAGAAGCTCGTCGGCCTGGGCGACATGCTCGTCGTGACGGCGCGCGAGCCCAAGCCCGAACGAATCCAGGGGGCCTTCGTCTCGGAGGCCGAGGTGCACGCCGTGGTCGATTGGGTCCGCCAGCAACGGGCGGCGCAATACCGCGACAAAGAGGTCTTCGAGGTCGCCGCCCAGAAGCAGGAGGCCGAGGACGAGTACGACGGCGAGGACCCGGAGATCATGAACGCGGCAATCGAGCTGGTGGTTCGCAGCCAACTCGGGTCCACCTCCATGCTGCAGCGCAAGCTGCGCATCGGTTTCGCCCGGGCCGGCCGCGTGATGGACATCTTGGAGCGGCGCGGCATCGTTGGCCCCTCTGAAGGCTCCAAGGCGCGTGCCGTGCTCATCACGCCTGACGAGCTCGACGAAACGCTCGCCTCCCGATAGGCAGCCCGGTACCCTCCGGGCAATGCCGCTCCCCGCCCGATTCGACGATCTCACCGTTGGCGCAGAGAGCTCATTCGAGCTGGCCCGGTGCACAGCGGAGATAGCGGCGTATTCACTCGACGAGGTGATCCCGGTCCTGCGCGAGGTGCAAGCTGCGGCAGCCGCCGGTTCCTGGGCCGCCGGGTACGTGGCATACGAAGCGGGGCCGGCCTTCGACGAGGCGTTGCGGGTGCGGGCCCGAGCTCTGGGTGATCCGTTCGCCGCGATGCCGCTGGCCTGGTTCGGCGTCTACGAGGAGCAACGCCCGGTCGACCCGGTGGCGCGACGCCAATCCGGTCCGGCCGGATACGGGCTGTCGCCGTGGAGCCCCAGTGCCACAGAGGACGAGTACGCCGCCGCCCTCGATGATATTCGTGAGGCCATTGCCCGGGGCGCCGTCTATCAGGTGAACCACACCTTCCGTCTCCGAGCCGCCTTCTCCGGCGACCCGACCAAGTTGCATCGCGACTTGCTGATCGCGCAGCGCGGCGCCTACGGCGCATTCCTCGACATCGGACGATTCCAGGTCCTGAGCGCATCGCCGGAACGGTTCTTCCGACTGCGCGGTAACCACATCGACGTGCGCCCGATGAAGGGCGCCATTCGCCGCGGCCGCTGGTCCGCCGAAGATGACGCCATGGCGCAGGAATTACAGCACAGCGAGAAGGATCGGGCCGAGAACCTCATGATCGTCGACCTGCTGCGCAGCGACCTGGGACGGATCGCCGAGTATGGATCGGTCGAGCTCGAGGAGCTGTTCACCCTGGAGAGATACGAGACGCTGTGGCAGCTCACTTCTCAGGTTGGGGCTGAGATTCGTCGGGGTGTGGACTTGGCAGACGTGTTCACGGCGCTCTTCCCGCCGGGCTCGACGACGGGAGCTCCCAAGACGAGTGCCGTTGAGCACATTCGAGAGCTCGAATCAACGCCCCGCGGCGTCTACTCGGGAGCGATCGGTTTCGTGGCTCCGGAAGGTCACGAGATGGGGGGCCATTTCAGCGTGGCGATCCGTGTCGTCGTCGTCGATAGCGACGAAGGTCGGGCCGAGTACGGCACGGGGGCGGCCATCACCTGGGATTCCACGATAGGCTCGGAATACGAGGAGGCGATGCTCAAGGCCCGTGTCTTGCAGGCGGACACGATGGCATTCAGCCTGTTTGAGGCGATCCGCTGGGACCGCGAAGGCTACCGGTTGCTCGAGCGCCATCTGGAGCGCTTGGCCGATTCCGCCGCCTACTTTGGATTCCAATACACCGAGCACGAGGTGCGCTCGGCGCTGACCGAGCACTCCGTAGCGCTGCAATCGACCGTGACGAAGGCGGCGGCCCGGATCCGGCTTCTCGTGGGTCGGCAGGGCCAAGTGACAGTCGAGACCGAGGAGGTTGGTCTGCTGCCCTTCGTGGAAAGCCCCGAGGACCTCGCTTTCGGTCTGAATCAGCTGCACGTGGTGGTGTCCGACCGGCCCATCAGGCGCCGCGAGGTGAGTCTGTATCACAAAACCACGCTCCGGAGCACCTACGACGCCGCCCGCGCCGCGGCGCCCGGCGTGGACGACGTCATTCTGATCAACGATCGCGGCCACGTGACCGAGTCGACGCTCGCCAACATAGTCCTGCGTTTTGGGGACGTGTGGCTGACGCCTCCGCTCGAGGCGGGGTGTCTCCCGGGCGTGTATCGCGCCGAGCTGCTGGCGCGGGGTGAGATCGAAGAGGCTCCGATTCCGATTGGAGATCTGGCGGCAGCCGACGATATCGCCCTGGTCAACTCGGTGCGAGGCTGGCGCCGCGCCGTTGTGGTGCCGCGCACCGACTTTACGGGACGGCCCGGCTGAGGGTGCTCTCAGCGGCCGATCGAGTGGTAGGCGAACCCGGCCCGTTCCATCGTGGCCGGGTCGTACAGATTGCGCAGATCGATGACCAGCGGCGTGGCGACGAGGCCGCGGACCCTCTCGAGGTCGAGTGCCGCGAACTCCGGCCACTCCGTGAGGATGGCGACGGCGTCGGCGTCTGTCACGCATGAATATGCGTCTGTCGCGAATTCGACCCGATCGAGCAGAGCGGAGGCCTTGTCCATCCCGGCCGGGTCGAACACGCGCACCTGCGCTTCGTGGCCGATCAGCCACCGAATGATCGCGAGCGCCGGGCTCTGGCGGAGGTCGTCCGTGTTCGCCTTGAAGGTCAGGCCGAGCACTGCGATCCGCTTGCCGCGAACCGAGCCTCCGGTGGCCCGCGCGATCTTGTTCACCATCCGGCTGGGACGGTTGGCGTTGACGTCGATGGCGGCGGCCACGACACGCGACGGGGCCCCGACGAGCTGCGTCGTCTGGAGGAGCGCCTGGGTGTCCTTGGGCAGGCATGATCCGCCGAACCCGGGCCCGGCGTTCAGGAAGTGCTTGCCGATCCGGGGGTCGAGCCCAAGCGCCTCCGTCACGTAGTTGATGTCGGCTCCGGCTTCCTCGCAGACGTCTGCCATCTCGTTGACGAAAGACAGCTTCACTGCGAGGAAGGCATTGGAGGCGTACTTGATCAGCTCGGCGGTTTCCAGGTTGCAGAAGATCGCCGGCGTGCCGCCATCGATCATCGGCTGATACAGCTCGCGCAATGTGGCGGCAGCCGGCGCGGTGCGGGAGCCAACGACGATTCGGGCCGGCTTCATGAAATCTTCGACGGCAGAGCCCTGGCGGAGGAACTCGGGATTGCTGGCGATCTCGAACGCGACGTCGGGTCGCGCCTCACTCACCTGGATGGCGAGGGCGGCGGTGGTCCCGACCGGGACGGTCGACTTGACGACGATCGTCGTCCCCGGGTCCATGAGCCGCGCCAAGTCGTCCACCGCCGGCAGTATCGAGCTGAGGTCGGCCTTGCCGCGATCCGATGTGGGCGTTCCGACGGCGAGCATGACCAGCTCGGCTCCGGGGATGGCCTCCGAGTAGTCGTAGTCGAAACGAAGCCGGCCGGCCGTCGTGTTGTGATGCACCAGTTCCGGCAAGCCCGGCTCGAATATCGGGATCACGCCGTCGCGAAGCTGGTCGATCTTCTGGCGGTCGATGTCGAGGCACGTCACGTCGTGTCCGAGGTCGGCGAGACAGGCGCCGGTGACGAGCCCGACGTAGCCCACTCCAACCACGCTGATCCTCATGTTGTGCCTCCTGCAGCCACGAGCGGGAGGAAGGGTAGACGCTCCGGGCGCCCCGGCCGGCCGGGGCGGGGAAGGTGCGCACCGACCGGCATTGCAGGTCGATCGTCAGCGGCCGCGCCACATCCGTTAGCCTGCCGCCGATGTCCCACGAACCCCTCCAGATCCTCGCCCCGGACGGCACGCTGCGGGGGGAGTCGCCGCTCGAAATCGCGGAGCTGCGGCGGCTGTATCAGGCGATGCTCTCGGCGCGGGTCTTCGACCGCAAGGCCTCGGCCATGCAGCGGCAGGGCCGGCTGGCCACGTATTCACCGTTCGAAGGCCAGGAGGCGTCCCAGATCGGCGCCGCCGCCGCGCTTTCACCGCAGGACTGGGTGGTCGGCTCGTATCGCGACGGGGCCGCCATGTGGATGCACGGTTACACGTGGCGCAACCTGCTGCTCGGTCGCACCGGAGACGAAAGGGGCGGGCAGACGCCGGAGGGCGTCCGCGTGCTGCCGCCGTCGATCACCGTTGGCGGCCACATGATCCACGCAGTCGGCCTTGCCTGGGGGGAACGGCTCTTGGGGTCCGATGGCGTGGCGCTCACCTTGTTCGGCGACGGGGCCACGTCGGAGGGAGATTTCCACGAGGCCATGAACTTTGCCGCCGTGTTCGAGACGGCGACGGTCTTCTTGTGCCAGAACAACGGGTGGGCGATCTCCATGCCTACAGAGCGGCAGACCAGGTCGGAGACGATCGCCCACAAGGCAATCGCCTACGGCATGGAGGGCAGGCGCGTCGACGGCAACGACCTGCTCGCCACCTATCAGGTCACGGCCGCCGCTGTCGCCGATGCCCGGAGCGGCCGCGGGCCGACCTTCATCGAAGCACTCACCTTCCGGGTGGGACCTCACACCACCGCAGACGACCCCGGCCGCTATCGCTCCGAAGCCAGCGTGACCGAGTGGCGAGAGCGCGATCCACTGGAGCGGGTGCGGTTGTACCTGGCCGCCCACGATGCGTGGGACGAGGCCTGGCAACACGAAATCGAGGAGGTGCAGGCACAGGCGATCGAAGATGTCGTTGCCGAGGCCGAGGCGCTGGCGCCGTTCACTGCCGGCGAGATCTTCGACGCCATGTACGCCGCGCCCACGGCGCAGCTTCGCGAGCAGCGAGCCGAGGCCGAGCGTGGCTGAGCTCAACATTGCCCAGGCGCTGAATGCGGCGCTCAGTAGCGCACTAGAGGACGAGAAGGTCGTCCTGCTCGGCGAGGATGTCGGTACCACCGGTGGCGTCTTTCGGGTGACCGACGGGCTCCACCAGAAGTACGGGCCCGACCGGGTCATCGACACGCCGGTGGCGGAATCGGGCATCGTCGGCGCCGCCTTCGGGATGGCGATCACCGGGATCAGGCCGATCGCCGAGATCCAGTTCATGGGCTTCTCCTACCCGGCCTACGACCAGATCATCAACCACGTCGCCCGGATTCGGAATCGCTCCCGGGGCCGCTTCACGGCTCCGCTGGTCATCCGGATTCCCTATGGGGCGGGCATCGGTGCCGCCGAGCACCATTCAGAGTCGGCGGAAGCGATATACGTGCAGGCTCCGGGCGTGAAGGTGGTCGTCCCGGCGACGCCTTACGACGCCAAGGGCATGCTGCTGGCGGCGATCGACGACCCCGACCCGGTGATCTTCCTGGAGCCGATCCGCCTCTATCGCGCAATCAAGCAGGAAGTTCCCGATGCGCCCTATCGAGTGCCGCTCGGAGTCGCCGCTCATCTCCGGCAGGGCACCGACGTTTCCCTGGTCGGGTACGGCTCCATGATGCGCGAGGTCAATGCCGCCGCCGACCAGCTCACCGCCGAAGGCGTCTCGGTCGACGTGATCGATCTCCGCTCTTTGGTGCCTTTCGACGCCGAGTTGGTAGTCGACTCGGCGCAGCGCACCGGCCGCGTCGTCGTGGTGCAGGAGGCTCCGCGCAGCGCAGGGTTTGCCGCCGAGGTCGTTGCCCAGATCCAGGAGAAGGCCCTCTACTCACTGAACGCGCCGGTCGAGCGTGTCACCGGATACGACATCGTCGTCCCTCTGCGGCGCGCCGAGAAGCACTTTGTCCCGTCGGTCGGCCGGGTGGTCGCTGCCGCCCGCCGGACTCTGGAGGCGTGAGAGAACCGTGGCCAACGAGTTTCACTTGCCCGACATCGGAGAGGGCCTCACCGAGGCCACGATCGTGTCTTGGTACGTCGACGTCGGCGCATCGGTCGGTCTCGACGAGCCGCTCGTGGAGGTCGAGACGGACAAGGCCGTCGTCGACATCCCGGCTCCCTTTGCCGGGGTGGTCCTCCACCAGGGCGCCGCTGCCGGCGACACGATCGCGGTAGATGCGCTGCTCGTCGTCATAGGCGAGCCGGGTGAGGCCTGGGATCCCAGCACCGGCGCGCCGCCCGCATCTGCCGACGCCGCTCCCATCGTCGGCACCCTCGACGAAGCTCCGGCCACCGTCGCGGCCGCCGGCTCCGGCGAAGTGGAGGCCCTGCCCAAGGTGCGCCGCCTGGCGACCGAGCTCGCGGTGGATCTGGCGGCGGTGACCGGTTCGGGAGTCGGAGGGCGGATCACCGAAGAAGACGTCCGGCGCGCCACCTCGACCGCGGCGGGGCCGACAGAGCGAGTCCCGATGAGCGCCACCCGCAAGTCGATTGCGGAGCATCTGTCGCGGTCGTGGCGCGAGATCCCCCACGTCACGATCTACGACGCCGTTGCGGCCGAGCCGCTGCTCGAGCTGCGCCGCGCCCTCGGCAAGCCGATGCTCGAAGCGATGCTGATCAAGGCCGTCGTGCCGGCGTTGGAGCAGTTCCCCGAGTTCAACGCCGCCATCGCCGGCGACGATATCGTCTACCGCAAGTACTACGACGTCGGCATTGCGGTCGACACCCCGGCGGGCCTTCTGGTCGCCGTGGTGCCCGCCGCCGCCGGCAAGAACGTGGCGGAGCTCGATGCCGAGGTGCGTCGTCTCGCGGAGGCCGCCAAGGCCCGCAAGCTCGCTCCCGAGGAGTTGCGGGGCCAGACGTTCACCATCTCGAACATCGGCGCCGTCGGCGGTGGCTACGGGACTCCGCTGGTGCCGCTGGGGACGTCGGCGATACTCTCCGTCGGTCGGGCCGATCCGGTGCCGGTCGTGAGAGACGGCGCGATCGTGGTGGGACGGGAGTTCCCGCTGAGCCTCAGCTACGACCACCGCATCATCGACGGCGCCACCGGGCGGGCTTTCATGGCGGCCGTGATCGCCGCCCTGGGCGGCTGAGTTTGTCCATTCTCGACGCCGTCATTCTCGTCTTCGGGGGCCTGGCCGCCGGCTTCATCAACACGCTGGCCGGCGGGGGCTCGGCGATCACGATCCCGATCCTCAACGAGTTGGTGGGCATCGCGACGGCCAACGGAACCAACCGCATCGCCATACTCGCCGCCCAGTTCGCCGCCATCACCGGATTCCAGCGGGGCAAGGCGATTCCCTGGGCGCGGGTGCTGCCGCTGCTGCCGCCTGCGATCATCGGCGCGGCCCTCGGGGCGTGGGCGGCGACCCGAACCTCGCCGGATGTGCTGCGCCAGGTGTTCGGTGTGGTGCTGTTGTTCGTTGCGCTGTCCGTCGTCGCCAAGCCGAGCCGCTGGGTGGAAGAGCGCGATGCAGCCCTTCACGAGCCGTGGCGGTCACTGGTGTTCCTCGCCGTCGGCTTCTACGGCGGGTTCGTCCAGGCCGGTGTCGGCTTTCTGCTGCTCGCCGGGCTCGTGCTCGGCGGCGGGCTGACGCTCGTGAATGGCAACGCCGCCAAGGTCGTTTTGATTGCGGCATACACGCCGGTGGCGCTGCTGCTGTTCGCCAATGCGGCCCAGGTGGATTGGAGCGTGGGCGCGGTGCTGGCGGTCGGGCAGATGTTGGGCGCCTGGATCGCCGCCAAGCTGGCGATCGCCAAGGGGGCGTCGTGGATTCGATGGGTGCTGGTAGCCGCCGCCATAGTGGCCGCCTTCCGGCTGTTCACGACCTAGGCCGGGGAGGACGGGCCGGGGGCGCTACGGCCGGGCGTACACCAGGTCGCCGACTGCGACCTCGACGGCGCCGGTGAGGTTGCCCAGGCCCATCACGTAGCCGCGCATGCCGCGGCGCAGGAACTCGCGATGGGGCTTGACCAGCTCCAGGTCGGCGGCCGGGTCGCCGAGCCGGAAACGGGTGAAGGGCACGCACGGTTCGGCGACGGCGGGCGCCTTCAGCTCGATGGTGCCGCCGGGCCGTTCGATCATGAGCCCGCCGGCGATCTGATCTTCGGTGACTATTTCATCGGCTTCGATGACCACGTTCTCGCCCGCATCGCCGATGGTCGCGGATCCGAAGTGGTCCGCCATCGCGGCGTAGTGGGAGGTGAAACCGACCGAGAGCAGGCGATCGAGGTTGGGTTGGGCATTGGCGGGGTGGGCGGTGTGGTGGGTGTCGACCATCCAGCCTCCGTCGATCTTGGCGATCGGGCCCGCGGGGGACAGCGCAAGAGCGGGAACGCTCGCCAACGGGTCGGTTCTGTACACCCGATCGGGGCGCACACCGATCCGCAGCGTCTCCCTCTGGATCTGGAGGTGACGAATCGGACCGAGCAGTCTGTAGTCGTCCATGGCGTGCGAGCTTAGGCGCAGTCCCGGCAATACGATACGGGCCATGCACGAAGGATTCGACGGCCAGAAACAGCGCCGTGCTCTGACCGCAGCAGAACAAGCGCTCCGGGCCCTCGGTGCCGGCAACGCCGCCAAGGCGAGAAGGACTGCGGCCCAGGCCGCCGATCTCGACCAGATCGGGATCTACTCCGGCCTCGACACCGCTGTGGCTCCGCTGGCCGACCGCCTCGACCGCGGCGAGGCGATCGACGATGCCGGATGGGACGGTCTCGTCGCCGTGCTCGGCGTCGGTCCGCTCAGTGGGTTGATCGACGAGCTGCGCGGCTAGTCGAGGCCTTTGGGCCGGCTCACAACCATGGGAACCGGGGGCTTCGAGCGATCCTGCCGCCTACCGCTAGCCTCGCGCCCATGGGCGACTACCACGTGCATCTCCATCCGCACGGGCCGTACGACGGCACGGGGCCGGCGCTCGGCGTCTATCCCCCCGATCACATCGAGGCATATGTGACGACGGCGCTGGGGCGGGGTGAGGACGAGGTCGGCTTCACCGAGCACCTCTATCGGTGTGTCGAGTCGACCGAGGTACTCGGTCCCTTCTGGGAGGACCCGTCGAACCCGGACGTCGCGGCTCAGGCCCGGGCGTTTGTAGAGGAGGACCGCACGCTGTCCCTCGACCGGTATGTCGACGCCGTCTTGGCTGCCAAGGATCGAGGGCTGCCCGTTCTGCTCGGGCTGGAAGTCGACTTCTTTCCCGAGACAATCGCCTCGGTCATGGCGTTGCTCGAACCGTACCCATGGGACTTTCTCATCGGATCGGTGCACTGGATCGGAGCCTGGTCCGTCGATCACGAGGACGCCGACTTCGAGTTCGACCGTCGCGGAGTGAGAACCGCCTACGAGCAATACTTCGAGCTCGAGTCCCAGTTGGCGGCTTCTGGGGTAGTCGATGCCCTGGCCCATGCCGACGTAGTCAAGAAGACGGGGCGCCGACTCAGGGAGGCTCCACTCGAGCTGTATCGCCCTGTGGTGGCGGCGGCGGCGGCCAGCGGCACTGCGGTCGAGGTGTCTTCGGCGGGGTTGCACAGGGCGATCGTCGAGCCCTATCCGGCCGAAGAGTTCTTGAAGATGTTCCATGAGGCCGGAGTCGCCATCACACTGGCCAGTGATGCCCATTATCCGCACGAGTGCGCCCGCGACTTCGACGAGATCAGGGACTATGCCCGGGCGGCCGGCTACTCGGAGCGTGTGCGGTTCCGGCAGCGGAAGCGAGAGCTCGTGCCGCTATGAGATACGTCAGCACCCGAGGTGGTGCCCCCGCCGTGAGCTTCGCCGACGCCATGATCACCGGGTTGGCCCCCGACGGTGGGTTGTACGTGCCGGAGTCGCTCCCGGACATCTCGATCGAGGAGTTCGGGGCCTGGGCGAGCCTGTCGTATGCCGAGCTGGCGGCCGAGATCATGGCTCGCTTTGCCCCCGACATGGACAGGGCCACCATCGACGGGGCCTGCCGCGCCGCCTATTCGGCCGCAGTGTTCGGCTCGATCGAGGTGGCGCCGTCGGCGCCGCTCGTCGACGACACCTGGCTGCTCCATCTCTCCAACGGCCCGACGCTGGCGTTCAAAGACATGGCTATGCAGTTGCTCGGGCGCCTCTTCGACGCCGAGCTGGCCCGGCGCGGCGAGAAGCTGCTCGTCGTCGGCGCCACCTCGGGCGACACCGGGTCGTCGGCGGAGCACGCCATGATCGGCCGGGAGAACATCAGCGTGGTGATGCTGTCGCCATGGGGCCGGGTGAGCGAGTTCCAAGCGGCTCAGATGTACTCCCTCGACGCCCCGAACATCGTCAACCTGGCTATCGAGGGAGTGTTCGATCAGGCCCAGGATCTGGTGAAAGCGATCAACGGTGATGCCGCCTTCAAGGCACGGCACTCGATCGGAGCGGTCAATTCGATCAACTGGGCCCGGGTCGCCGCCCAGATCGTGTACTACATCTGGGGGTACCTGCGGCTGGCGCCGGGCGTCGATCGGGAGATCCAGATGGCGGTGCCGACGGGCAACTTCGGCAACATCTACGCCGGGACGATTGCTCGCCGGCTCGGCCTCCCGATCCGCTTCGTCCTGGCCACGAACGAGAACGACGTCCTCGACGAGTTCTTCCGCACCGGGCTCTATCGGGTGCGCCCCGGCGCCCAGGTCATCGAGACGTCGAGCCCCTCGATGGACATCGCCAAGGCCTCCAACTTCGAGCGGCTCGTATACGACCTGCACGGCGGCGACGGCAGGGCGGTCGGGGCGCTGTGGGAGGAGCTGGCCCGCAGCGGCCGCTTCGATCTCGCCGCCCACCCGGGATTCGCCGGCCTCGCCGAGTGGATCGTCAGTGGCTCCAGCTCACATGCGAGGAGAATCGAGACGATCCGGCGCGTCGCCGTCGAGGACGGCATCATCATCGACCCGCACACGGCCGACGGCGTGTGCGTCGGCCGTGCCCGGCGCACCCCGGGGCCGCTGATCTGCCTGGAGACGGCTCGGGCCGCCAAGTTCGGCGCGACCATCGTCGAAGCTCTCGGGCAGCCGCCGCCCCGCCCGGCTGCGTTCGTGGGCCTGGAGGAACGGGCCCGTCACGTCACGGTGATCGCAGCCGACGTCGCCGAAGTTCGCGCCGTGATCGAGACGGTGTCCGCCGGGCGGAGCTGAGGTGGCTGCGGCGGCCCCGGCGAGGGAACGTCCCATGTCGGGTGCCCCCGCCGCGACTCGGCGGCCGCCTGGACCACGGCCGCGCCCGGTGCGACCGGCGCGCGCGTCGCGCCCGTAGACTCCGGCGCGATGACTTCCGGCCCCACCGTTTGGCTCGAGACTCTCGGGTGCTCCAAGAACCAAGTCGACTCCGACAAGGTCACGTCGATGATCGGCGACGCCGGGTACCGCCACGCGGCTTCGCCCGAGGACGCCGATGTCGTCATGGTGAACACTTGCGCCTTCATCGAGGCCGCCCGTGAGGAGTCGATCGGCGTGATCCTGGAGATGGCCGCGGCCAAGCGGTCCGACGCCAAGCTCGTTGTGATGGGTTGTATGGCCCAGCGCTACGAGACCGAACTCGTCGAGGCGCTCCCCGAAGCCGACGCTGTTGTGGGGTTGGACCGCTATCCCGAGCTGATCGGGCGGCTGGATCACATGACCGATTGGCATCCGCTGCGGATCACCGCGGCGCCGACCACCAACATGGACATCCTGCGGCGAACTGCCCGGCCGACGCCGACCACGCCGTACGCGTACGTGAAGATCGCCGAAGGCTGTGACAAGGGCTGCACATTCTGTGCCATCCCGCTCTTTCGCGGCAAGCAACAGTCGCGATCACCCGTGAACATCCGCACGGAGATCGCCGAGCTGACCGCTGCCGGCGTCGGCGAGGTCGTGCTCGTGGCGCAGGACCTGGCGGCGTACGGCCGCGACATCGCCGCTCCCGGCGACGGTGGCATCGTCGATCTGCTGCGGTTCGTATCCGACATCGACGGGCTGCGCCGGCTCCGTCTCTACTACCTGTATCCCCGCGAGATCCGACCGGCCTTGATCGAAGAGATGGCGGCCAACCCGGTGATCGCCGACTACTTCGACCTGTCGCTGCAGCACTCCTCGGCCGACCTGCTGCGGGCAATGAAGCGCTCCGGCAGCGGTGAGCGGCACCTCGCCCTCATCGAGTCGATTCGGTCGGTCGCCCCCCAGGCCGCCTTGCGATCGAGCTTCATCGTCGGCTTTCCCGGGGAGACGGAGGAACACGTCGAGGCCCTCGCCGAGTTCCTTCAGGCCGCCCGGCTCGACTGGGCGGGCTTCTTCCCATTCTCTCCTGAGGAGGGCACTCCGGCGGCCCACTTCGCCGGCCAGGTGGACGCCGACGCCGTGGCCGAGCGGCTCCGCTACGTGCAGACGATCCAGGACGACATCACCACTTCGCGGAACCTGGCGCAGGTGGGCCGGGAGTTCGAGCTGCTCGTCGATCAGGTCGAAGATGGCCAGCCGGTCGCCCGCTCCTATCGGCAGGCGCCCGAGATCGACGGGGTCGTGCTGCTCGACCGGGGCCGCCCGGGGGAGTGGGTCACCGGCAAGATCACCGGGGGCTATGGAACGGACCTCGTGGCGGAAGTGATCGGCTGAAGGCGTGAACCCGGACGGCACATTCGGGCTGTCGGCGATTCCGGTGATCTTGGCGGCGCTGGCCCTCGTCCTGATCGCAGTGGTGATCTCGCTGCGGCTCCGGGTCGGCGTCGAGCGGTCGATCGTCTGGGCGGCCATCAGGGCGACCGTGCAGCTGATCGCCGTCGGCGTGTTGTTCCGGCTGATCTTCGAATCCTCACTGGCGCAGCTGTGGGCCTGGCTCTGGGTGGCGGCCATGAGCTCCGTTTCGGTCGGGGTCGTCCTGCGGCGCGCCCCCCGCGTGCCGGGCATCACCCTTCCTGCCATCGTCGCCGTGGCCGGGTCGGCCGTCCTCAGCGTTGTCGTCGTATTCGGTTTCGACGTGCTCGAGCTCGAGCCCGTGCGGCTGGTGGTGGTCGTGGGGATCACTCTGGGCAACGCCATGCCATCGGCCGTCGGCGGTGTCGCCCAGACCGTGTCGTTGGTGCGCAGCCGTCCCGGCGAGATAGAGGCGCTGCTCGCACTCGGCATGCAGCGGCCCCACGTCGTGCGCTACGTCGCCCCACAATCCGCCCGCCTGGCCCTGGTGCCCCACATCGAGCGGACCAAGGTCGTCGGGTTGATCGCACTGCCGGGCGCCATGACCGGACTGCTCCTCGCCGGCGTCGATCCGATCGACGCAGTCGTCCTGCAGCTGCTCGTGATGCTGATCGTGCTCGGCGCGGTTGCCGTCTCGGTGCTGGCCACGGTGCTGTCCGTGGCGGCGACGGCCGTGGGTCCGGAGATGACCCTGGCGAGCTGGGCGGCGCAACGAGACCGCGATGCCTAGGAGACCCCACCAGCATCTCGTGCCCGGATATCGTGCCGGCCGCCCTCGCCGGTTACGCTGGGCAGACCCACCGATTCCGACGCCATAGAAGTCGACGATGATCTCCGCAGCAGTCAAGACGGGCCGTTCCGTGCGTATCGCCGCAGTCCAAGCCGCCTCGGTTGCCTTCGACTGCGATGCCAGTCTCGAGAAGCTGCAGACACTCACCCGACAGGCCGCGAGCGGCGGCGCCGACCTCATAGTGTTCCCCGAGGCGTTCCTATCCGGATACCCCCGCGGGCTCACCTTTGGCGCCACCGTCGGCTTCCGCACGCCCGAGGGCCGCGACTGGTTCGCCCGCTGCTGGGAGAGCTCGGTCGATGTTCCGGGGCCGGTCACTGCGGCCCTCGGCGAACTGGCGACAGAGATCTCGGCCACTCTTGTCGTCGGCGTCATCGAACGCAATGGCGGCACCCTCTACTGCACCGCCCTCACGGTTGAGCCCACGCAGGGGCTCGTCGCCAAACACCGCAAGCTCATGCCAACGGCGGCCGAGCGCATCATGTGGGGGCAGGGCGACGGAACGACAATGCCGGTCATCGAGACCCCAGTGGGGCGGATCGGCACGGCGATCTGCTGGGAGAGTTACATGCCGCTCTACCGAACCTGGTTGTACAGCCGGGGCACCGAGATCTACGTCGCCCCCACCGCCGATGCTCGCGATGAGTGGATCGCCACCATGCGCCACGTCGCTCTCGAGGGCCGCTGCTTCGTCGTCTCCTGTAACCAGTACACGACCGAGGACGACTACCCGGCCGACTATCCGGCCCGGGACGACCCCGCCACGCCCTTCACGACCCGAGGCGGATCGTGCATCATCGGGCCCCTCGGGGAGGTGCTCGCCGGGCCCTCATACGGGCAGGAGGCCATAGTCACGGCAACGGTGGACTTGCGAGCCATCACTGAGGCCAGGCTCGACTTCGACCCGGTCGGCCATTACTCCCGCCCCGACGTCTTCACGCTGCAGACGAATCCGGCTCGGCAGCCGGAATGACGAGAGGTTTGCGCAGTCGACCGTGGTTTCTGTGGCTGGGGGGTGCGGTTGGCCTGGCGAGCTCGGTGGAGGGGTCGCGGCCGCCACGCGCTGCCGGGCTCATCGGTTCCCGGACACCAAGCATCGGGATTGACCGCCGGCCGCGTCCAGTCTCCTAGTCTCCCGCTATGGGCTTCTCCGTCGAGTTCATCGCGGTCGGTACCGAGCTGTTGCTGGGACAGATCGTCAACACCAACGCCAGCTGGATCGGCTCGCGGCTGGCGGATGCCGGGCTCGACCATTTCCAGCAGACCGTCGTCGGCGACAACCTCGATCGGGTCGTGGCGGCGATCGACGCCGCGGCGGCGCGCTCGGACGCCGTGATCCTCAGCGGGGGCCTGGGCCCGACCCGGGACGACCTGACCCGGGAGGCGATGGCGGCCGCCGCCGGCGTCCCGCTGGTGCGCGACGAGGAATACGCAGTCCGGCTCCGCCAGTACTGGGAGAGGCGGGGTCGCGAGATGCCGGAGTCGAATCTGAAGCAGGCCGACCACCCGGAGGGGGCGATTCCGCTGCCCAACCCCAAAGGCACCGCTCCCGGGCTCCGCCTCGATATGGGCGACACCGTGCTGTTTGCGGTCCCCGGGGTACCCGCCGAGCTGTTCCCGATGATCGACGGGCACGTGATGCCGGTGTTGCGAGACCTCGCCGGCGGTGACAACGCCGTGATGGTCTCCCGCGTGATCCGGACTTGGGGAGAGTCCGAGTCGATGGTCGGCGAGATCCTCGACGATCTGTTCGAATCATCGCGCAACCCCACGGTCGCGTTCCTGGCCTCTTCCGGTGAGATCAAGGTGCGGCTCACGGCGCGGGCCGCGACGACGCAGGCCGCAGCCGAGCTGATCGGCCCGGTGGAAGCGGAGGTGCGCGCCCGGCTCGGGGAACGGGTGTTCGGCGCCGACAACGACACGATCGAGGAGGTCATCTACTCGCGGTTACGGGCTCGGGGATGGTCGCTGGGCACCGCCGAGTCGGCAACGGGGGGCATGATCGCGGCCCGGCTGACGGCGGTGCCGGGGTGCAGCGACACCTTTCGCGGGTCGGTGGTGGCCTACCAGGAGGACATCAAGACGGGCATCCTCGGGGTCGACCCGGCCACGATCGCGGCCCACGGTGTCGTGAGCGAGCCGGTGGCGCTCGAGATGGTCGCAGGCGCGGCGCGGGCGCTCGAGGCGGATGTAACGGTTGCCGTGACCGGCAGCGCCGGACCGGATCCGCAGGACCAGCCGGTGGGCACGATGGTTTTTGCGGTCCGCACCCCGCTGGGGGCCGGGGCGCGGACGTTGCGGCTGCCCGGCGACCGCGAGCGGGTGCGGACCTACACGACGACGGCGGCGCTGCATCACCTGCGCTTGGCTCTCCAGGAGGCGGGGCCGTGAGCAGCGAGCGGCGGCTGTTCCTGGCGGTGGCTCTCGATGACGATTCGCGCCACGCCCTGGCCGCCTTTGTGAGCGGCGACGACAAGCCGGAGATCCCGGGCCAGCGAGTGCCCGCCGAGAACTGGCACATCACACTGCGTTTCCTGGGCCGTTCCACGCAGGTGCAGCAGGACAAAGTGCTATCCGAATTGGATCAGGGCCTCGACCACGATCCATTCACCATCGGGTTCGGTGGCCTGGGCACCTTCCCCTATCCGCGGAAGGCGACGGTGGTCTGGCTGGCCGTTGCCGCCGGGGGTGACGACCTAGTCGACCTGGCGGTGTCGTGTGAACGGGCGGCGGTGGCGGCCGGCTACGACCCCGAGGAGCGCCCTTTCCACCCGCACCTGAGCCTCTCTCGGGTGCGGCCGCCCCAGGATCTCACCGCGCTGGTCGATGACTACCCGCGCTTTCCCGGCCGCCTCCCGGTCACCGCAGTGGTGCTGTACGAGTCGATCACCGGTTCCGGGACGACCGTCTACCGGGAGCTCGACCGTGTCGGGTTGGAGTAGCCGCGCGGCGGCTTGCGCGGCTCTTCCTGCGTTCTGATGTGGATTCCCGCAGCCGATATCTGCCGGATGTTGCCAGAACGGTGCGATAGGCTGGGACCATGCTGCAGTTCGACCGGACCCGCTCTCGCCACGACTCGTTCGACGGCGCGGGCCGGCCCTGCGGGCTCGTCGCCGAGCGGCTCTCGATCAGGATCGGATCGGGCGCGGCCGGCGGCGGCGCCCGCTACGACCGTCCCGTTGCAGTGGAGCGAGGAGGAACCGTGACCGTGATCCCAGACCTTGTGATGGTCGCCCGGTTGGCCGGGCTGCTTGCGGTGACGCTGGCCATGATCGTGAGAGTGATGCGCAGATGACAGATGACAATATCACCGAGGCCGGGACCCGAGCTGAGGGCTTGATGCAGGCTTTCTTCGGCGCGACGGCACCGTCAACGGTCTTCTCCGACCCGCACTATTTGGGCGACGACGTCGTGATCACGGCGGCCGCTTGGGAACGGGCCGGCGGGTTCGGTTTCGGTGCCGGCAGCGACAAGGACGACAGCGGCGGCGGGGGAGCCGGCGGCGGCGGTGTCTCCCAAGGACGCCCGGTTGCGATCATCCGTCTGGCGCCGACGGGTACGGAGGTGACGGCCCTGCCCGATGTCACCAAGATCGCAGTGACGGTCGTGCTGGCCGCAGTGGGCGTGTGGCGCGCCCTGCGCGACTGAGAGTCGCCGGGTTCCGGCCGCTCCTCCTCGGTGCGGAGGGCCTGCAGCGTTCCGGTCACCGGGTCGGGTTTGCGAAGAACAGCTCGGAGCGGGAGCGGTTGTTGCCATCGAACACACGTTCGCCTATTCTGCCGGAGTCACATTGCTGTAGTTTTGTCGTACCCGGGCGGTAGCTTTCCAGCCAATCGGACGACTCAGAAGAACACCGGGAAGGGAACCTGATGGCCAAAGACGAGAACATGGACCGGGACAAGACCCTGGAGATGGCGATGTCCCAAATCGAGCGTCAGTTCGGCACCGGCGCCATCATGAAGCTGAGCGACTCGACCGTTCGCAACGTCGCCGCGATCCCCACCGGTGCGCTGTCACTCGACCTGGCCCTCGGCATCGGCGGGCTGCCGCGGGGCCGGATCGTCGAGATCTATGGGCCGGAGTCCTCGGGAAAGACGACCTTGGCACTGCACGTGGTCGCCGAGGCGCAGCGCAACGGTGGCATTGCGGCTTTCATCGATGCCGAGCATGCTCTCGACCCGATCTACGCCAAGGCGCTGGGTGTCGACGTCGACGAATTGCTGATTTCCCAGCCGGACACCGGCGAGCAGGCGCTCGAGATCACCGACATGCTCATCCGCTCCGGAGCGCTCGACGTCGTAGTCATCGACTCGGTCGCGGCGCTGGTTCCTCGTGCGGAGTTGGAAGGGGACATGGGCGACACCCACGTCGGGCTCCAGGCTCGCCTGATGTCACAAGCACTGCGCAAGCTGGCCGGCACGATCAACCGCTCCGACACCACGGCGATCTTCATCAACCAGCTGCGCGAGAAGATAGGGGTGATGTTCGGCTCACCCGAGACGACGCCGGGGGGCCGGGCCCTCAAGTTCTACGCCAGCGTTCGAGTCGACGTGCGCCGCATCGAGGCGATCAAGCAGGGCACCGACAATATCGGCAACCGGGTTCGCGCCAAGATCGTCAAGAACAAGGTCGCTCCGCCGTTCCGCTTGGCCGAGTTCGACATCATGTTCGGTGAGGGCGTCTCCCGTGAGGGCAGCTTGCTCGACGTTGCGGTGGAGCACGGCATCGTCCGCAAAGCCGGCGCCTGGTTCACCTACGAGGGCGATCAACTCGGGCAGGGTCGGGAAAAGGCCAAGCAGTTCCTGCGGGAGAACCCCGAAATCTCGATGCAGCTGCAGGACCGGGTCCTGCGTGCCGTCGGGCTCATTGTCGACGAAGAGACCGAAGCCGCGGGGGCCGAGGCCGACGTGGCCGGTGAGCCGGGCACCGGCGGTTACGACTCAAATGACGACGGCTAGGTGTACTGTCGCGATGCGTTGTTGACACCTGTGGTTGTTGGCAAGCTCGGTTGGGGCAGTCCAGCCACGGCTGGTGCCTGCGGGTAACGGCGGCGTTCCGTTCTTGCGTATATCCGTATATCCCGGCCTATATGGGCGGCGGATCCGCAAGAATCTCGGTGATCGTTGACTCTCTGGAACATGCGTACATCCCCCCATATGGGCCGTCAGATACGCAAGAACCGTGTAGGGCTGGGAACGACGCCCGAGTCCCACCGAGTGTCAACAACCTGCCGGATCAATACAACTAGGGAAAAAAACCCGGTCATATGCCAAAAAGGCGCGAAAACCGTATCCGCGACTAGGGATTGTGGGTTACGATCAGTGGACCACACACTTGTAACACAGAAACACCTAAAGAGCCGAGACAAGTTCGAATGTTGGCTACGAATCATCATGGGGGTGTCGGTGCCGTAGGGCGCTGAGTTCCGCTATTCGTCGTTGATGTGACTCGTGTGTGCCGAGCCGTTGGGCTCGGCACGCTGCGTTTCGGTACTGGAAACGAGGAGAAGATGGAGAACCAGTGGCTCATCACAGCGCTAATCGCAATCTCGGTCGGGTTGCTTGCCTTCTTCTCGGGTCGCGAAGTACACAGGCGGCGCACTCGGGAGGCCACCCAGACCGCCGAGAAGGTCCTCAGTGAGGCGCGCATCGAGGCCCAGCGGACGTTGTCGCGGGCGGAAGAGGACGCTCGAGCCCTCGCCGAGAGCTACCGGGAGCGCGAGGTCGAGTCGCTCGAGCACCGCCGGCTCGAGGTGAGCTCGCTCGAGGATCGCCTCGAACAGCGCGAGTCCACGCTCGAACAGCGGGCGGCGAACCTGGCGCAGCGAGAGGAGCGCATCCTCGCCAAGGAAGAGGAAGTCGTCGGCGCCCAACGCGACGCCGAGTCCATGCGCGAGCAGGCTAGGTCCAACCTGGAAAGAGTCGCCGGGTTCGACGCCCAGGCAGCGAAAGCCGAGTTGTTGCAGAAGGTCGAGGACGAGGGTCGACGTGAGGCCATGGTCCTGATGCGCGACCTCGAGATGAAAGCCCGCGAGGAGGCCGAACGCCGAGCTCGGCGCGTGCTCGCCACCGCAGTCCAGCGTCTTTCGGCCGAGGTCGTGTCATCCAACACGGTTTCGGTGGTGAGCCTGCCCTCCGACGACATGAAGGGCCGCATCATCGGCCGCGACGGTCGTAACATCCGCACCTTTGAGGCCGTCACCGGCGTCAATCTCATCGTCGACGACACCCCGGAAGCTGTGTCCGTCTCCACGTTCGACCCGGTGCGGCGCGAGGTCGCTCGAATCACGCTGGAGCGACTCATCGAAGATGGCCGCATCCATCCGGCATCCATTGAGGAGAACTACAACAAGGCACGCGACCAGGTCGAACAAAGCGTCCTCGACGCCGGGGAGTGGGCACTCCTCGAGGTCGGCCTCAGCCGAGTCCACCCGGAGCTGGTCACTTTGCTGGGGCGCCTCAAGTACCGCACCTCGTACGGCCAGAACGTTCTCAACCACCTCGTCGAGTCATCTCAGATCGCATCGATGCTCGCCTCCGAGCTCGGCATCGACCCCGATGAAGCCAAGCGGGCCGCTTTCCTCCATGACATCGGCAAGGCAGTGACCCACGAAGTGGGCGGCAGCCACGCATTGATCGGGGCCGAGATCGCCCGCCGCTTCGGCGAAGAGGCCGGCATCGTCCACGCCATCGAAGCGCATCACAACGAAGTCGAGCCGCGAACTTTGACCGCGATCCTGGTCCAAGCAGCCGACGCGGTGTCGGCAGCCCGCCCCGGGGCCCGCCGCGAGGCGCTGGAGAGCTACGTGCGGCGCCTCGAACAGCTCGAGGAGATCGCCGCCTCATTCGCCGGGGTCGAGCGGGTGTTCGCCATGCAAGCGGGCCGTGAGATCCGGGTCGTCGTCGACCCGGGGGCTATCGACGATCTGGCTTCGGCCGATCTGGCTCGGAACATCGCCCGTCGTCTCGAGAACGACCTGCAGTACCCCGGTCAGATCGAAGTAACCGTGATCCGCGAGTATCGGGCCCGGGACTACGCGCGTTAGAGGTCTCGGTGAACATCAGCCTGCTCATCGTCAACAAGTCCATCGCGGAGCCCGGAATCATCGTCAACGCGGCCTTCGTCCTCGGGCTGACCGTGGGACGCCAGTTGCCGGACGAGGCTTTTGGGCCTGCCGTCATCGACGGGGCCGGGAATCGCCACGAGTCTCTCACGTCGATCGGGCACATCGTGCGGAAGGCGACGAGCACCAAGTTGCGGACATTGTGGGGTACGTTCTCGGCCGATCCCGAGGTATCGGTCGTGGACTACACGGAGGCGGCGGCGCCGGCCGATTACGCGGCATACGCTGCCGCCCTCGGATCGGCCGCAGGTGACGAGATCTCTTTCCGTGCGATCCATGTCTATGGGCCGGAGGACAAGATCGTTCCGCTGACCAAGAATCTCAGCAGCCTGTAGGCGAGCTTCTTTCTCGGTCTTTGTGCGCAGCCGGTCCATTACCCTTCCCGCCATGACCGACTCTGTTCTCCTTGGAATGCCGGCGCTGAAATCGCCGCGGGAGCCGGCTCGCGCCGGCAAGAGCTATTTCGTGCGGACCTACGGCTGCCAGATGAACGATCACGACTCGGAGCGGATCAGCGGTCTGCTCGAATCCGACGGCATGGTCGCCGCGGCCACTGCCGAGGAGGCCGACGTGGTGGTGCTCAACACATGCACCATACGGGAGAACGCCGACAACAAGCTCTACGGCTATCTCGGGTCCCTCAAGGCAGTCAAGCAACGCCGCCCTGCGATGCAGATACTCGTCGGCGGATGTATGGCGCAGCGTGACCGCGACGGTGTCCTCGACAAGGCGGGCTGGGTGGACGTCGTCTTCGGGACCCACAACACCCATCGGGTGCTCGACCTGCTCGACCATGCCGACGAGTGGGGGCCGATCGCCGAGGTTTGGGACGAGACCACTTCCGTGGAAGACATGCCCTCCATGTTGCCCGCCCACCGTGACTCGGAGCACTCGGCCTGGGTGACGATCACCATCGGCTGCAACAACTCCTGTACCTTCTGCATAGTGCCGATGGTCCGCGGCCGGGAGATCAGCCGGCGGCCCGGAGACGTGATCAGCGAGGTCAGGCAGCTGGCGCGTGACGGTGTCGTCGAGGTGACGTTGCTCGGCCAGAACGTCAACTCCTACGGCAGGGATCTCGACCTGAACGGTCGCAGCCCCGTGTTCGCCGATCTGCTACGCCGGGTCGGGGAGGTCGAAGGCATCCGCCGGGTCCGCTACACGAGCCCTCACCCGAAAGACTTCCGCCAGGACGTGGCGCGAGCTATGGCCGAGACGGAGGCCGTCTGTGAGCAGCTCCACTTGCCGCTGCAGAGCGGCAGCGCTGCGGTGCTGGCGGCGATGCATCGTGGCTACAACGGGGAGCGCTTTCTCGAGAAGCTGGCTATGGCGCGCGCCATCATTCCCGATCTGGCCGTTTCGACCGACATCATCGTCGGCTTCCCGGGCGAAACCGAAGCCGACTTCCAGGACACGCTGGACGTCGTCGCCGCGGCTCGCTTCGACAGTGCCTTCACATTCCAGTTCTCGCCGCGGGCGGGCACACCGGCGGCCGACATAGAAGCTCGCGTACCTCGAGAGGTGATCCAGGAGCGATTCGACCGCCTGGTCGTCATGCAAAACGAGATCACCTTCGCCAGAAACCGGGAGCAGGTGGGACGGGTCGAGGAGGTCCTCGTTCAAGGTCCTTCGAAGAAGAACCCGGACGTCGTGACCGCCCGCACCCGCGGCAACCGGCCGGTTCACATCGCCGGCCACTATGCGCCCGGCACGTTCATGATGGTGGGAATCGAGCGGGCCGCTCCCCACCACTTGCACGCCCGCGCCGTCTGACGAGGCATCCCGATGGGCGCCATCGCCGTTGTCGGGCCCACTGCGGCCGCCAAGAGCGCCCTTGCCATGCGACTCGCCGCAGCTTTGGGAGGTGAGATCGTCTCGGTCGACTCGATGCAGGTGTACCGGGGCCTGGACATCGGCACTGCCAAGCCGGGCGCCTCGGACCGGGCGACGGTGCGGCACCACATGATCGATGTCGCCGATCCGGAGGATGCCTTCACGGTGGCGCAATACCAGGAACTCGGTGTCGCGGCCGTGGACGATATCGCCCAGCGGGGCGCCATCGCGATCATTGCCGGCGGATCGGGTCTCCACTTTCGGGCTCTCGTCGACCCCCTGGAGTTCCCGCCGACCGACGAGATCGCACGTCGGCAAATCGAGGCCCTCGATCCGGCGGATGCGGTAATGGCGCTATTGGAAGCCGATCCGGGGGCCGCCTCGGCGGTGGATCTGGCCAACCCCCGCCGGGTGTCTCGTGCCCTCGAGATCTTCCGGATCACCGGGGACACCCCGACCGACCGGGCAGCTACGCCCAGCGCGGCGGCAGTGCGCGCCTACCAGGCGCGACTACCCCTTCTCGCCTTCGGTATGGACCCGGCCGAGGAGCTGGCGGACCGGGTGGCGCGGCGCTTCGACGCCATGCTGGCCCGAGGGCTGCTCGAAGAGGTCGACCGCATGCAGGATCGCCTCGGCATTACCGCGGCGCAAGGCGTGGGGTACAAAGAGCTGCTGCCGGTCGTTCGCGGTGACGCATCGCTCGATGAGGGGCGGGAGGCGGCGATCCGCGCCACGATGGCTCTCGCCAAGCGGCAGCGGACCTTCTTCGGCCGAGATCCCCGCATCCGGTGGATTCCATGGCACGATGGGTTCGAACGGGCGGTTGAATTCGCTTTGGCCGTGGCCACCGAGAAGATCAAGGAGACGGCGTGGACTTCGTGAAGATGGAAGGGCTGGGCAACGACTTCGTCGTCATTGAGGGCCCGGCCGCGTTCTCGCCGGCCCAGGTGCAGGCATGGTGCGACCGCCGTTTCGGTATCGGTGCCGACGGTGTGCTGCTGGCGTCACCGCTCGGCGGCCAGAAGGTCTCCATGGAGTACTGGAATGCAGACGGTCACAAGGCCGAGATGTGTGGCAACGGGCTGCGTTGTGTGGCCAAACTGGCGCTCGAGCGCGGCTGGGTGAACGACGCGGCAATGGAGATCGAAACGGCCGTGGGCCCGCTGGGTGCCGAGGTTCTCGAATCGGGACTGGTGCGGGCGCTGACAGGTCATCCCCGGCCGGGGACCGTCGCATCGATCGAGGTCGCCGGGGTGACGGTGCGGCCGGTAACCGTCGGCAATCCGCATGCCGTCGTATTCGTCGACGATCCGCTGACGGCCGAGGTGGGCGAGTTGGGCCCCCGCATCGCGAGCGATCCCCAGTTCCCCGAAGGCACCAACGTCGAGTTCGTCAAAGTCGAATCGGGCAATCGGATCCGGATGCGGGTCTGGGAGCGCGGCGTCGGCGAGACGATGGCTTCGGGGACCGGAGCCTCCGCGGCCGCCTTTGCGGCGGCTCTCTACGAGGGAAGCCAGTCGCCGGTCGAGGTGCTGCTTCCCGGCGGCACCCTCGTCGTAGAGTTCGTGGACGCCGCGGCCTGGGTGACCGGACCGGGCAACTTCGTCTTCACCGGCACCATCGATTAGGGACCATCCGGTGGTGGGAGCTTCCACGTCTCGTGGACGTGACGCCACAGCAAGCCGCGGGGCGCAGCTTCATCCTCGGTGAGGAGGGCCGTGGACTGGCGGGCCGTCGTGTAATCGGCGTAGTGATGCCACTCCTCGTAGGTTGCGATCACGGTCGAGTTGCCCGCCTCACGCACCGTGACGTTCGAGATGCGAATGCGCATCTGCCGCGAGCCGCGGGCGGCGGTGAGGTCCTCCAGGAGCGCTCCCGCATCGACTACGTCGCCCCTGGGTGACACGAAAGTGAAGTCCTCGGCCATCGAAGACCTGATTCGTTCGAAGTCATCGGTCGCCCCGGCGAACCATCGCTCAAACTCGGCGTGGAGTGCTTCGATCTCGGCGGTGACCCGCCCAGTGAGACTGTGATTGGTCATGGCGGCAGCCTATCGCCGGCCCCCCACGGTGTGTGGGCACCGCGCGTTACTCGACGCGGCGCAGCACGGCCACCACGACGCCGAGGATCTCGACGCCGTCGCTGAACACCATCGGCGGGTGATCCGGGTTCTCCGCTTTCAGCACTACCCGGCCGTCGAGCCGCTGTAAGCGCTTCACGGTCGCCTCCTCCCCGTTGATCAGGGCGGCGATCACCTGGCCGTCGCGAGCGGTCTCCTGGCGGCGCACGACAACGTAATCGCGATCGAATATCCCGATGTCGATCATCGAGTCACCGCGTATCCGCAGCATGAACACGGGGTCGTTCCCGACCAGCTCGGTGGGCAGCGGATAGATCTCTTCGATGTCCTCCTCGGCGAGGATCGGGGAGCCCGCGGCGATCGAACCGACCAGGGGCACGTCGCGCACCGGGGCCCGCAGTAGCGATGCCTCGCTGTGGCCCGAGTCGATGACTTCGATGGCGCGCGGCTTGGTCGGGTCACGCCGGATACACCCGGCCTTGACGAGCGCAGAGAGGTGGCTGTGCACCGTGGAAGGGGAGCTCAAGCCGACGGCCTCGCCAATCTCACGCACCGATGGCGGGTAGCCCCGTTCGTTGACCGTGGCCAGGATCAGATCCAAGATCTGCTGCTGGCGTGCCGTGAGTGTCTTCTCGACCATCTGGTGCTCCTGTTTCTTCGCATACGGCCCGGGGGCCTGTCTGCCGACTCAGATTGTACGCGGCTCGAGTGACAAAACCAAACATATGTTCGACTTGACATGCGAACAGGTGTTCGCATACGATGGAGTTCTCTCGAACAGGTGTTCGGATAGGAAGGTCGGAACCGGATCTTGTCGTACCCGACAGATACGGTGACAACAGAGCTCGACGGAATCGCAGCCGTGATTCCCGAAAGCCCTACACGGAAGCGACTGGAGGAGGAACCAGATGCCACGACATGCGGTCATCCCGTCAAGAGTGTTGATCGTCATCTCCACGGTGATCGTGGCTCTGGTCCTCCTCCTCGCTTCGAGCGTCATGGCGGCGCTCGACCCGGTGGATGTCCCCGCTGCGGTGCCGGTCGCCGAATACGAGGTTCGGTCCGGCGACAACCTGTGGAACATCGCCGGCGAGCACACTTCACCGGGCCGCGACGTTCGCAACACGATCGAAGCGATCAAGCGCCGCAACCACCTCGAGTCATCGACGATCCATCCCGGACAGGTCTTGGAGATTCCCCTGACCGGCTCGTCATAGGCGGGTCCGGGGGACACCCGGCGCGTTGCGATGGAATGTCCGTCGTGATGTGTCCCCCCGGCGGCCCGCGCCCGCTACCCTCCGGCCCAATGCGTTGTCCCACCTGTAGTGCCGATGACACCCGCGTCATCGATAGCCGACCGGCGGAGGGCGGCAGCGCGGTCCGGCGGCGCCGGCGCTGTGAGACCTGTGAGCACCGCTTCACTACGTACGAGCGATCGGTTCCGGCCGTCCAGGTCCGCAAGCGCAGCGGCGCGCTCCAGCCATTCGATCCGGAGAAGGTGCGTTCGGGCCTAGAGGCGGCATTGGCCGATCGCCCGGTGGCGGCCGACACGATGGACCGGCTCGTGGCCCGCACCGAAGCGCTCTTCGACTCGGCGTCCCCGGTCACGACAGATGAGATCGGACGAGTTGTGCTCGAAGGCCTCAGGGAGGTCGACGAGGTCGCCTACCTTCGGTTCGCCTCGGTCTACAAGGACTTTCAGGGTGCCTCCGACTTCGAACGGGAAATGGCTGCACTGGAAAGTGCCCCGGAACCCGCCGGCTAGACGCTAGGGCACCAGGGCAATTGCCCGGCTCAGCCCGCTCGCCAGTTCGAGGATGCGGCCATCAACCTCGGTGCGGAGAGCCGCCAGACGGTCCACGAGGTCGTTCTGGAGCTGTTGCCGGGCGGTGGTCAACTCGTCAAGCAGGCGCTGGGTCTCGGTTGTGTCGCTCTCGCGGAGCGCCGCCAGGTAGTCGTCCTGCCATTGGGCAAATGCGGCGACCGCGCCGTCGACGAGCGTGCGATGCTCGGCGAACGGGCCCTCCACGGGCATTTCCGTCAGGGCCGCCACGCTGGTGGCGAGCGCTTTGGCCACAACGGCGCTCTGCTCTGTGATCGTCGCGCTGTCCGCGACGAGCGGCAGCTCCGGCACGTCGAGCACCCGAGCGAGGGCGAGCCGGTAGTCGGTTATATCGGCCACCTCGCCGCGGATGGCGCTCGCCTCTGCCGCCAGCGGCTCGAGACCGCGACGCAAAGAGTCGAGATCGTCGAACGGTTCGCGGGCGGTCAGCGGCAGATTGGTGGGAACCGGTTGGTTGGCGAGGTCGAGCAGCCGAGCGGCGCTGTCGGCGATTCCGGCGAGATCGACGGCTACGGAACTCAGGTCGGGCTCGGTGCTGCCAGGCTCGGTCGCCGTCGCCAGCGCCGTCTGCGCGTCGGCCAGGTCGCCGTAGAGGGCCGTCAGCGAGGCCCCGATCAGTCCCGCATGGTTGGCGGCGCGCCGCTCCGACTCCTGGGGCATCCACCACAGTGCCAGCGCCGCAGCCGTGCCGGCCAGGATCGCCACGATCACGATCGGCCAGCGGACGTTTCGCCGCGAGCTCGCGGTGGCGCTCAGCTCGGTTGGGCTCCACCCGGTGAGAGGATCCTCCGGGGTCTCGGCCGCGGGCAGCTCGGCCGTCTTGTCCCACATCTCAGTGACCAGCTCCGCCGTGCGCGTCGTGTCGCTGGATTGCGCGACCTGCTGCAAGGTCGGTGGGTCCTCTGTGGAGTCGATCCCGAGCATCTCGAGGTACCACCGACCCCTGTCTCCCGGTTGGCGGTCCGTTGACTGATCGGTCATTCGGGCGCTCCGGTACTCTTGTCCCTCAGATGCACAGCCTGAAGATACTCGTCGAACAGCTCGACCCTGAGCTTCCTCTGCCGCGCCACGCTCGCCCCGGTGACGCCGGGGTAGATCTGTACGCACGCGCCGGAGGAGTGCTGGCACCCGGAGAGCGCACGCTGGTCCCCACCGGGATCGCCGTTGCCGTTCCCGACGGGTATGTCGGCCTCATTGCCCCCCGGTCCGGCCTGGCGGCGCGCCACGGGATAAGCCTCGTCAACTCCCCGGGAATCCTCGACGCCGGGTACCGCGGTGAGATCCACGCGGTGCTCATCAACGAGGGTGCCGAGCCGTTCGCATACGAACGTGGGGAGCGGATCGCCCAGCTGGTAGTCGTGCCTTTTGTGACCCAGGAGTACGAGGCGGTCGCCGAGTTACCAGCGAGCGATCGTGGCGCCGGGGGCTTCGGATCGACGGGAGCCTGACCAAACCGGGGAGCCTCGCCGGGTCTGGTAAACTACCGCTTCGCGCGGACGTAGCTCAGCTGGTAGAGCGCAACCTTGCCAAGGTTGAGGTCGCCGGTTCGATCCCGGTCGTCCGCTCCGCAGGACGGTCGTATGTGACCGTCCTTTTCGGCGACGTGGCCGAGTGGTTAGGCAAGGGTCTGCAAAACCCTGTACCCGGGTTCGATTCCCGGCGTCGCCTCGTCGTAGGATGACAGGCAGGCCGCTCCAGTCGGGGCGGCTCCCACATCCCGGGCGCTTAGCTCAGCGGGAGAGCGCTTCCCTGACACGGAAGAGGTCACTGGTTCGATCCCAGTAGCGCCCACTCAGCGGCCCGAGCGTTGATCCGGTCGCTGTGCGCGCCGATGCGTGCGGCGTTCCTCTTCTGGGAGAGCGACGGCGAGGTTCTTGGGCGGCTCGGGTTCGTGGTGGTCCCGTTTCGTGTGTGGGTGCTGTCGGTTGCGCGGAGAAGGTTCGATCCCGGTAGCGCCCACCGCCCGGTACCGTTGCGCTGCAACGGTTTCGTTGTGTTACGGGTCTAGGTGGAACACCTCACCGTCGCCTTCGGTGCGCGTCTCGTGCGCGATTCGTTCCAGAGCGAGGTCATCGAGGCGCTGCGCGGCGGCTTCATCGAGGCCCTCGAAGAGATGCCCGTACGTGTCGAGCTGGTTCTGATTGAGGCGTGTCCCAGCCGCGACTGGATCACCTTCGGGTGTTCCCGGGCAAGCCGATCGCACAGGAAGCGGGGGAGGGCAACCTGGCGACGCGCTGCTTTGGTCTTGGGCTCGTTCAACGAGACCCGGCCGCGGACTTCCGAGAGCGTCGCGTTCACCGTGAGGCTTCGGCCGAGAAGTCCAACCTGTCGACGCGGAGGCCGGCAAGCTCCCCGAACCGGAGACCGGTGTAGGCCGCAGCGAGCACGATCGCCCGATGCCGTTCGGGCATCGTGTCCACCAGACCGCCCACTTCACTCATTGTCAAGAAACGCATTTCCTTCGAAACGATTGGCTGCAGCCAACTCACAAGCCTTCCGAATCGTCGACGGTGCGTATCCGACTGCGGTGAGAGAAGCGATCCATCCCTGCACATCGCCAGGTGTCACAGAGGCGATCTGCCTTGGTCCGAACGTCGGCAACACCATCGAACGCATCACCGAGTCATCACGCGCTCTTGTCGAGTCCCGGAGGTGCACTCGGCCGGTGCCCACCGTCTCAGCCCCGCCTGCGAGGTCGACCCAGCGACCCTCCTCCCAGATAATGTCTTGCTAGTGCAGATTGCTACATATGCCTGTAATCCACTTGGGCTTTCGCGATCATCCGGGAGGAGCGTTTTCGAGGGTTGAGGAGGTTGGGCGATGACGTGGTTGCCGGTGCTGGTTCGGGAGGCTGATCGGGGTGGCCGGCCGGTATTGAGGCTGGGGCATCGACAGTTGGATCGGTATTTGGAGTTCGTGGCGGCGCGGGCTCGTCCGAACACGGTTTTGGCGGCGGGTTATGACTTGAAGGTCTTCTTCTCGGTGGTCCCGAAAGAGCCAGCCGAGGTGACTACGGCTGATGTGTTGGAGTTCATCACTAGCCAGCGCGGTGACCGCAAGGTGGTCCGGTTGGTCGATGGCGAGTCGGGGTTATCGGCGCGGACGATTCAGCGCCGCTTGTCGTCGATCTCTGGGTTGTTCGGGTTCTTGGTGGCGTGTGGTGAGGTCGAGGCGAATCCGGTGCCGAGGGGTTTGTCGAACCGGAAACGATCCCGAACCGAGCGGGGAACACCGTTGGTGCGGACGCCGCGGACGTTGCCCAAGATCTTGGAACCGGCCGAGGTCGACGAGCTGATTGCAGCATGTCGCCGCTGGCGGGACCGGGCAATGGTCGAAGCCATGGTGCTGGGCGGGCTGCGCCGTGTCGAGGTTCTTGGTCTGCGGCTCACCGATCTCAAGTTCGCCGAACGGCGAGTGTTCATTACCGAGGGCAAGGGCGGTCATCAACGGGTCGTTCCGATCTCGGTCCGGTTCTTCGACTCGGTCGCCAACTATCTCAATCTCGAACGTCCCACCGATTCAGCGACGGATCGGCTCTTTGTGGTGTTGAAAGGACCCAACACTGGGAAGCCGTTGACACCGAAGGGTCTCGATCAGTTGATCGTCTCGGCTCGCCAACGGGCTGGGCTGGCGCATTGCACCTGTCATGAGCTGCGACACACCTGTTTCACCCGGCTGCGGGAGGCTGGGATGTCACTAGAAGCTATCCAGGCACAAGCGGGGCACCGTTCGATCGAATCGACTCGCATCTATCTGCATCTCGCCAACGACTGGCTCGCTAAGGAGTATCTGCGAGCCTCGGATGCGATCGACGCCGGCCGGTTCGCTGATGATGTCGTGGCCGTAGCGGAGGGGTTGTCATGACTGCCAACTCCACTGTTGGTGAGGTGTCTCAGCCAACCACCGATTGGGAGCTGCTTGCTGGTCGGGTTCCCCTGCTGGCAGCGACAATGCGCCGCTATTTGGCCCAGCAGGCCGTCACTTTGACACCAGCAACGATTACTGCCGCTGATAGGGCACTGCGCGTATTCGGACTCTGGATCAGCGAACACGACCCCTCAGTCACTGGCGTCGCCGACATCAACAGGGCACATATCGAAGCGTTCAAACTCAAGCTTGGCAACGACGTGACCGCAAACACTGGGCAACCGTTGGCGACCAACACGATTAGGGGACGGCTCCGGTTGTTGAAGGTGTTCTTCGATCGGATCATCGAATGGGACCTCGACGACGCACCCCGCCGCAACCCGATCATCCACGGTGACGTCCCGCCGAGACCGGAGCCACTACCGAAGTTCCTCGACGACGCCGAGATGGCCAAGTTCATGGCCCAGGTCAACATCGAACCTGACCCGTTCCGCAAGCTCTGTGTGTTGTTGCTGGCTCGCACCGGGATGCGCGTCGGGGAACTCACCAACCTCGACGCCGACCCGGTCGTCCAGATCGGTGAACACCACTGGCTCCATGTCCCCGTCGGGAAACTCCGCAACGACCGCTACGTCCCACTCCACCCCGAGCTCGTGGAACTCATCTCAGCGTGGCAGGCCGACAACGCCGGACGGATCGCTGCAACTGGTCGGCTTCTCACCGATCAGGTCTCCGCGGTCGACCGGCACCGGGTCACCCGGATGGTTCGCCGTATCGCTAAACGAGCCGGGATCGGTCACGTCCACCCCCACCAGCTACGTCACACCCTCGCCACCCAAGCCATCAACCGCGGTATGCGTCTCGAAGCCGTCGCTGCTCTCTTAGGTCACAAGAACCTCGAGATGACCCTGGTCTATGCCCGCATCGCTGACCGAACCGTCGCCGACGAATACGACGCTGTCTCATCGAAAGTCGATCACCTCTACAACACCCAACTCCCCGCCGACGCTGAAGGCCCCAACATGCGGCGGCTCCGCCAACAACACCAACGCATGCTCGGCAACGGCTGGTGCCAACGACCGGCCCAGATGGACTGTCACTACGAAACGATCTGTGAGACCTGCACCTACTTCGGCACCGACCAGAGCCATATCCCGGTGCTGACTCAGCAACGCGACCACGCCCAAGACCACCACCAACCCGGCCGAGCCCGCCTCTACCAACAACTCCTCAACAACACCCCAAACGGAGACTGAACCATGACAAACCAGCACTCAGAACTTGACAGGATTACCGGCATAATGCCGGTTCGAGGGCGGGCAGGGGGCATGCCTGACGTCTCGCGGAGCGCACATTATGTGCGGCGTCGCAGTGGTGTCCGTTTGGCCCTCGGTCGTGTTGTCTTACGATCGGTCCTCTGCTCACCTTTATGTGGGTAGAGAGCTGGGAGGCGTACGTGGGAGACCAAGAATGACGGAAGTGCTGAGGCGTAGTCGCCTCCTGATGAAGCTGATGGCGGTGCTGGCTGTCTTCGTTCTAGTTGCATCCGCGTGTGGCGGTTCGGACGACGAAGGGGCGCTGGAGGTAACGAGTTCAACAACCACATCAGCCCCCTCAACTACGGTGCCGGCGCCCGCGGCGACGGTAGCGACATCGCCACCCACGACAGGCGCGGCAGCGTTCAGCGCCGATGATGCGTTCTCGGTGACGGATGCTTACTTCGATGCGTTCAACGCCGGGGATGTCGACGCAGTGTTCTCGTTGTTCACCGAGGATGTCACCTTCGATTGGTTTGGCAGGCGCTCACGAGCGGATTTCGAGATGATCAACTGGTTCTACGTCGGGCAGGGGACGCGCCTGACGTCGCCGGAGTGCAGTGTGAACCATGAAGTGCCAGAAGAAGCAACGGTGCATGTGTTCTGTGAGTTCGAGACGATCGACTCGCTGATTCCGGCCGTCGGTGCACCGGCGGTTCCCACGAGATTCACCGCGGTTATCAGCCCCGAGGGCGTTAGGAGGTTCACATTCTCCTACCTCCCGGGCCAGGACTTCCTCCACGTGGGCGCTCCATTCAACCGATGGCTCGACCAGAATCACCCGGGAATTCGCGAAGCCACTAGCTTCCGCAAGTGGACCACGGTCGACGAGGCTAGAGAGATCGGCGCATTGCAGGCGGAGTACGCCCAGAAATGGGCCGTCTACCTCGACGAGAACGGTTGCGGTTACCTCGAGGGTTGCTAGACAATAAGGCGATCACAATGTGCGCCTAGGTCACGATCGTGGCCGCTCTCGACGGTGCCGAGAGCGCGATCCTGAGCAACAGTCCATGTTCTCGGACGGCTGGACCCCGGCGAGGTCGGCCCTGACGAGGTTGCCGGTGCGGTTCGTGTTGCCCGTTTCATGTTCGGTATTTGGGTGTGTTGTCTTACGATCAGCCTGTTTCTTACCTTTATGTGGGTAGAGGACTTGGGAGATGCGCGTTGCTGGCTGATCAGGCGAGAGTTGACTCTTTTACGGAGTTCGTGGCTGAGTTAGAGCCGCGGCTGCGTCGGGCGTTGACGGCGACGTTCGGGATCGAGGCGGGCCGCGACGCCGCCGCTGAGGCGTTGGTGTATGCGTGGCGGCACTGGGATCGGGTCAAGTCGTTGGAGAACCCGGCCGGGTACCTGTACCGGGTGGGCCGTGACCGGGGCCGCAAGGTCTCTCGAGATGTGCTGGTAGCTGATCTAGACGGAGTGGTCGAGACGCTCCCGTGGGTTGAGCCGGGTCTTCCGGCTGCTCTGTTGGGGTTGCGAGACCAGCAGCGCATCGTGGTGACGTTGATCCACGGCTACGAGTGGTCCTATGGAGAGGTCGCCGAGTTGTTGGGTGTCGCTAAGGGGACCGTGCAGACACATGAGAAGCGAGCCATGGCCAAGTTACGAGACCGGTTGGGGGTGAAGACATGAGCGACACGTTGGCGACCCAGATCAACGTCCTGTTCACCGCGGTTGACGAGATCCAACAACCAGTCGACGTTTCTGAGATCCTCCACACCGCGGGTCCGATCCGACCAATCGACTATCCACAGCCATCCCGGCCGGAGCCTCCAACTCCGCGGTCACGTACCTGGCTGGTAGCAGTTGCTGCCGCCGTGGTGATCTTGGTGCTGGTCGGTGGCGTAGCGTGGCTGGCCCGCGCGGGGCCGGACGACATCATCGACCAGCCAACCACAACGGTGCCGACTACGACTGTGGCTCCCGTCAGTGGTGTGAATGGTGTGCTTGGTCCTGGTGCGTGGAGCGTGGCCGCCACGTTTGTCGACCCGGATGTCGGTCCTGAGGTAATGGCGAGCATGGTCGATGAGGTCCGGTCGTGGCCGGGAGTCATTGAGGTCGCGACGGCACCAGATGAGTCAGCGTGGCGGCAGCTCACCGGACTGGAGTCTGGGTGTCGAGATGCTGATGTAGCTCCGCCGTGCGGTGCGGGTGTGGTGGTTTTCGCCACCTCTCAGTCGATGGTTCAATCGGCGTTCCGTCTCGAGAGCGAGTTCGGAATGACGACGGTGACTCCGGCAGATGTGCCCATTGGTTTCGTCGAGGGTTATCTCGATGCGGCGGTCGAGTCGGCTTCGGCTGTGTCTCTTGAGTTCGATCCTTCGTCGTTGGGTGTCGAGCAACCGTTGAGTGGGCCGTTCCGCGATTATGAACCGGAGATTTCGATCTGCAGCGGTCCGTGCGACCTGGCCGTCGAGGTCGAAGTCGACGGTGTCGTAGCCAGAACTGGAATCGCCGTCAGGGGACGTGATTCGGTCGAGATCGAGTTCGGCTTCACGGGGTACGACGAAAGCGCCCTCCTGACCGATCGCTTTGGACGAGGCGGCGTGCTGACCGTCCTGAATTCGGTTGTTGAGCGCAGACGGGTCTTCCAGTTCGCAGCCTTGCCACTTGCGGCCGCTTTGGTCACCTTCGAGCGGGCCGACGGGTCGACCGTTTGGCAGCGGCCGCTTGCCGGTATGGCATTGATCATTGATGCGCCTGGGAGCGGAGGTGGCGGCGAATTCAGCAGTGATCAATCGGCGGGACCGTTCCTGGTTCTTGATGCCGCCGGGACTGAGATTATGCGAATCGTTGATACGCCCGACGGTCCACTCATCGAGGACCATCGTGTGACCGCGGCGCTACCCCCCGCAACAGACCCGCCAGAAGGAGCCGCGTCCGGCCCGATCGCTGAGGTGGTCAAGGTAGTCACCCCGGACGGCCCGGGCGGAATCGCCACCGGATGGCCCGGCGGGAATCGTCGATTCATCGAAACGGGTCACGCGGTTTGGTTTTCCGGCACCCACCCAGACGATCCGCGTAACGGTTCAAACAACATCTTCCGGATCGACACAATCTCAGCGCAATTCGAACGTATCCGGGTGGACCGCTCTGTGTGGGAAATGGAGCCGACCGCTGACTCGCTGTGGGTGTTGCTCGCCGACTTCAACCAACGAGACGCCTCCCTGCTGAGTCGCATCGAGCTCGAATCGGGCACGATTACTGACATAATCGAAAGCCCCGTGGAGAAAGGGGACATAATCGTTGCCGACGGCGGTCTCTGGGTGACCGCGTGGGACGATGGCGGCAACGAGACCGAAGGGATCTACCGAATTGATCTCGCCACGCACAGGATCGAGACGGTTTCTGACGACGACGGCGGTGGTGGCTGGGTAGGTGAAATCAACGGCGGACTCTGGCATTACGCAGAGTTCGACGGTCTGATGAGGATCGATCTCGACACAAAAACATTGGAGCACTATCCCGAAGCAGCCGCCTGCTGCCAAGCCGTCGCCTCGTTGCTCGGCGACGCTATCTGGCTCTCCGGGGTTGGCATGCCAGTCATTCGATTCGACCTCGAAACCCGGGAAATCACCGACGAGCTGGACCTCGGTCAGACCGCCAACAGTGGTTCCTACGGCGGTGTCTTCAGCGACGGTGCAATATGGTTCTTTACCGGCGACGTGGATACCGTCACCCGAATCGATGCCGCCACTGTTGAGGTAACCGACGTGATCCCAGTGGCAGCGTCTCCACGGCAGTTGCTCGTGGTCGGCGATTCATTGTGGGTCGCGCACGTCGGCGAATTCGTAACTCGAGGATCCGTAACTCGAATCGACACGGCAACCCGCACCATCACCGAAGTCATCGAACTCGAGGGGGATCGGGAGGCACCGATCCAAATGATCGAGTCCAACGGGTTCATTTGGGTTACTCAGGAAGACGGGACCATCACACGAATCACGCCCAACCCATGACACACCGGCGAGACCGCCCAGCTGGCCTAGAGCCGAGCGTCGAAAGCGGTCGCATCACCTTCGGTCATCGACCGAGACCGTGAACCGAGCCGCACCGAACGCCCGAATCCCGCGCCATATCGCCCCACTCTCGCGACCGTCCCAGATCGGCACATCGAGGAGCGGTTCGAAGATTCCGGCCGTTTCTAAGGAGCTGAGGGATGAACCGGGCACTTCCGCTTCGCTCGAACCGGCTACCTCAGGGCCATGTAGGCGCGTTCTTGATCGAAGCTGAAGGCGTCGTCAACGATGAGGGCAAGACTGTCAGCGTCGTCGGTGCGGACGTGCCAGCACAGGTTCCCGCTCTGAGTCCCTCCTGGGAACACTTCACTGAAAGTATCGAGTTCGTCAGGAATGACGCCGCAGGACTGAGCCTCAGCGAGGGCCAGTGAGCGAGGCAGATCGTCAATCTGCTAGGGACTTCCTTCTTCTGCCGGTCGTGACACCGCCTGTCTTCTCGTGGGAATCAACGATATCTCGCGGTCAGAGTGCGGTCCACGCCACTAGGCTGGGCACCTCGACGCTGCTCCCCACGACTGGCGTCCCGATTGATGGGACTTTCTGTGCGCTACGAAACACCCACTTCTCGCCGTACGTGGATACGTCCGACACGTCTGCGGCTCGTCTATCCGGCCACGTTGCTCGCGCTGGCACCACTTGTCCACCTTCTCGATGTCGCCGAGGATGAAGTCGGTGTCACCGGGTTCTTTTTCGGGACCCTGGGAGCCTTCCTTCTTCTGATCCCCGTTTCGTTCGCCTTGGTCTCTCCGGCTTCTGCAATCGTCTGCTTCCAGAAGGGACGCCGCGCGGGAGGCTGGATGGGAGTCTTGGCGCTGCCGGTCATGATCCTCGTGTTCGTCGTAGGTATCATCTCGCTCCGCAGTCAAGAACTCGACGGGTTCTCGGGTGTGGGAGCCGGGATGGGCGTCGTATTCCTCGCCGTGGTCGCAGGCGTCGGCGCTGGGTTCGTGAGCCTCACCGCGGCCACGAAGGCCGCCCGCCCCGGATCGAAATGGGCTGCACGGTGGTATCCCTTGGCGGACTCACCGGCGACCTAGACGACATTCCAGCACCAGCCGGGACTCCTTGGTCTCGAGCTACATCGCTACGAGCTTCTCGGCTTCGACGTGTGGCTGTCGCCGCGCCACGGCAGATGGCTCAATGACCTGGCGACGTGGTTCGACCTGGTGTGGGCGACGACGTGGGAACACGACGCTCCCCGTCTCATCGCACCCAGGGTCGCCCTAGGCGAGGATATCCCTGTGATCGAGCTCGGCAGCGGTCGGGCAGACGAGACGTGGAAGCTTCATGACGTGCGGCGGTATGCGGGCGACCGACCGTGCGCGTGGATCGATGACGAACTACGCGCGGACGCCTTTGCATGGCCCGAACACCGAGTCGTACTCACTCTTCTGATCCACACGGACCCGAAGGAGCGTCTGACTGAACAGCAGGTCTGGCGACTCGGAGGCTTTGGACGTTCCCTCACGGATGACGAGTGGCCACCCAGATCGTCAGATATGAGCGATAACACGCTTGTCGCCAACCCGGTTTTGGTGGGTGGTGACGGTGGGTGGTGGGTTGTCAAGGTGCGTTGCGGGTGGTGGGCACGACCCGGGTGGGGTGGTCAGCCGGTTAGCGGGTCAGATTCCCGTCCCGTGATCTCAGTGGCTGTCTCGGGGAAGGTGTTTGTAGATGTGGCGGGCTAGGTAGCGTTTCAGCATCCGGATGATTTCCTTGCGGGTGCGGCCCTCGGCGAGGCGACGTGTCATGTAGTTCTTGGTTTCCTGGTCGCAGGAGAGGCGGGAGAGCACGATGCGGTACAACGCGGCGTTTGCTTGGCGGTCACCGCCCCGGTTTAGCCGGTGCCGGATCGTCTTTCCCGATGATGCCGGGATAGGGGCGACGCCGCACAGATGCGCCCAGGCGGCTTCAGAGCGGATCCGTTGCGGGTTGTCGCCAGCCGCCACCAGCAGCATGGCAGCTGTCTCGGCCCCGACACCGCGCAGCTCGAGCAGCGACGGCGTCACCTCAGCGACCAGGATTCGTAGCTTGGCACGGATCACTTTGGTTTCAGCATCGAGGCCTTTGATACGCCGCGCCAAGTCCCGGATCGTGCACAGCGTGACATAGGCAACCGGATCCGAACTTGGGCGGGGCCGCATCTTGGCCATCTCGGTGAGCATTGCTGTTGGGGGGCGACCTATGAAGCGTTCCCGGATCGCCCCTGGGGCGGTGAACACCAGCTGACGGATCTGATTCAGCGTCTGGATTCGTTGATCGCGTGCCGAGCGGCGAGCCACCAACAGGATCCGCATCTGCTCGGCTGGCCCGTTACGCCACTTGGGACGCCCAGCAGCCTCACCCGAGAGCGCAGCCCGCGCCGCGGCGATCGCGTCGGTGGGATCCGACTTGCCTCTACGGTGACGCAGCTGCCGATTGGGTCGATCCACCTCAACCACCTCGAGGCCACGATCATTCAGAAAGCGGGCCAGACCAGTGCCGTAGGAACCGGTGCCCTCGACCCCGACACGCATCACCACACCAAAGCCCTCTAACCAATCCAACAGCTTGCGGTAACCAGCCTCGGTGGTCTCGAAGGACTCGACATCCAACAAGCCACCAATGTGATTGAGAACTGCCGCGACATGGAAATCCACGTGGGTATCGACACCACCACAAACAACACGGGTATCTACGATGGTCATTGCCATCCCTTTCTCTCGCCAATGTTTGCAAAGGGGTGGCACGCACCACCGCAACGGCGGACGTCGATGCGGTCGAAGCTGTTGCTGCAGCTCGACCAACGTCACACCGCCCGAGCGGTGAGTGCCGGCCCAGGCCCCCGGGAACCGATCGGCGCGTCAATTCCAAGACAACCAAACTGGCGTCAGCCGGTTCGTGAGCCAGACCAGCCCCCGAGAACCCAAACCAAACCCTAAAAGCCGATCCGCCACCACAAGTGGCAATCAACCATCGAGGGCACAACCATTATCACTCCCTGCCGGATCGAGGACGGCGCTAGCCGCGCGATAACGCTCACGGGGGTGAGTGATGAGCGGTTCAACGAAGCGCGAACCCCTACCACTTATGCATGCGACGCTGTATGCTGATGTGCATGCAGAGTACGAGTGTTCGCATCGACAAGACAACCCATCAGGAGTTGAAACGACTCGCCGACCAGCTCGGCACCACTGTCGGCGCAACCGTCGCGCTTGCCGTAAGACGTCTCCGCCAAGACCGGATCGGCGAAGAGCTCACCGCAGTCTTGACCACGGACGAAGCCGACTGGCTCGATGCTGACCTCGGGTGACGTCATCGACCTCGACCTCGGACTCCCCGAAGGTCGCGAGGCCGGGTTCCGCCATCCTGCTGTGCTGATCACGGCGCAGCGCATCCTCGATGCGCAATCCACCGTGATACAAGTCGTGCCGCTCACCACCACTATCAGGGGCTTCACGTCGGAGATCACGATCGAACCCGACGAAACCAATGGTCTCCAAGAACGCTCGGCTGCGCAATGTCAGCACGTACGGGCGGTCTCGACCCGGCGGGTCGAACAGGTACGCGGCAACACCGGGCTGGTGGTTCTTGGCCAGATCCGGGATGTCATCGGCCTGATTCTCGACATTCCGACCTAGGCGTAGCGCCGATCAGCAAATCCCGTCCGGCCAGGATGGTGATCGTTCCTGGTTGAGGCTGGTCGCGGACTTTCGCCGGCAAGGGGGCCTATCGCGCCGCTTAGCCCAGACTCCCGTCTGGCTCTATCCAGTCCTCACTGCCGCCTGCCGATGCGGACCACTCCCGGTGGCGCGACTGCTCAGCTCATCGTCGAAACCGCGGGCAGCTCTCAGAGGAGGTACGGGGGGAGATGCCCGGGCGGGACCGAGCGGGAGAGCTCTACTTGATGTGGCCCTCGAAGTCCTCCGGAACGACATCGTCGAGGAACTCGCGGAACCGTTCGATCTCCTCTTCCTGGCCGTCGAGCTGGATCTCGACTCCGGCTTCGTCGATGACCTCGGGTGCTGCGAACAGCGGAGCGTCGGTGCGAGCGGCCAGAGCGATCGCGTCGGAGGGCCGTGAGCTGACGACTACCTCTTCGCCGTTGCGAGTCATCACGAGATCGGCGAAGAAGGTCCCGTCCTCGAGGTTGGTCACGACCACACGATCCACTTTGGCGCCGAGCGTCTCGGCCACCAGCTTCAACAGGTCATGAGTGAGCGGCCGCTGCGGTTGCACACCTTCGAGGGCGAGCGCGATGGCGGTGGCCTCGTTCGCTCCGATCCAGATCGGCAAGTACCGCGTTCCCGATGTCTCCTTCAGGAGCAAGATCGGAGTGTTGGTCGGCAGCTCAATCCGAACACCTACAAGATTCATCGGCACGGGTTCCGTCATAGTGCCAGCCTATCACTGCGACGGCTATTAGGCCCCCTGCCGTCACACAGCCGTGGAATAGACGTAGGGGGCGAATACGTCGGGGTCTCCCTG